>NZ_PNLV01000004.1 GCF_013823285.1 Brevundimonas sp. | reverse complement strand
CCGTCGGCGCCGGCGTGGTGGCCAAGATCACCGAGTAAGCTCGGTTTTCTGAACTGAATACAGAGCGGCCCCGGAGGAAACTCCGGGGCCGTTTTGCCATTCCCTCTCCCGATGGGAGAGGGCTGCGCGCACGGATGCGCCAGCATCCGTCCTTCGCGCGCAGGGTGAGGGTCGGGTTTATCCTTTGACGGCCTGACGACCCTCATCCCCCGCGCAGAGAACGAAGCCGCTCCGCGCCTTCGTGCGCGGGTTCCCCCTTCTCCCATCGGGAGAAGGCAGGCCCTTACGGCTTCAACCGCGAGGCGAGCTTGGCCCCCCCCTCCAGGATAAAACTCACGGTTAATCCGCAACCACGGGGCGAGGGCGGTTGCTGCAACCCGCGGGCTGGTCTTTACGTTCGGAAGCGGACGTTAAGGATCTGGAAACCATGTTGCGTGCGATCAGGATCGGGCTGTTCATCGGCGTCGTCATCGGCATGAGCCTCTGACGAACGCATCGCACCCGGCCCATTCCGAGGAAACCGTGGCGGAATCCGCGCCTATCGCATAATGTGCCAAAGCGGCAGCCGCTGATCGCGCCGCGTCTCCGGGTTCCGAACCCCCTAAATGTTGCTCATAGCCATTGCTGTCGTTCTGCTCCTGATCGTGCTGAACGGGCTTTTCGCCATGACCGAGATCGCGGTCGTGTCCTCCCGGAAATCCAGACTTCAGGCCCGCGCCGACCGGGGCGACAGGGGTGCGCGCAAGGCGCTGAAGCTGTCGGAGGAGCCGACACAGTTCCTCTCGTCCGTCCAGGTGGGCATCACTCTCATCGGCATTCTCGCCGGCGCCTACGGCCAGGCCAGCATCGCCGGCGAGATCAATGATTTCCTCGAGGCGACCTTTCCGGCCGCAGCGGCCTGGTCGGAGGTGTTCGCCACGGGCCTGGTGGTGGTCTGCATCACCTATGTGTCGGTGATCGTGGGCGAACTGGTGCCCAAGCGGATCGCCCTGATCTTTCCCGAGGCGGTGGCCTCCCTGATGGCGGCGCCGATCTCGGCTGTGGCCGTGGTGCTCAAGCCGTTCGTGATGCTTCTCACGATCTCCACATCCGGAATCCTGAAGGCGCTGGGCATCAAGGACAGGGACGGCACGGACGTCACCCAGGAGGAAGTGGAGACCATTCTGGCGGAAGGCACCTCGGCCGGTCTCATCGAGCCCGAGGAGCAGCTGATGATCGAGGAGATCATGCGTCTGGGGGACCGCCCCATCCGGGTGGCCATGACGCCGCGCCCGGAGGTGTTCTGGATCGCCCTGGACGACACCGAAAAGCAGCTGCGCGACGAGATCCGCACCTGCCCCTATTCGCGCATCGTGGTGGCGCGCGAGAGCGACGTGGATAATCCCATAGGCGTGGTCCACAAGAAGGACCTGCTGGACAGCCTGCTCGACAACGGCGAGTTCAACATCGAGAAGCTGGTCGCCGAACCGGCCTTCATTCCCCAGTCCACATCAGTGCTGAAGGCGCTGGAGATTCTGAAAGGCTCCAAGGTCCACATGGCCTTTGTGGTGGACGAGTACGGCGCCTTCGAGGGGGTGGTCACCGCCACCGACCTGCTGGAGATGATCGCCGGCGACTTCAACGAGAGCCACGACGAGCCCAACGCCGACATCATCAAGCGCGAGGACGGCAGCTGGCTGGTGGACGGACGCACCGACATCGACGAACTGGCCGACGAGCTGGGCGAGGAGTTCGGCGAGACGGACGGCTTCCACACCGTGGCCGGCCTGGTCCTGCACAAATTGTCCCGGGTGCCGGATGAAGGCGAGGTGCTGCAGCTGGGCCGCTTCGAGGTGGAGGTCATCGACATGGATGACCGCCGCATCGACAAGCTGCTTTTCACCCAGTTGATCCGCAAGGAAGAAGAGCGGGCGGCCCGGGAGGCGGCTGAAGAGCAGGATTGACGGGCCGGACGCGCATCCCCGCTTGAAATGCGGCGCGGCGTGGGGCATAGCCCCCGGTCTGGCGAAGGCCTTGCGCGCCGTGGGGTCCGCCCTTGCGGCGCGCTGTTCTTTGTCCGGGGCCATAGGAGTTTAGCTCAGCTGGTAGAGCACCGGTCTCCAAAACCGGGGGTCGTGGGTTCGAGTCCCTCAACTCCTGCCACCCCGTTGTCGCGGCATGGGACCTTCCCCATCTGGCGATCCAGACACCTTTGAAGCGTTAGAGACGAACAGATGGCCAAGGCGAAATCTCCCGGCGGACGCCGCGGAGGAAACAGGACGCAGACGGCGGCGGCGGGCGCGGGGCAAACCGTGACCGTGGACGCTCCGGCGCCCAGGAAGAAGACCTCGCCGGCCCAGTTCCTGTCTCAGGTGCGCGCCGAAGCCCGCAAGATCACCTGGCCCAGCCGCAAGGAGACCTGGATCACCTCGGTGATGGTCCTGATCCTGGTGCTGATCGCCGCCCTGTTCTTCTGGGTGGTGGACTTCGGCCTGGGCTGGGTCTTCCAGCAGATCATTTCCTTCGGCCGATAAAAACAAACAAGGAGACGCGCACGTGACCGATGCGGCGCCCGAAACCAAGCCGAGCAACCCCCGGCACAAGTGGTACATTGTCCACGCCCACTCCAACTTCGAGAAGAAGGTGGCGCAGCACCTGCGCGACCAGGCGCGCCAGCAGGGTCTTGAGGAGAATTTCTCCGAAATCCTGGTGCCGACCGAGGACGTGGTCGAGATCCGTCGCGGCCGCAAGGTGAACTCCGAGCGCAAATTCTTCCCCGGCTATGTGCTGGTGAAGATGGAGCTGAGCGACGAGGCCTATCACCTGGTCAAGAACACTCCGAAGGTGACCGGCTTCCTGGGCTCCCAGGGCGGCACGCGTCCGCTGCCGGTCTCGGACAAGGAAGTGGAGCGCATCATCGGCGCCGTGGAGGAGGGCGTGGAGCGTCCCAAGCCCACCATCCAGTTCGACATCGGCGAAACCGTCAAGGTCATCGACGGCCCGTTCGCCAGCTTCGACGGCGCGGTGGAGAGCGTGGACGAGGAGCGCGCGCGTCTGCGCGTGGCCGTGTCCATCTTCGGTCGTCCGACCCCGGTGGACCTGGAATACAACCAGGTGGAGAAGGTCTCGAACTGATCCAGTTCGAGACGTCCCGACCCTCATCCCCCTCTCCCAGTGGGAGAAGGAAAGATGACACAGGGTTCATGACCTCGATTTAAAATGACTTCCCGCGGGCTTTGTGGCGAATTCCTGTCAACAAGACAGGGAGAACCAAGCCATGAAACCCGCCTATCTGGTCGCCGCCGCCACCGCCGCCCTCGCCCTCGCAGGGGTCGCTCATGCCGGCGAGGTGGAGATCCGTGACGCCGTCGCCCGCGTGGTGGTGATTCCCGAGGACCGCACCGACATCGCCGTGGAGATCGAACACGGATCATCCACTTTGGACCGCCTGACGGTGACGCGCCGGGGCTCGGACATCATCATCGATGGCGGTCTGTCGGGCAGTGCGGTGCGCAACTGCACCGCCGGTCCGGCGGATGCGCGCCAGCCGGGGGAGGGCGCCCGGGTCGAGGTGCGGGGCCACGGAACCATCAATGTCAGCGATGCGCCGCTTGTGGTGGTGCGCACGCCGCGCGACGTGGACGTGGACGCCGGCCGTTCGGGCGGTCGCAGCCGCCTGCTCGGCATCGTCCGGGGCGGCTCCGGCGGGGCGGTGTTCGGCTCTATCGGCCGGGGCGCCAGCAGCATCGAACTGAGTAACCGCGGCTGCGGCGACTGGACCGTGGCCAACACCGACGGCGACATGGACCTCAGCAACTCAGGGTCGGGCACGATCCGGGCGGGAACCTCGCGGACCCTGGATCTGGCGATTGGCGGTTCGGGCGCTGTCAGGACGGGTGCGACGGGGGACGCCGAAATCGCAATCGGGGGTTCCGGGAGCGCGAACGTGGCGTCTGCCGCGTCGACAGACATCAGGATCGGGGGCTCGGGTGACGTGACACTTGGGCGGATTACCGGCCCCGACCTGGACATAGCGATCGGGGGGTCTGGCGAAGTCACCATCAACGGTGGTGAGGCGGCGAACGTCGACATCCGCATCGGGGGTTCAGGCGATGTCCGCTTCAACGGCCGCGCGGGCGACGTGAATGTTTCGATCGCCGGCTCAGGCGACGTCTGGGTGGCCGAGGCCACGGGCAGCGTCAATCGCAGCATCGCCGGGTCTGGCGACGTTCGCATCGGCCAATAAGGCCGGGCGAGGATTTGAGGCGAGGGCCTCGCGGCCGGTCCGCGGGGCCCTTTCGTCTTTCCGGCTTTTCCGGCGGCGATCCGCTTGACGAAAGCGGAATCAACCGTCATAAGCCCCCACTCTTGTTGGACCGGCTGTGCACCCCCGGGTGCAGACGCGGCCCGCAGGAACGACCTGAGACCCTGTTCTTTACAGTGCCCAGGAGTTCACCGGCCTTCGCAGGTTCCTGCGTGGGCCGATCGTTTTTGCGGACGTGCGTACCCTGAGGGTCGTCAGACCCAAAGGCTCCGGTCTTTGAAATGGTTCACAGGGACGCGGTCCACCGACCGCTGTAGGAAAAACAACCGATATGGATCAAAGCATCCGCATCAGGCTGAAGGCCTTCGATCATCGCGTCCTGGACCATTCCACGCGCGAAATCGTCAACACGGCCAAGCGTACCGGCGCGACTGTTCGCGGCCCGATTCCGCTGCCGACTCTGATCGAGAAATTCACCGTCAACCGCTCGCCGCACGTCGACAAGAAGTCGCGCGAGCAGTTTGAAATCCGCACGCACAAGCGCGTGCTCGACATCGTCGACCCCACCCCGCAGACCGTGGACGCGCTCATGAAGCTCGACCTGTCCGCCGGCGTGGACGTCGAAATCAAGATTTAAGAGAGAAGAGGCGGGATCCGACATGCGTACGGGCGTGATCGCCAAGAAGCTGGGAATGACGCGCGTCTTCGCTGAAGACGGCGCGCACATTCCGGTCACCGTCCTGCAGCTTGATGGCTGTCAGGTCGTTGGCCAGCGCACCCAGGAGCGTGACGGTTACGTCGCGCTTCAGCTGGGCGCCGGCTCCAGGAAGGCGAAGAGAACCAACCAGGCTCAACGAGCTGTCTTCGCCAAGGCCGAAGTCGAGCCGAAGCGGTATGTGACCGAGTTCCGCGTGTCGGAAGATGCGCTGATCGACGTGGGCGCCGAATTCACGGCCGACCACTTCGTCACCGGCCAGAAGGTGGACATCCAGGGTCTGACCATCGGCAAGGGCTTTGCCGGCGCCATGAAGCGCTGGAACTTCGGCGGCCTGCGCGCCTCCCACGGCGTGTCCGTGTCGCACCGTTCGCACGGTTCGACCGGCCAGCGTCAGGATCCGGGCAAGGTCTTCAAGGGCAAGAAGATGGCCGGTCACCTGGGGCAGGAGACTGTCACCCAGCAGAACCTCACCATCGTCCGCATCGACACCGAGCGCGGCCTGATCCTGGTCAAGGGCGCTGTGCCCGGCCACGACGGCGCCTATGTGAAGGTCCGCGACGCCAACAAGAAGAACCAGGCCGACCTGCCGTTCCCCGGCGCGTTCAGGAAGGCCGGCGCCGAAGCCGCTTCGCAACCCGCTGACAAGCCGGCCGATGAAGCCGTGGCGGCTGAAGCCTCCGAAGGCGGTGAAGAGCAATGAAAATCGCTGTAACCAATCTCGACGGCAAGAAGGCCGGCGACATCGAGCTGAACGACGCTGTGTTCGGCATCGAGGACATCCGCGGCGACCTTCTGGCCCGTGTGGTGAACTGGCAGCTGGCCAAACGCCGCGCCGGCACCCACAAGGTCCAGACCCGCAACGAGAACAGCCGCACCGGCAAGAAGATGTACAAGCAGAAGGGAACCGGCGGCGCCCGCCACGGTTCGCGTCGTGCGCCCCAGTTCGTTGGTGGTTCGCGCGCCTTCGGCCCGATCGTTCGCGATCACGGCTTCTCGCTGCCCAAGAAGGTCCGGGCCCTGGCCCTGCGCCACGCCCTCAGCTCCAAGGTCAAGGCCGGCGAGCTGGTGGTGGTGTCGGACCTGACGGTCAAGGAAGCCAAGACCTCGGCCCTGCGCGCCACCTTCGGCAAGCTGGGCTGGGACAAGGCCCTGATCATCGCCGGTCCGGAAGTGGACGCCGGCTTCGGTCTGGCCGCCCGCAACATTCCGCACATCGACGTGCTGCCGAACGCCGGCCTGAACGTCTATGACATCCTGCGCGCGAACAAGCTGGTGCTGACCAAGGCCGCCGTCGAGGCGATCGAGGCCCGCTTCTCCGAGAAGGAGGCCGCATAATGGCTGCCGCCCAACCCACCGCCCGTCATTACGACACGATCCTGGCGCCGCTGATCACCGAGAAGTCGACCCTGCTCTCCGAGCAGAACAAGGTCGTGTTCAAGGTCGCGGACAACGCCACCAAGGACGAGATCGCCGCTGCGGTCGAGAGCCTGTTCAAGGTCAACGTCGTCAAGGTCAACACCCTGGTTCAAAAGGGCAAGACCAAGCGGTTCCGCGGCATCAAGGGCCGTCGGAACGACATCAAGAAAGCGATCGTGACGCTGGCCGAAGGCCAGTCGATCGACGTCACCACGGGGCTCTGAACCGATGGCTCTGAAGCATTTCAATCCGACGTCGCCGGGCCGCCGCGCCCTGGTGCTGGTCGATCGTTCCGAGCTGCACAAAGGCCGCCCGGAGAAGTCCCTGACCGAGGGCCTGACCAAGTCAGGCGGCCGCGGGCAGGGTGGTCGCATCGCCGTCCGCTTCCGCGGCGGCGGCGCCAAGAGGCTGTACCGCAAGATCGACTTCAAGCGTCGCAAGTTCGACGTGGTCGGCACGGTGGAGCGTCTTGAGTACGACCCGAACCGCACCGCATTCATCGCCCTGGTGAACTACGCCGACGGCGAGAAGACCTACATCATCGCGCCGCAGCGCCTGAAGGCCGGCGACCAGATCGTCGCCGGTGAAAAGGTCGACGTGAAGCCGGGCAACGCCGCCCCGTTGCGCTCGATCCCGGTCGGCACCATCATCCACAATGTGGAGATGAAGCCGGGCAAGGGCGCCCAGCTGGCCCGTTCGGCCGGCGCCTACGCCCAGCTGGTCGGCCGTGACCAGGGCTACGCGCAGATCCGTCTGGGTTCGGGCGAGTTGCGCATGGTCCTGGACGGCTGCATGGCCACCATCGGCGCCGTGTCCAACCCGGACCACATGAACCAGAACCTGGGCAAGGCGGGCCGCAAGCGTCACATGGGCTTCCGTCCGCACGTTCGCGGCGTCGCCATGAACCCGATCGACCACCCGCACGGTGGTGGTGAGGGTCGCACCTCGGGCGGCCGCAACCCGGTCACGCCGTGGGGCAAGGACACCAAGGGCGCCCGCACCCGCAAGAACAAGGCCACGGACAAGTTCATCATCCGTAGCCGCCACGTGAAGAAGGCTCGCTGATATGGCCCGCTCGTCCTGGAAAGGCCCGTTTGTCGACGGGTATCTCCTCAAGAAAGCCGAAACGGTCCAGACCTCGGGCCGCAAGGACGTGATCAAGACCTGGTCGCGCCGCTCCACCATCCTGCCGCAGTTCGTCGGCCTGACCTTCGGTGTCCACAACGGGCAGAAGCACATCCCTGTGCACGTGTCCGAGGACATGGTCGGCATGAAGTTCGGCGAGTTCGCCCCGACCCGGAGCTTCCCGGGTCACGCGGCGGACAAGAAGGCCAAGAGGAAGTAAGCCATGGGCAAGTCCTCCAATCCGCGCCGTGTCGGCGCCGCCGAAGCCCGCGCCAAGCTGGTCAACGTGCGCATCAGCCCTCAGAAGCTGAACCTCGTCGCGCAGTCGATCCGCGGCCTGCCGGTCCAGAAGGCGCTGAACGAGCTGGAATTCAGCCGCAAGCGCATCTCGACCGACGTGCGCAAGGCGCTGTACTCGGCCGTCTCCAACGCCGAGAACAACCACAACCTCGACATCGACAATCTGATCGTCGCCGAGGCTTTCGTGGGCAAGAACATGGTGATGAAGCGTTTCGCGAGCCGCGCTCGCGGTCGCTCGTCGCGCATCCTGAAACCGTTCAGCGAGATCACCATCGTGGTCCGTGAAGCCGGCGAGGCCGCCTGATGGGACAGAAAATCAATCCGGTCGGCTTCCGACTGGGCATCAACCGCACCTGGGACAGCCGCTGGTTCGCCGGCGACCGCGACTATGCGCGCCTGCTGCACCAGGACCTGAAGCTGCGTGAATACCTGAAGGGTCGCCTGTCGGGCGCCGGGGTCTCGCGCATCATCATCGAGCGTCCGCACAAGAAGTGCCGCGTGACGATCTACGCCGCCCGTCCGGGTGTCGTGATCGGCAAGAAGGGCGCCGACATCGAGAAGCTGCGCAAGGACATCGCGGCGATGACCGAGGGCGAGGTTCACCTGAACATCGTCGAGGTCCGCAAGCCCGAGACCGACGCCCAG
The DNA here is from genome assembly GCF_013823285.1 of Brevundimonas sp. GTDB lineage: Bacteria > Pseudomonadota > Alphaproteobacteria > Caulobacterales > Caulobacteraceae > Brevundimonas. Next base: position 52,251 of record NZ_PNLV01000004.1, on the reverse strand, counting down.
CTGATCGCCGAGAACATCGCCCAGCAGCTGGAGCGCCGGATCGCGTTCCGTCGCGCCATGAAGCGCGCGATGCAGTCCGCCATGCGTCTGGGCGCCAAGGGCGTCCGGATCAACGTGTCGGGCCGTCTGGGCGGCGCGGAAATCGCGCGGATGGAATGGTATCGCGAAGGCCGTGTGCCGCTGCACACCCTGCGCGCCGACATCGACTACGGCTTCATCCAGGCCAAGACGACCTACGGCATCATCGGTGTGAAGGTGTGGGTCTTCAAGGGCGAGGTGCTGGAGCACGACCCGATGGCGCAGGACAAGCGCTGGGCCCAGGAAGCTTCCGGCCCGTCGTCGAATGAAGGCCGCGAGCGTGGCCCCCGCGGTGACCGCGGTCCGCGCCGTGACCGGGGACGTGAGAGCTAAGTCATGCTGCAACCCAAAAAGACCAAATTCCGCAAGGCGTTCAAGGGCCGTATCCACGGCGCCTCGAAGGGCGGCTTCGCGCTGAACTTCGGCTCCTACGGCCTGAAGGCCATGGAGCCCGAGCGCATCACCGCGCGTCAGATCGAGGCGGCCCGCCGCGCGATCACCCGCCAGATGAAGCGCCAGGGCCGTGTGTGGATCCGCATCTTCCCGGACGTGCCGGTCTCCGGCAAGCCCGCCGAGGTCCGCATGGGCAAGGGCAAGGGCGCGGTGGATCACTGGGCCGCCCGCGTGGCCCCGGGCCGCGTGATGTTTGAAATCGACGGCGTGCCGGACGACATCGCCCGCGAGGCGCTGCGCCTGGGCGCCGCCAAGCTGCCGATCCGCACCAAGGTGGTCACCCGCCTTGACGCCGGCGTCGCCCATTCGGAGCAAGCGGCATGACCAAGATCGCCGACCTGCGGGGCCAGACCCCGGACCAGCTGTCCGACGAGCTGATCAAGCTCAAGAAGGAACAGTTCAACCTGCGCTTCCAGGCGGCCACCGGCCAGCTTGAGAAGACGCACCGCGTCAATGAAGTCCGCAAGGACATCGCCCGCGTCTCGTCGCTTCTGCGCGAGAAGCAGGCGGCCTCGTAAGGAAACGAAGATGCCCAAGCGTATTCTCGAAGGCGTGGTCGTGTCCGACAAGGGCGACAAGACCGTGGTGGTCCGCGTCAACCGCACCATTCTGCACCCGCTTCTGAAGAAGACGGTGCGCCTGTCCAAGAAGTACCACGCTCACGACGAAGCGAACGTCGCCAAGGAAGGCGAAATCGTCCGCATCGCCGAGTGCGCCCCGAAGTCCAAGCTGAAGCGCTGGGAAGTCGTCTCCGACACCCAGGCCTCGGCCAGTTAAGAAGAAGGATCGGATCCCATGATCCAGATGCAAACTAACCTGGAGGTGGCCGATAATTCGGGCGCTCGCCGGGTCATGTGCATCAAGGTGTTGGGCGGCTCCAAGCGCCGCTACGCCTCGGTGGGCGACACGATCGTCGCTTCCGTCAAGGAAGCCATTCCGCGCGGCCGCGTGAAGAAGGGCGACGTCGTGCGCGCCATCGTCGTGCGCACCGCCAAGGACATCCAGCGCAAGGACGGATCGGTGATCCGCTTCGACAAGTCCGCTGCTGTCATCGTAAACAAGCAGAACGAGCCGGTCGGCACGCGGATCTTCGGCCCGGTTCCTCGCGAACTGCGCGCCAAGAACCACATGAAGATCATCTCGCTGGCTCCGGAGGTCCTGTAACATGGCCGCCAAGATCAAGAAGGGCGACAACGTGATCGTCCTGACCGGCAAGGACAAGGGCCGCACGGGCCAGGTGGTCAAGGTGCTGCCGTCCGAGAACCGCGTCGTCGTCCAGGGCGTCAACATGGTCCAGCGCCACACGCGCCCGACCCAGGCTGACCCGAACGGCGGCATCAAGCACAAGGAAGCCTCGCTTCACCTGTCGAACGTCGCGATCGCCGACGCCAACGGCAAGGCGACCCGCGTGGGCTTCAAGGTGGAGAAGGACCAGAAGGTCCGCTTCGCCAAGACGACCGGAGACGTCATCTGATGGCCACCGAAAAGTACACCCCCCGGCTGAAGGCCGATTATCAGGACCGCATCCGCGCCCTGATGACCGAGAAGTTCGGCTACACCAACGCCATGCAGACCCCCCGTCTGGACAAGATCGTCCTGAACATGGGCATCGGCGAAGCGGTGGCGGACACCAAGAAGGCCAACACGGCCCTCAAGGATCTGACCATGATCGCCGGCCAGAAGGCGGTGCCGACCAAGGCCCGCAACTCCATCGCCGGGTTCAAGCTGCGTGAAGGCATGATCATTGGCGGCAAGGTCACGCTGCGCGGCGACCGCATGTACGAGTTTCTGGACCGCTTCATCACCGTGGCCCTGCCGCGCGTGAAGGACTTCCGGGGCCTGAAGGGCACCTCGTTCGACGGTCGCGGCAACTACGCCACGGGTCTGCGCGAGCACATCGTGTTCCCGGAAATCAACTACGACCAGATCGACCAGATGTGGGGCATGGACATTGTCGTCTGCACCACGGCCAAGACCGATGAGGAAGCCAAGGCTCTCCTCACCGAGTTCAAGTTCCCGTTCGTGACGAACTGAGCGGGAAGGGAAAAGAACCGATATGGCTAAGAAATCCGCCGTCAACCGCAACGAACGCGTCAAGAAGCTCGTCGCGCAATACGCCGAGAAGCGCGCCGCGCTCAAGGCGATCGCCAACGACGAGAGCAAGCCGCTGGAAGAGCGCTTCGAGGCTCGCCTCAAGCTCGCCAAGCTGCCGCGCAACTCGGCCGCCGTTCGCATCCGCAACCGCTGCGAGGTCACGGGCCGTCCGCGCGCCTACTACCGCAAGCTCAAGATGAGCCGTATCGCATTGCGCGAACTCGCATCGCTGGGACAGATCCCCGGCATGACCAAGTCCAGCTGGTAAGGGGAGCGAACAGACATGATGATCAACGATCCCCTGAGCGACATGATCGCCCGCATCCGGAACGCCGCCATGCGCAAGCGTTCCAAGGTGCTCACCCCGGCTTCCCGCCTGCGCCAGCGCGTCCTCGACGTGCTGCAGGACGAGGGCTACATCCGCGGCTATTCGCTGGTTCAGAACCCCGGTGAGTTCCCGCAGTTCGAGATCGAGCTGAAGTACTTCGATGACCAGCCGGTCATCGCGGAAATCAGCCGCGTGTCCAAGCCTGGCCGCCGCGTCTATTCGGCCATCGGCGACCTGAAGCCGGTCAAGAACGGCCTGGGCATCTCGATCCTGTCCACCTCCAAGGGCGTCATGTCCGACACGGCGGCCCGCGAGGCCAACGTGGGCGGCGAAGTCCTCTGCAAGGTGTATTGATATGTCCCGGATCGGCAAGCAAACCATCTCCGTGCCCAAGGGCGTGACCCTGACCCTGGACGGCCAGACCGTTTCGGTGAAGGGGCCCAAGGGCGAAGCGACGTGGACCGTGGTCGACGACATCGAGGTCAAGCACGAGGGCGACGAGCTCTCGCTGACCCCGCGTTCCGACACCCAGCGGGCCCGCTCCATGTGGGGCCTGTCGCGCACCCTGGTCGCCAACATGGTGATCGGCGTGACCGACGGCTTCGAGGAGACCCTGGAACTGGTCGGCGTGGGCTACCGCGCCGCCATGAAGGGTCAGTCGCTGTCCCTGCAGCTGGGCCTGAGCCACGACGTGGACATCGCCCCGCCCGCCGGCATCACCTTCGCCGTGCCCAAGCAGACCGAGATCAAGATCTCGGGCTCCGACAAGCAGTCGGTGGGTCAGATCGCCGCGGTGATCCGCAAGCTCCGTCCGCCCGAACCCTACAAGGGCAAGGGCATCCGTTACGCCGGCGAAAAGGTCCGGCGTAAGGAAGGCAAGAAGAAGTAAGTCATGGCTCTCTCTTCTATCCAAACCGCAAAGCGCCGCAGCGAGCGCACCCGTCGTCGCCTCAAGGCGGTGGCCAATGGTCGTCTGCGCCTGTCGGTCCACCGTTCGGACAAGAACATCTCGGCCCAGATCATCGACGACGCCAAGGGCGTCACGGTGGCTTCGGCCTCCTCGCTGGAAGGCGAGAAGGGCAAGAAGAACAAGGGCTCGGATGTCGACGCCGCGACGCGCATCGGCAAGCTGATCGCCGAACGCGCCATCGAAAAGGGCGTCAAGGACGTGGTCTTCGACCGCGGCGGCTACATCTATCACGGTCGGGTTAAGGCGCTGGCGGAAGCCGCGCGCGAAGCCGGCCTGAACTTCTAAGGAACCGCAGCATGGCGCACCAACCCCAACGCGGCGGCGGCGGCAACGATCGCAATCGTCGTGACAACCGCAACGCTCCCCAGGCCGACGGCCCGGACAGCGACATCGTTGAAAAGCTGGTCCACATCAACCGTGTGGCCGCGACCGTCAAAGGCGGCCGTCGTTTCTCGTTCGCCGCCCTGATGGTGGTGGGCGACGGCAAGGGCCGGGTCGGCTTCGGTCATGGCAAGGCGCGTGAAGTGCCGGAAGCCATCCGCAAGGCGACGGAAGAAGCCAAGAAGACGATGATCCGCGTGCCGCTGCGCGAGAACCGCACCCTGCACCACGACGGCAACGGCCGCTGGGGCGCCGGCAAGATCATGGTCCGCGCGGCGCCTCCCGGCACCGGCATCATCGCGGGCGGCCCGATGCGCGCCGTTCTCGAGACCTTGGGCGTGCAGGACGTGGTGGGCAAGTCCACCGGCTCGTCCAACCCCTACAACATGATCCGCGCCACCTTCGAGGCGCTGAAGGTCCAGTCGTCCCCCCGTCAGGTCGCGTCCAAGCGCGGCAAGAAGGTCTCGGATCTGCTGGGTCGCCGCAACGACGGCGCCTCGTCGCCTGAAGCCGTGGAGGGCTGATAGATGGCCGCCAAGGACAAGAAGACCGTCACCGTGCGTCAGATCGGCAGCCCGATCCGCCGCAAGAACGACCAGCGCGCCACCCTGGCGGGCCTGGGCCTGAACCGCATGGGCCGCGAGTCCACGCTGGAGGACACCCCTTCGGTGCGCGGCATGATCGCCAAGGTCGCCCACATGGTGGAAGTGGTCGAGAAGTAAGCCGTTTCGCCCTCTCCCGGTTCGGGGGAGGGCGTTTCGCTTGTTGCACTCTGATGACGGGCCGCCTAGAAGCGGCCGTTCAATTTTTCAACGCCGAGTCTGGCTTCGCCAGGCGCGAGAACCCGAAAGGATCAGGCACATGAAACTGAACGAAATCCGCGACAATGAAGGCGCCCACAAGAAGCGCATGCGCGTCGGCCGCGGCCCGGGTTCGGGCAAGGGCAAGACCGCTGGACGCGGCGTCAAGGGCCAGAAGTCCCGTTCGGGCGTCGCCATCGGCGGCTTCGAAGGCGGCCAGATGCCGCTGTACATGCGCATGCCCAAGCGCGGCTTCAACAATCCGAACGCGCTGAAGCTGGCCGAAGTGAACCTGTGGCGTCTGCAGGACGCCGTGGACGCCGGCAAGCTGGACGCCAAGGCCGAGATCAACGGCGAGGCCCTGGTCGCCTCCGGCGTCCTGCGCCGCACCCGGGACGGCGTGCGCGTTCTGGGAACCGGTGAACTGAAGGCCAAGCTGAACCTGGTTGTCTGGTCGGCTTCGGCCGGCGCGAAGAAGGCCATCGAGGCGGCCGGCGGCTCGGTCGTCGAACAGCGCATCGCCGCCGAGGAAGCCGCCAAGGCGCGCGTCGACAAGCGCAACGCCGCCCGCGGCAAGCCCAAGGCTTGAGACCCGTCGTCATCGCGGCCCGGCGCCGCGCGCCAGGTCCGCGATGACGATTAGACAAAGGCGGCCCTCGCATGAGGGCCGCTTTTCACCTATCTGACGTCGAACCGTCAGCGTCCTCGGGGGACACACAATATGGCTTCGGCCGCCGAACAACTCGCCGCGAACATGAATTTCGGCTCTTTCGCCCGCGCGAAGGAGCTGCACAAGCGCCTCCTGTTCACCCTGATGGCGCTGATCGTGTACCGCATCGGCACCTACATCCCGATCCCGGGCATCAATTCGCAGGCGTTCCTGGACTTCTTCGGAAACCCGGACCAGCAGCGCGGCATCCTGGACATGTTCAACATGTTCTCGGGCGGCGCGGTCGAGCGTATGGCGATCTTCGCCCTGAACGTGATGCCCTACATTTCGGCGTCCATCATCGTGCAGCTGATGCAGGCGGTCTATCCGCCGTGGGAGAAGCTGAAGAAGGAAGGCGGCGAAGCCGGCCGCAAGCAGCTCAACCAGTACACGCGCTACCTGACGGTCGTGCTGGCCATCGCCCAGTCCTTCGGCATCGCCGTGGGCCTGCAGAACTCGCAGGGCATGGTCGATCAGCCGGGCGCCTTCTTCGTGCTGACCACGGTCGTGACCCTGACCGGCGGCACCATGTTCCTGATGTGGCTTGGTGAGCAGGTGACGGCGCGTGGCGTCGGCAACGGCATCAGCCTGATCATCTTCGCCGGCATCGTGGCGGTTCTGCCCAGCGCCATCGGCCGTCTGCTGGGCCTGGCCCAGGAGGGTCAGATCTCGGCCTTCGCCCTGCTGTTCATCACCGTCCTGTCCATCGCCGTGGTGGTCTTCATCGTGTTCATGGAGCGGGCCCAGCGTCGCCTGCTGATCCAGTATCCCAAGCGACAGCAGGGCAACCGCATGGTCGGCGGCGAAAGCTCCTTCCTGCCGCTGAAGGTCAACACCGCCGGCGTCATCCCGGCCATCTTCGCCTCGTCCCTGCTGATGCTGCCGACCACGGTGGCCGCCATGGCCCCGCAGGCCAACATGGGTCCGTGGATGCAGTGGATCGTGGGACAGATGCAGCACGGCCAGCCCGTGTTCATGGTGTTCTATGGCGCGCTGATCATCTTCTTCTGCTTCTTCTACACCTCCATCACCTTCAATCCGGAGGACACGGCCGAGAACCTGCGCAAGTACGGCGGCTTCCTGCCGGGCATCCGTCCGGGCAAGCGCACGGCGGAGTATCTGGACTATGTGCTGACCCGCCTGACGACCATCGGCGCGGCCTACATCACGGCGGTCTGTCTGCTGCCGGAGTTCATGATCACCCGCTTCGCCAGCCTCGGCTATTTCGGCGGCACCTCGCTGCTGATCGTGGTGGTGGTGTCCATGGACACGGTGGCCCAGATTCAGTCACATCTGCTGGCCCACCAGTACGAAGGCCTCATCAAGAAGGCCAAGCTGCGTGGCCGCGGGGCCCTGGCGCCCGGCCGCAAATAAACCGGCCGGGGAGGGCTGCGACTTGAACATCATCCTGTTTGGACCGCCCGCGGCGGGCAAGGGAACCCAGGCCAAGCGGCTCGTCGAGCAGCGCGGCATGGTTCAGCTGTCCACCGGCGACATGTTGCGCGCGGCCATCGCCTCGGGCTCGGAGCTGGGCCAGACGGTCAAGGACGTGCTGGCGCGCGGCGATCTGGTGACGGACGAGATCGTCATCGCCCTGATCAAGGAGCGCCTGCCTGAGGCCGAGGCCGCCGGCGGCGCCATCTTCGACGGCTTTCCCCGCACCGTGGCCCAGGCCGAGGCGCTGGACGCCATGCTGGCCGAACGGGGCAGCGGCATCGACAAGGTGATCCGTCTCAAGGTCGATGACGCGGCGTTGATCGACCGCATCGCCAGGCGCTTCGCCGAACAGGGCCGCCCGGACGACAACCCAGAGACCTTCAAGGAGCGTCTGGGGGTCTACAATCGCCAGACCGCGCCGCTGCTGCCTTACTACCAAAGCAAGGGCAAGCTGGTGGAGATCGACGGCATGGGCGGAATCGACGAAGTCGCCACCGCCCTGGACGCCGTCCTGGACGCCTGATCGGCGTCAGTTCTCCAGAATGAACGCCGCCACCGCGTCCGCCAGGCCCTCGGCCAGCGGGGCGTCGGGATCGGCATAGACGCTGATGTTGCCCGCGCGATCCTCGGGCGCGGCCTTCAGCACGTGGTTGACGCCCTCAAGATCGAGACGCCGGGCGTTCGGCTGGGCGGTCTCCAAGGCGTCGGCGTCCACTTCGTTCACCTGAATGTCGCGCTCGGCGTGAACCACCAGCATGGGCCGATCATAGGCCGCCGCCAGTTCGCGCGGGTCATGCCGGAACCACGAAATCAGATAGGGCTGGACCGAGGGGCGGAACAGCGCCTCCAGTCCGGGGACGGTCTCCACGGTGCGCCCGGCCTCCAGTTCGGAAAGCCCGTGCAGGGCCTGATCGTTCAGGGGCTGGGGCAGGGCGGCCAACTGTTCGCGAAGGATGTCCGCCGCCGGGCGTCCGGCAGACGCCAGCAGGACGACGCCGCAGACCTGCGGATTGTCCGCCGCCGCGACCTGGGCCACCAGCCCGCCCTCGCTGTGGCCCATCAGCCAGACGCAGTCCCGGCCGGTCCGCATCGCCAGGTCCGCGGCCCAGGCGCGCGCGTCCTCGACCATGTGGTCGAACCGCAGCGCGTCTTCGGACAGGGCCGCGGCGGCGCTGGCGCCCACGCCGCGCTTGTCGATGCGCACGGTGGCGACGCCTTGCCCGGCCAGACCCTCTGCAAGCAGACGCAAGGTCGCGGCCCGGATGGCGGGCAACTGGTCGCCGTTGCGATCCGTCGGCCCGGAGCCGGGGATCAGCACGGCGGCGGCCTGTGTCTCTGCAGGGGTCAGCAGCGTGCCGTGCAGAGGCGCGGGCTCCGACAGGATGAAGATATCCTCCGAGACCGGCGCGGACTGGATCAGGGCGGCGAGGGCGAGGGCGCTGAGCATGAGGGTCTCCGGTTCAGAAGGGCTGGCGGTCAGGATCGGCGCGCCAGACGCGCCAGCTTTCAAGGACGGACCACAGGGCCGCGATGGATACGCCGCCGACCAGGACCATCATGCCGGCCGGCTGGGGGGCGAACGGCGCGGCGACGATGCCCGCCAGGCCCAGCAGGCTGAACAGGCGGCCGGCCAGGCGATTGGACTTCTCCCACGCCAGCCGGCTCTTGAAGGTCCAGGGCGTTCGGACGCCCACGGCGATGTTGGGCCCCACCCGGCCCAGAAAGGCGCCCACGGCCAGGAACAGCAGGCTCATGCCGCCCATCTGCAGGGCGGGCGAGGGCAGGGCGCCGCCCGTCATCATCATGACCATGAAGGCGGCTGTGGCGCCGACGGTCAGCAGGGTGACCAGTTGTCCGGCCAGAAGCCCCCGGCGACGGGCCGGGTCATCCGTGCGGCGAGCGTAATGGGCGAAGCCCCAGCCGATGCCGGCCAGCATCAGGCCCATTGAGCCGATCACCAGCCCGGCCTCCATCCGGTCGCCGAAGCGGTCCGGCGCTCCATCGGCGCCGTAGTGCATGGGAATGGCGCCCTGCGGCCCGGACAGCAGCATCCAGCCTGCGTAGGCCAGAATGGCCAGGCTGGCCGCCGCAGTGGCCAGGTCGATCAGGTTCAATCTCTGGTTCATCACCCCTCCTTGTTCATGTCGTCACGCGAGCCGGTCAGATCCATCAGGAACGCCAGCGCCTCCTCCACCGCCGAGATGTCGAGCCGATAGCGGATGGACGATCCATCCCGCTCGGCGCTGACCAGCCCGGCGTCCTTCAGCGCGGTCAGGTGCCCGGTGACCGTCGGCCAGGCCATGTCGAAGGCCGCGGCGATGTCGCCGGACGCCATGGGCCCGCCTCTCAGCATGGCGATAATGCGCCGCCGGACCGGGTGGGACAGGGCCTTGAACACGCTGTTCATAGGAGAGAGGCTAATTAGGAATAATCCTAAATGCAAGTCCGCGTTTGTCCGAGCGGATGTCCGACCATCGTCATTCCCCGGCTTGACCGGGGAATCCAGAGTCACGGAGTTTTCGGGCTCGCCTTGATCCGTCGGTGTCTCTGGATCCTCGGGTCAGGCCCGAGTATGACGCCGGAAGGCAAGCGGGATCAGATCGAAAAGCTGACGCCGCAGCCGCAGGACGAGGCGGCGTTGGGATTGCGCACCATGAACTGGGCGCCGGCCAGCTCGTCCACGAAGGCGATCTCGGAGCCCTTGAGGAAGGGGATGGAGACCGGGTCGATCACCACGGCCTGACCGTCCCGCTCCACGCGCAGATCGTCGTCCTCGGCGGCCTCGACCAGTTCAAAGCGGTACTGGAAGCCGGAACAGCCGCCGCCGTCCACGGCCACGCGCAGCAGGACCGGGCGGCCTTCGTCGGCCGACAGTTCGGCCAGGCGGCGGGCGCCGCTTTCGGACAGCACGATGCCCTCGGGCGCGCGCGGGGCGATGCTGAGGGCCAGGCCGGCCGGGATCATGGGTTGGACGGTGCTCACGTCCCTCTATATGAGGCGCTTGCGGGCATTCGCAAAGGCCCGCGATCAGACAAAGACGCCATAAGTGACCTTGTCCGCCCAGCGCGCCCCCTATGCCGAGGCCCCCGACCAGTCGCGGGGCCGTCTGTTTCCCGAGACCGCCAGCCGCACGCGTAACGCCTTTGCGCGGGACCGGGACCGCATCATCCACTGCACAGCCTTCCGCCGCCTGAAGGAAAAGACCCAGGTGTTCGTGGCCCATGAGGGCGACCACTACCGCACGCGCCTGACCCACAGCCTGGAGGTGGCCCAGATCGCGCGGTCCATCGCCCATGCGCTGAAGCTGGATCAGGATCTGGCCGAAACGGTCGCCCTGGCCCACGACCTGGGCCATCCGCCGTTCGGCCACGCGGGCGAGGACGAGCTGGAGCTGTGCATGACGGCCCACGGCGGCTTCGACCACAACGTCCAGACCTTCCGCGTGGTGACGAAGCTTGAGGAGCGGTATCCGGCCTTCGACGGCCTGAACCTGAGCTGGGAGACCATCGAGGGCGTGGTCAAGCACAACGGGCCGGTCACGGACCAGCTGCACAAGCCGTCCTGGCGCGCCATCGCCGACTACGGGGCCGAGTGGGACCTGCGTCTGGACAGCTTCGCCTCGCTGGAGGCCCAGGCGGCCGCCATCGCCGATGACATCGCCTACAACAACCACGATGTGGATGACGGGGTGCAGGCCGGGCTGTTCCGCCTGGACGACCTGAACGATGTGCCGCTGATCGGGCCGATCCTGCACGGCACGCGCAAGGACTGGCCTGATCTGGACAACCGCATGATCCGGCTGGAGGCCGTGCGGCGCATGATCGGGGCCATGATCGACGATGTGCTGGCCGAGACCGAGCGCCGCATCGCCGAGGACGGGATCAGGACGGCGGAGGACGTGCGCGCGGCCAGCCGCACCCTGGTGCAGTTTTCCGGGCCCATGATGGAGGATCTGGGGCGGCTGCGGGCGTTCCTCTATGAGCGGATGTACCGCCACTACCGGGTCAACCGCACGCGCAGCCAGGCCAAGCGCATCCTGTCCGAGATGTTCGCCCTGTTCATGCGCGAGCCCGACGTCCTGCCCCCGGAATGGAGCGGCAAGGCGAAAAGTGAGGACCCGGACCGGCGCGCGCGGGCGGTGTGCGACTACATCGCGGGCATGACCGACCGCTACGCCATCGAGGAGCACAGGAAGCTGTTCAGCCTCGACCTGCAGCTCGATCTGTGATTCGACTAAACCGAAGGCCGGGCGGGGCGTAAGATAAGGGTTCCACCCCGCGATTCGCGGGCGGCCTGACCTGGAAGCGCGCCATGTCCTACGACGACAACAACCGAAACGACCCCGACCGCGGCGCCTACACGCCCCCGGACGATGACGATCTGCCGTTCCGCCGGGGCGGTTTCGACGCGCGCGGGGGTGATCCGAAAAAGCCCGTTCCCATGATGCTGATCATCAGCGTGGTGGTGCTGCTGGTGCTGCTCGCGGCCATCGGGTTGATCTACGGCCTGGGCGGCGTGCGATCGCCGGGAGATGCGCCGCCGGTTGTGGGCGAGTCTGTCGGCGAGCTGACCGGTCCCGCGCCCGTGGACGCCCAGCCGGTGGATCCTGAAGGCGACATCACCGCCTATGACCCGGCGCCCCAGGCCGAAACGCCGCAGTTCGCCCCGCCGCCGGAAGCGGTGCAGCCCCGGCCCGAGCCGCAAGCGGAAGCCGCCCCCCTGCCGCCGGCCCGGGTGCCCGAGACCACCCGCCCCGCCGCCGCCGCGGACGCCGCGCCGCCGCGCACGGAGACGGTTCCGGATCGCGCTGCGGCCGCCCCGACGCCGACGCCGACGGCGGGAGGCTCCGCAGTGCAGATCGGCGCCTTCTCTTCCCGTGAGGTGGCCGACCGCGAGTACGCTGCCGTGGCCGCCGCCTTTCCCGAATATGCGCGGGGCCGCACCAAGGGCGTGGAGCAGGTCACCAGTTCGTCGGGCTCGACCCTTTACCGCACCACCTTCAACGGCTTCTCGCGCGAGCAGGCGACGGCGTTCTGCGCCGCGCTCAGGAACGCCGGGCGCGACTGTCTGGTCCGCTAGTGATCTCGGCGGCGATCTACGGGTGCGAAGGCCCGGTGCTGGGCGAGGAGGAGCGACGCTTCTTCCGCGACGTCCGGCCCTGGGGCTTCATCCTGTTCCGCCGCAATGTGGAGACGCCCGATCAGGTCCGCGCCCTCACTGCCGCCCTGCGCGAGACGGTGGGCCGGGCCGATGCACCGATCCTGATCGATCAGGAGGGCGGGCGGGTCCAGCGCCTGCGCCCGCCGCACTGGCCCGCCTATCCGCCCGGCGCGGCCTATCTGAAGGCGACCAACGATCCGCTGGAGGCGCGCGAGCTGGCGCGTCTGGGCGCCCGGCTGATCGCCCATGACCTGCTGGCGCTGGGGATCACGGTGGATTGTCTGCCGGTGCTGGACACGCCGACGCCTGGGGCCCACGACATCATCGGCGACCGGGCCTACGCCCACGATCCCGCCACTGTGGCCCAGCTGGGACGGGCGGCGGCCGAGGGCCTGCTGGCGGGCGGGGTCCTGCCGGTGATCAAGCACATGCCCGGCCACGGCCGCGCCACGGCGGACAGCCACCACGCCCTGCCGGTGGTGGCTGATCCCCTGAAGACCCTGGACGCCTGGGATTTCGCGCCGTTCCGGGCCCTGTCAGACATGCCCATGGCGATGACCGCCCACGTGGTGTTCGAGGCCATCGACAGGAAGCGCCCGGCCACCACCTCGCGCAAGGCGGTCCGGCTGATGCGCGAGGACGCGGCTAGGGGGGGCCTGGGCTTCGGCGGGCTGATCATCACCGACGACCTGTCCATGAACGCCCTCAGCGGCTCGCTGCGGGAACGGGCCGAGGCCTCGCTGAAGGCCGGATGCGACGTGGTCCTGCACTGCAACGGCAATCTGAACGAGATGCGCGCGGTGGCCGAGGGCGTCGGGCGCCTGCGGGGCGCGGCGGCGAAGCGGGCCGGGGCGGCGCTGGCCCGTGTTCCGGCCACGCCCGAGCCGCTGGACGAGGCCCCCGCCCGCGCCCGGTTCGAGGCGCGGCTGGCGGGCCGGATGACGGCGGCGGCCGGACCGGCGGCGGGTGAGGCATGAGTGAGGAATTCCAGATCGATCTGGGTTTCGACGCCGTGGACGCGGCGCCCGACGACCAGACCTTCGTGGTGGACATCGACGGCTATGAAGGGCCGCTTCATGTGCTGCTGGCCCTGGCCCGCACCCAGAAGGTCGATCTGCTGAAGCTGTCGATCACGAAGCTGGCCGAACAGTACCTGGCTTTCGTGCACGAGGCGCGCAGCCGCAACTTCTCGCTGGCGGCCGACTATCTGGTGATGGCGTCTTGGCTGGCCTATCTGAAATCGCGCCTGCTGCTGCCCCGCAACGAGCAGAAGGCGAAGGACGAGCCGCCTGCCGAGCTGATGGCTGCGGCCCTCGCCTTCCGTCTCAAGAAGCTGGAGGCCATGCGCACGGCGGTGGAGGCCATCACGGCCCGACCGCAGCTGAAGCGCGACGTGTTCACCCGCGGCGATCCGGAAGCCACCGTCATCGTGCCGTCCGACCGGGTGGATGTCAGCCTCTATGATCTGATGGTGGCCTATGTGGTCCAGCGCCGACGTGAGGATCAGCGCCGCTATACCCCCACCCAGCGGGTGGAGGCCTTTGCGCTTGAGGAAGCGCGCGACTGGCTGCGCGAGATGATGCCCAAACTGGCCGACTGGACCCCGCTTGAGAAGGTGGCCCCCACGCGCGAGCGGGGCGGGGAGGGGCCAACCCAGGCCTCCTATGTGGCCTCGACCCTGTCGGCCAGCCTGGAGCTGGTCAAGGAAGGCGCCATGGACGTGCGCCAGACCCGGGCCTTCGATGACCTCTACCTGCGCCGCCGCGATATCGGCCAGCCGCTGGAGCTGACGCCGTGACCGTGGAACCCGACGATCTGGAGCGCCGCATCGAGGCCCTGCTGTTCGCCGCCGCCGCGCCGTTGTCGGTGGAGGAGATCGCGCGCCGCCTGCCCGAAGGGGCCGATGTAGGCGGGACGCTCACCGCCCTGATCGAGCGCTATGCAGGCCGGGGGGTGGAGCTGGAATGCGTGGCGGGCCGCTGGCGCTTCCGCACGGCGCCTGACCTTTCGTTCCTGATGACCGAGGAGCGCGAGGAGCCGCGCCGGCTGTCCAGGGCCGCGCTGGAGACCCTGGCCATCATCGCCTACCACCAGCCCGTCACCCGCGCCGAGATCGAAAGCGTGCGCGGAGTCAGCATCTCCAAGGGCACCCTGGACCTGTTGTTGGAGATGGGCTTCGTGAAGCTGAAGGGGCGGCGGCGCACGCCGGGGCGGCCGGTCACCTACGCCACGGCGGACCGCTTCATGGAGCATTTCGGCCTGGCCAGCCTGTATGACCTGCCGGGCGTGCAGGAGATGAAGGCCGCCGGCCTGCTGGACCTGTCCCTGCCCGCCGGGTTCGAGGTGCCGGACCCCTCGCGCGGCGACGGCGAGGACGAGGATCCCATAGAGGACGGCGACACGCCGGAGTTCGTGCAGGACTTCGTGGAAGGGGACGAAAAGGACTAGCCCTCTCCTGACGGGAGATGGCTCCGTTTCACCCTTTCCGATTGTTCACGTGTCTTTGCCCGCGCGCCTTGGCAGTATCGGGCATCACGTCATCCACGGGGTCCTTTCAATGCTTCGCATCCTGCTCATCGCCGCCATCGCCGCACCCATGCTTTCGGGCTGCATCATCATCGCCACGGACAAGCCCTCCACGCGCGTGATCACCACCAGCGACGATTCGAACCGTTGATGCGCGCCCTGCCTGTTCTTCTGGCGGCCCCGCTGATGCTGGGCGGCTGCGTCATCTACGCCAGCGACAGCGGCGAGACGACCACGGTGCGCACGGCTCCGGCAGCCTCTGTCGAGCTGGCGTCGCGTGAACTGGAAGGCGTGCACGGCGTCCGCTTCGAGCGCGGCCAGGCGGTGGTGCGCGTGACCTCCAACGGCTGCACGGACAAGTCCGACTTCCGCGTCGAGATCGTGGACGGCGCCGGCATGGCCGGGGAAATGACCCTGGTGCGCACCGAACCGGACCACTGCCGCGCGTTGGTCCCTGAGGGTGTGGAGCTGTCCTGGACCTATGCTGAGCTGGGCCTGGAGCAGGGCGCCGCCCTGGTGCTGGCCAATCCGCTGCTCGTGCCCCGAGAGTGACGAAAGGTCAGGCCTCGAACGGCCTGACCATTTCAGGGGGGATGCGGTGCGGGCGCAAGGTCCTGGCGTCCACAAGGCACCATTCGGACAGGCCCTGGGCGCAAAGGCGGCCTTCGCCGTCCTCGATGCGGACATAACGGGCGAAGCGCGGCCCCTGCGGATCGCCGACCCAGGTGCGGGCCATGGCCGTCGCGCCGGGGGGCAGGGGGCGGAAATAGTCCACCTCGTGCCGCAGGGCGACCCAAGACCAGCGAGCGCGGTCCTCGGCGCTGAACAGGCTGTTCCAGTGGGCCGTGCCGGCTTCCTGCAGCCAGCCCACATAGACCACGTTGTTCACATGGCCGTTCTCGTCGATATGCTCGCCCCTGATGGTCAGGGGCAGGGTGAAGACCTGACGATCCTCGCGCGGGGTCAGTTCCCGCCGGGCCACAATCAGGCCTCGCCCAGGACCACGCCCTTTTCCGTCAGGGCCTGCTGAAGCTCGCCGGACTGGAACATCTCGCGCACGATGTCCGAGCCGCCGACGAATTCGCCCTTAACATAAAGCTGGGGAATGGTGGGCCAGTCGGTGAAGGTCTTGATGCCGTCGCGCAGGGCTTCGTCCTGCAACACGTCCACGCCCACAAAGGCCGCGCCCACGTGGTCCAGGATCTGCACGGTTACAGCCGAAAAGCCGCATTTGGGCGCATCGGGCGTGCCCTTCATGAACAGCACCACAGGGTGCTCGGCCACGGTGGCGGCGATGAAGGCGTGGACGGGGTTCTCGATGGGGTCGGTCACGGGAGTTCGCCTGTTCAGGAGGAACCCGTCAGCTAGGGATCGATCAGGGCCGGGTCAAGGCGAGTGGGCCTTTGCCCTGTCGCTCACGCCGCCGACGCTCGCTGGTTGAGGGCTGTCAGGCCGCCGCCATGCGGACCCGGGCCATCTCGATCTGGGCGGCCAGGCCGGGAGGGAGATCGCGCTCGGGCACGGCGGCCAGAGCCTCGATGCGCTCGCTGTCAGGCGCGTCGACCAGAACCGTGGCGATGGACGGGTCGGTCAGGGCGAAGGCCAGGCAGATGTGCTCGGCGCTCCAGCCGTGTGTCTGATGCAGAAAGGCAAAGGTGCCCGCACCGGCCAGTGGATCATGCTTGGGGCGCCCGCCCAGGCCGAACAGACCCTTCCTGGGGACATGAACGGATTCCGCCTTCTTCGCCGTGTCCAGTTCCTCCGGGAAATAGCCATAGGCCACCACCGCCATGTCTCGCTCCAGCGCGGCGCGGATGCGATGCCTGGTCTGCCAGGGGGAGTTCACATGATAGCTGGTGGCCAGGACATCGAACGCGCCGGTGGAGATGTAGGCGTCCATCACCTCGCCGTCCCCGGCGATGCCCAGCATGCGGATGCGTCCGGCGGTGCGCTGGGCCTTGAGGGCGTTCAGAGCGGTCTGGGGCATCTCGTCCTCGCCCGGCTCGTCCAGCAGAGCCAGATCGATCGAATCGAGACCGGAGGCGTGCAGGACGCGGTCGATGGAGCCGGTCAGGGCCTCGGGCGAGAAATCACGGCCGCCCCGCCGCGCGTCGGCACGACCGAGGCTGATGGATATCTGAATGAGCTTGCGGTCCACCTGGGACAGGGCCTGGCCCACCGCTTCGGCCAGCACCGGATCGGCGCTGGTCAGGTGAACGGTGTTGATGCCCGCCTCCAGAGCCGCGAACACCAGCGCCTGGGCGCGCGAGGGCCCGCCCGCGAGCGCCTCGGAGCCGATCTTCAGGGTCAGGGCCGAAACGGCCGAACCGGAGCGGCCAAGGGGACGATAGCGCATGGGTCAGGCTCCCTCAGGGGCGCTGGTCTCCAGCGCCAGCGCGTGTAGTTCGCCGCCCATCTTGCCCTTGAGGGCCGCATAGACGGCCTGATGCTGCTTCACCCGCGACTGCCCGGCGAAGGCGGACGAGACGATGCGCGCACGATAATGATCGCCGTCCCCGGCCAGATCGTGAATCTCGATCTCGGCGTCGGGAAACGCCTCGCGCAGATGCTGTTCCAGCGCCTCGACAGGCATGGGCATGGGAAGTGAGCCTCCGAATAACGCCGTTAAGGATGGCGGATAATCCTTAAGGGGCGGCTTACGCGGCCCGACGCTTTCGCAGGCGCAGCTCAATGGGACGGCGGGCGCGAAGCGTCACCTGATGCACCGGCCGGGGCTCGGCCCGCGTGATCGCCTCCACCTGGGCCTCGCGCAGGATCACGGCCAAGGCGATCATCGCCTCTTGCACGGCGAAGCTGGCGCCGATGCAGACCCGCGGCCCCGCGCTGAAAGGGATGTAGGCGTAGCGGTCGACCGCCTTGCGGTTCTCCGGCAGGAAGCGCTCCGGCTTGAAGGCGTCCGGATCATCCCACAGCCGACGGTGACGCTGCAGCACCCAGGGCGAGATCACCACCGTGGTTCCCGCGCCGATGGCCTGGCCGCCGATCACGTCCGCCTCCAGCGCCTTGCGCGCCATGGTCGGGGCGGGCGGGAACAGCCGCATGGTCTCCTCGAAGGCGGCGCGAATCCAGGGCAGGCGGTCCGCCCAGCCCGGCTGGTCGATGTCGAAACCGTCCGCCTCGGCCTGCACCCTGGCCATGACCTCGGGCTGGCGCGACAGCAGGTGCAGGGTCCAGCCCAGCGCCCGGGCGGTGGTTTCGTGCCCGGCCAGGATGAAGGTCAGGATGTTGGCGGCCACCTCGCTGTCGCTGAGCCCGCGCCCGCCGCCCTCGTCCCGGGCGGTCAGAAGGGCGGTCAGCAGATCGGGCGGCGCCGGATGACCCGCGTCCACGCGGGCGCGGCGGGCGGCCACCAGGGCGGTGACGCGCTTCTCGAAGAACACCGCCGAGCGATGGCTGGCGATGCGGCCCAGCCGCGGCGCCCAGTCCGGCGCGCCCATCACGTCCAGCGGATCGATGCGGGCCCCGGCGGACAGATAGCTGTTCAGGGCGCGCTCGAAGCCGGCGGCTTGTCCCCCCAGATCATCGGAAAACATGGTGGCGGACAGGATGTCGAAGGTCAGGCCCGACAGCTCGCTGTCCATGTCCATGATGCGGCCTTGCGGCGCCAGGCTCCACCCGGCGATCCGCGCCTTGCAGACCTCGGCCATGCGCCGGGTCAGGCCGCCGATGCGCGCGGGGGTGAACAGGGGCGCCATGATACGCCGGGCGCGGCGCCAGTCCTCGCCCTCGGCCAGCAGCAGACCTTCGGCCAGCAGGGGCCCCAGAACGCGCCGTTGCAGGTCGCCCTTCACATAGTTGGCGGCGTTCTCGGTCAGGACATGGCGAACGCCGTCGGGATGGCTGACCACCAGCATCTCGCCGAACAACCCGCGCCCGTGGATCTGCGGCAGTTCAAAATGCCGATCGGACCAGATGCGCAGCGGGTCGCGCCAGCTCAGCCACAGGAAGGCGGGCGTGGATAGCGGGCCGCCGGAGCGCCGCGGCGGAACCTGGGGTCTGTAAACCGTGTCCGCCGTGATGCTCATGAGGTCAGCCTTGTATCCAGTCGGGCAGCCAGCCTTCGTGACGGCGACGAAGCTCGGCCAGGGGAATGCTGAACAAGCCTTTGGAGGCGAAGTCGGTTCCCCCGGCGCGGCCCACCACGGAGGCGTGCAGCCCGGCCTCGCGGGCGGCGGTGATCAGCGCGTCGGCGTCCTGAACTGCCACCAGATAACGGGACTGATCCTCGGCGAAGAGCAGGATGTGGGCATGCTGCTCGCTGGTGGCGTCCAGCATAACGCCGGCGTCCGACGCCAGGGCCAGGTCGGCCGCCGCGCCGATCAGGCCGCCGTCGGACAGGTCGTGAACCACGGTCAGCTTGCCCGCCTCGATCAGGCCGCGCACGAAGTCGCCGGTCTTGCGTTCAAGGGCCAGATCCACAGGCGGCGGCGCGCCATCCTCACGGCCCAGCACCTCGCGCAGATAGATGGACGCCCCCAGCTCTCCGTGGGTGTCGCCGATCAGCACCAGCGCATCGCCGTCGACCATGCCCGCGAAGCCGGTGGTCACGTCATAGTTGGGCAGCAGGCCTACCGCCCCGACGGTGGGGGTGGGCGGAATGGCGACGCCGTTGGTCTCGTTGTAGAGCGAGACGTTGCCGCTCACGACCGGAAAGTCCAGGGCGGCGCAGGCCTCGGCCATGCCGTCGATGGCCCGCACGATCTGGCCCATGATCTCCGGCCGCTGCGGATTGCCGAAGTTCAGATTGTCGGTGATGGCGATGGGGCGGCTGCCCACGGCGGTCAGGTTGCGCCACGCCTCGGCCACGGCCTGCTTGCCGCCCTCATAGGGGTCGTTCTGGACATAGCGGGGAGTGCAGTCGCTGGTGACCGCGAGCCCCTTGTCCGTGCCGTGAACCCGAACCACGCCCGCGTCGGCGCCGGTGGCGGAGTCCTGTAGGGTGTCGGCCATCACGTGCCGGTCGTACTGCTCCCAGATCCAGCGCTTGGAGGCCATGTCGGGGCAGGCGATGACCTTGAGCACCGCCTCGGTCCAGTCGGCGGGAGCGGGCACATCCTTGGGATCGATGCGCGGATGCAGCGCGGGCTGGGTCCACGGCCGGTCATACAGGGGGGCATCGTCGAACAGGGGCGCCAGCGGCACGTCGCACACAACCTCGCCCTTGTGCTTCAGCACCAGATGGCCGGTGTCGGTGGTCTTGCCGATGACGGCGGCGTCCAAGCCCCACTTCTCGAAGATGCGGCGGCCGTCGTCCTCGCGGCCTGGCTTCAGCACCGCCAGCATCCTTTCCTGGCTTTCGGACAGCATCATCTCATAGGCGGTCATGCCCTCTTCGCGCTGGGGCACATGGTCCAGGTCCAGCTCGACCCCGACGCCGCCCTTGCCCGCCATCTCGACGGAAGATGACGTCAGGCCCGCAGCGCCCATGTCCTGAATGGCCGCCACGGCGCCCGAGGCCATCAGTTCCAGCGTCGCCTCGATCAGCAGCTTTTCGGCGAAGGGGTCGCCCACCTGCACCGTGGGGCGCTTGGCGTCGGACTCGTCGTCGAACTCGGCCGAGGACATGGTGGCGCCGTGGATGCCGTCCCGCCCGGTCTTCGACCCGAAATAGACCACCGAGTGGCCCGCCGCCGGGGCGGCCGAATAGAAGATCGAGTCGGCCTTCGCCACGCCCACGCACATGGCGTTGACCAGGATGTTCCCGTTGTAGCCCCGGTGGAAATTGGTCTCGCCCGCCACGGTGGGCACGCCCACGCAGTTGCCGTAGCCGCCGATGCCGGCCACCACGCCGGTGACGAGGCGGCGGGTCTTCTCGTGCTCCGGATCGCCGAAGCGCAGGGCGTTCAGCAGGGCCACGGGCCGCGCGCCCATGGTGAAGACGTCGCGCATGATGCCGCCCACGCCGGTGGCCGCGCCCTGATAGGGCTCGATGAAGGACGGGTGGTTGTGGCTCTCCATCTTGAAGATGCAGGCGTCGCCGTCGTCGATGTCGATGACTCCGGCGTTCTCCCCCGGCCCGCAGATGACGCGCGGCCCCTTTGTGGGGAACTTGCCCAGATGGATCTTTGACGACTTGTAGGAGCAGTGCTCGGACCACATGACCGAGAAGACGCCCAACTCCACGTTGTTGGGCTCTCGCCCGAGGCGGTCCAGGACGACCTGATATTCGTTTTCGGCCAAGCCGTACTCGGCGGCCAGTTCGGCCATTGTGGGGGTGTGCGCGCTCATGGGCGCGCTTCTAGCGTTCCCGGGGAGACCTGTCAGCCTCTCTGTGCGTCAGCGGGCGATGTCGCGCTTCAGGCGGAACACCAGGATCAGGGCGACGATCAGAACCAGCAGCGATGCGGCGAGGGCGGAGAAGCCCAGCATCGGGTTGCGCTCCTGCTCGGCCACGAACACGGCCATCAGGCCCCAGGCGATGGGCAGGGGATAGGCCATCAGGCGCAGGCGCCAGGTCACCAGCAGGGCGGCGGCCACGACGACGGTCACGGCCAGCAGGGCCCAGCCCGTGGGCGGCAGGCCGGGCGGCAGGGCGTCGTTCGCGGTCAGGACCGTCAGAACGTTGGCGGCCGTGGCGATGGTCAACCACCCGGCCAGCAGGCCCAGCGGCCAGGCGATCAGCCAGCGGTCGGAGTCCCGCGGCGGCGCGGCGCGGATCAACTGGGTGCTCATCAGCATGGGCGCGATCAGCACCAGCCCCGAGCCTGCGATCAGCACGACGGTGGCCGCGTCCCAGCCGGCCGCCGAGGCGACGACCCACAGACCAATGCCGAACATGGCCGCCGCCGAGGGCCAGCCCATGCGGCTGAGCAGATCGCTCTCGCCAGTGCGTGGGAGCACCTGCCAGACGCCATAGGCGATCAGCCAGCCGTAGATCAGACCCCAGATGCTGAAGGCGTAGCCCGCCACACGCAGGGTCTGGTCGCCGTCGGCCGAGAACTCGGCCGGGCTCTGACCCCATCCGAGGAGAATCTGGCCGTATCCCACGATGGGCGCGAACAGGGCCGCAGCCAGCACGACGAAGCGCCGCGTCTGCTGGGCGGAGGTGGGGCGATTGATGGAGGACATGGCCCGCTTTCGGTTGGTTCAAGCTTCACGGCAACTACGCTTCCGGGACCCGAAAGGTTGCGATTGAGCCACAGGAACATTCCCCCGGGCCCGAGGTTGCTGCTGTGGAAGGCGGACTGTCCGCCCGACGGAGAGCACCATGACCGACAGCAACACCGCCCCCGAGGATCCCCGTTTCGAAACCGACGAGACCAGGGCTGATCGCGCCAGCCAGCAAGGCCTGGGCCTGGGCCAGCGCGAACTTGAGGCCCAGCACGATCCGAACGCGATCCAGGCCGCCAACGCGGACGACGAAGATCTGGAAGACGTTCAGGACGAGGTCGATTCCATCGACGACTCCATCGGCGTTCAGGGCCAGGCGCCGCGCGAACCCGGCGCCTGATGTCTAGTCGGCGGCGAACAGAGCCTCGGCCGCGAGCACCATGGCCGTCACCCCGGCGGTGACAGAGGGCTCCGGCTCGATGCGGAAGAAGGGCGAGTGGTGGGACGACGCCGTCTCCAGCTCGCCCTGGGCCGTGCCGCCTACCGCGAAATAGACCCCGCGCACGCCCGTGTCCGGTGCGATGAAATAGGAGAAGTCCTCGGCTCCCATGCCCTCGCGCGGGCGCTCGATGAGAATGTCATCACCCATCCCCGCCGCGATGGCCGAGCGCACGATGGCGGCGGTGGGCGTGTGGTTGATGGTGGGGGGCGTGGTCTGGGTCTGCGACCGCGTGACCACCGGCAGCAGGTCGTCGGGCACGCCCAGCGCCAGGGCCGTGCCCCGCGCCACCCGGTCGATCCCGTCCAGAAGCTGCTCGCGCACCTCGAAGTCATCCGACCGGACCGTCAGCTGCAGGTCCACCCGGTCGGGGATGATGTTGTGCTTGATGCCCCCGTGGATCGAACCCACCGTGATCACGCCGGGATTCAGGGGCGCGATCTCGCGGCTGACAACCGATTGCAGCGACACCACGATCTGGCTGGCCACCAGCACCGGGTCCACCCCCATATGCGGCGAGGCGCCGTGGGCGCCCACACCCCGGACCGTGATGTCCACGCTGTCCGAGCTGGAATAGGCGATGGCCTCGGGCACCATGATGCGCCCGGCCTCCAGCCCCGAGGCCACGTGGAAGGCGACGGCGTAGTCCGGCCTGGGGAAACGCTCGTACAGCCCGTCCTGCATCATGGTGCGGGCGCCGGAGATGGTCTCCTCCGCAGGCTGGGCGATCAGGATCAGGGTGCCGGACCAGTTGTCGCGTCGCGCCTGCATCTGGCGCGCCGTGCCCACCAGGGCGGTGATGTGCACATCATGGCCGCAGGCGTGCATGACGGGCTTTTCGGTTCCGTCGTGGTCCACCTGCCGCGCGGTGGAGGCGTTGGCCAGGCCGGAGTCTTCCGCGATGGGCAGGCCGTCCATGTCCGCGCGCAGCATGACGGTGGGCCCGTCGCCGTTCCTGAGAACCGCCACCACGCCGTGGCCGCCGACGCCGGTGGTCACCTCATAGCCCAGCGCCTCCAGCTCCTGCGCCATGCGCGCGGCGGTCCGGACCTCCAGCCCCGACAGCTCCGGATTGCGGTGGAAGTGGTCCCACAGCGCCGCCAGGTTGGCCTGATAGTCCTGCGCCACCGCCCGCTCCAGCGCCGCGTCCTGCGCAAAGGCGGGCGAGGCGAGGGCGGCCGTGCAGGCCGCCAGCATCAGCAGTCGTTTCATGGTTCAGCCCCTG
Source organism: Brevundimonas sp. (assembly GCF_013823285.1). Taxonomy (GTDB): domain Bacteria; phylum Pseudomonadota; class Alphaproteobacteria; order Caulobacterales; family Caulobacteraceae; genus Brevundimonas. The sequence continues at coordinate 28,520 of NZ_PNLV01000004.1, read as the reverse complement.
TGTTCAGAGGGGACTGTAACCGAGCCGTCGGGCGAGGCAATCTCCCGCTCACCCATGCGGACGCGCCTGATCAGCCCTTGAGCAGCATGTCTGCGCCCACCACGGCGCTGGTGGCCAATGTGGCGACGCCGTAGGCGGCGAGGTTGGTCTTCCAAGACACCCCCAGGCGCCGCGCGCCAACCCAGACCAGGCCGACAAGGGCCAGAACCGTGACCACCGGCAGGGTCCATGTCCCCCAACCGAGGGCCAGGCTGAGGCGGGCCTCATCATTTGGATTCATGATCGTGATGACGGCCGCCATGAAGCGCATGAAGGCGGCTGCATAGAGGACAGCGTAGGCCGAGAGGCTCTCGCGAGCGAGGACCAGAGCCAGGGCGACGAAGGCCTGCATGGCGGTGACGGCGGGCCCGCCGACGATGATGAGCAGACGATGGTCGTCGGGGACCTCGCCTCGGACGCCCGCGCTGTTCAGGCCGTAATAGGCCTCATGGCCGAGCAGTTCGCCGACCGCCCAGTGCCCCGCCTCGTGAAGGGCGAAGGTGAGGATCACCGCCACGGACAGCCAAATCTGGAAGCGCCAGTTGATCCGTTTTTCCGTCGCCATGCGCCATCCCCCAAATGCGAAGGGCAGGGAACACAGGCCGCGGCGGGGCGTCCAGTTAAGCTTTGGTCACGCGTATCCCTGCAACGGCCGCACATCCAGTTCGCCCGCCTTGATGGCGGCGATGGCCTGGGCCGAGGCGAGGGCGGCGGGGGTTGTGGTGTAGTAGGGGATCTTCATCATCAGGGCCGTGCGGCGGATGGAGAAGCTGTCCGACAGGGACTGCTTGCCCTCGGTGGTGTTGAAGACCAGCTGCACCTCGCCGTTCTTCATGGCGTCGACGATGTGGGGACGGCCCTCCAGCACCTTCTTGACCAGCCCGACCTCAAGCCCCTGCTCGGTCAGATAGGCGTGGGTGCCTCCGGTGGCCAGGATGGAGAAGCCCTGCTCGATCAGCTTCTTCACCGCGCCCAGGATGAACGGCTTGTCGTCATTGCGCACCGAGACGAAGGCGCAGCCCTTGGTGGGCAGAATGGTGCCGCCACCCAGCTGCGACTTGGCGAAGGCGCGGGCGAAGGCGCCCTGCATGTCCGACTCGTCCTCGCGCTTCCAGTCCAGACCCATGACCTCGCCGGTGGAGCGCATTTCCGGGCCCAGAACGGTGTCGACGCCGGCGAACCGGGCGAAGGGGAACACCGCCTCCTTCACCGCGATGTGGTCATAGGGTTTGTGCGTCAGCCCGAAGGAGGCCAACGTCTCGCCCGCCATGACCTTGGCGGCGATGGCGGCGACAGGTTCGCCGATGGTCTTGGCCACGAAGGGCACGGTGCGGCTGGCGCGCGGATTGACCTCCAGCACGAAGATGCGGGGGTTGTCGCTGTGCGGCTCCTCGATGGCGAACTGCACGTTCATCAGGCCGCGCACCTTCAGGGCCTTCGCCATGGCCTCGGTCTGGCGCATCAGCTCGGCCACCACCGCCTCCGACAGGGAGTAGGGGGGCATGGAGCAGGCGCTGTCGCCCGAGTGGACCCCGGCTTCCTCAATGTGCTCCAGCACGCCCGCCACGAACACGTCGTCGGCGTCGCAGATGGCGTCCACATCCACCTCGGTGGCGCGGTTCAGATAGTGGTCGATCAGCACCGGATCGTCGCCGGAGACCTTCATGGCCTCGCCCACGTAACGATCCAGCTGCTCACGGTCGTGCACGATCATCATGCCCCGGCCGCCCAGCACGTAGGAGGGACGCAACACCACCGGATAGCCCACCTCCTCGGCCTTCTGGGCGGCTTCCTCGGCCGAGCGGGCCAGGCCGTTGGGCGGTTGCTGCAGGCCGATGTCGTGCAGCATCTTCTGGAACCGCTCGCGGTCCTCGGCCAGATCGATGGAGTCGACGCTGGTGCCCAGGATCGGCACGCCGTCCTCTTCCAGCGCATGGGCAAGCTTCAGGGGCGTCTGGCCGCCGAACTGGACCACCACGCCGATCAGGTCGCCCTTCGAGCGCTCCACATCGATCAACTCCAGCACGTCCTCGGCCGTCAGCGGCTCGAAATAAAGCCGGTCGGAGGTGTCGTAGTCGGTGGAGACGGTCTCCGGGTTGCAGTTGACCATGATCGACTCCACCCCGATGTCGGCGAAGGCGAAGGCCGCGTGACAGCAGCAGTAGTCGAACTCGATGCCCTGGCCGATGCGGTTTGGCCCGCCGCCCAGGATGATCGCCTTCCTGCGGTCCGACGGCGCGGCCTCGCAGTCCGGGACCTGACCCAGGGCGCCGGTCTCATAGGTGGAATACATATAGGCCGTGGCGCTGGCGAACTCGGCGGCGCAGGTGTCGATGCGCTTGAACACCGGACGCACCGACAGACCCCGGCGGGCGTCGCGCACGGCCTTCTCGGTGGCGCCGGTCAGCTTCGCCAGACGGGCGTCGGAAAAGCCCATGCCCTTCAGGCGGCGGAAGTCGGCGGCGTCGGTCGGCAGGCCCTTGACGCGCACATGGCCTTCCTCGCGCACGATCTCGGCGATCTGGCGCAGGAACCAGGGCTCATACGAACAGGCGGCCTGAACCTCCTCGACGCTCAGCCCGTGACGGAAGGCCTGGGCGATGACGCGAATGCGGTCCGGCGTCGGCAGGCCCAAAGCGCGCACCACGGCGCCCTTGATGGCGGCCTCGTCCTCGGCGCCCGTCACCCCGTCGATCTCGATCTCGTCAAAGCCGTTCAGCCCGGTCTCCAGCCCGCGCAGGGCCTTCTGCATGGACTCCTTGAAGGTCCGGCCGATGGCCATGACCTCTCCCACCGACTTCATGGAGGTGGACAGCATCGGTTCGGCGCCCGGGTACTTCTCGAAGGCGAAGCGCGGGATCTTGGTGACCACATAGTCGATGGACGGCTCGAAGCTGGCCGGGGTCACCCGGGTGATGTCGTTGGTCAGCTCGTCCAGGGTGTAGCCGACGGCCAGACGGGCCGCGACCTTGGCGATGGGGAAGCCCGTGGCCTTCGAAGCGAGGGCGGAGCTGCGCGACACGCGCGGGTTCATCTCGATGACGACCATGCGGCCATCCTTGGGATTGATGGCCCACTGGACGTTCGAGCCGCCGGTCTCGACGCCGATCTCGCGCAGCACATTGATCGAGCCCGTGCGCATCCGCTGATATTCCTTGTCGGTCAGCGTCAGGGCCGGGGCCACGGTGATGGAATCGCCGGTGTGGACTCCCATCGGGTCGATGTTCTCGATGGAGCAGACGATGATGCAGTTGTCCGCATGATCGCGGACCACCTCCATCTCGTACTCCTTCCAGCCCAGTACCGACTCCTCGATCAGCACCTCGGTGGTCGGCGACAGGTCCAGCCCGCGCTCAACGATCTCGCGGAACTCCTCGACGTTGTAGGCGATACCGCCGCCGGTGCCGGCCAGGGTGAAGCTGGGGCGGACGATGGCCGGCAGGCCCACGAAGGCCAGGGCGTCCTCGGCCTCGTCGATGTGGTGCACGGCCTTGGAGCGGGGGCTTTCCAGACCCAGCTTGTCCATGGCGTCGCGGAATTTCTGGCGGTCCTCGGCCTTGTCGATGACCTCGGCCCGGGCCCCGATCATCTCCACGCCCAGCCGCTTCAGGGCGCCCGAGGCGTCCAGCGCCAGGGCGGTGTTCAGCGCCGTCTGGCCGCCCATGGTGGGCAGCAGGGCGTCGGGCCGCTCCTTTTCGATGATCTTCTCGACCATCTCCGGCGTGATCGGCTCGATATAGGTGGCGTCGGCCACCTCCGGGTCGGTCATGATGGTGGCCGGGTTCGAGTTGACCAGGATCACCCGGTACCCCTCGGCCTTCAGCGCCTTGCACGCCTGCACGCCCGAATAGTCGAACTCGCACGCCTGCCCGATGACGATGGGCCCCGCGCCGATGATCAGGATGGATTTGATGTCTGTGCGTTTGGGCATGGGCGCCTACTCAGTTCGTCACGACCGCGCACTCCCAGCCGTCGTAGTCCAGCTGGAAGGCCGCGGCCCAGGATTGCATCATGGCGGAGACGGAGGCGAAAGACGCCTCGTCCACCGGGATCGTGGTCTCGAGGATGGTGGTTTCGTCCTGGCCGCGCGTCAGGAAGCCCGCCCGCCGGGCCACCTCGTTCAGGTCGTCATGGGCCCCGCCGCCGTGGAAATAGAACAGGGTGTGCCGCGGCGTCCGCCCGCTGTCGCCGTGCTCGGCCAGGGCGGCGCGCACCATGGCGTCACGTTCCTCATGGCTGGGGGCGTCGGACAAGGCGGCTCTGGCTCCGGTTTTACGCGCGCGAACGCCCGCGCCGGGGCGGGGCGAGACGGATGGGGTTGTCGGTTAAGCGGCCCGTTTAGAGAGCCTTGGCGGATGCGACAAGCTCCTTATCGCTCTATGCGCCGATCAATCCACGGCGGCACCTCGGCGATCGCCTCCAGCGCGGCGAACCGCGGCTCGTTTTCCGGCGCCTCGGCCAGTTCGTGCGCCCAGGTGACGGCGTAGGGGATGTGGGCGGCCCAGGCCCCGGCCTGCAGGGCGGGCAGGACATCGGACTTCATTGAATTGCCCACCATGGCCGCCTGCTCGGCCCCCGTCCCGTGCCGGCGGAAGGCGCGGTCATAGGTCTCGGCGGTCTTCTCCGACACGATCTCCACGGCCGAGAACAGATCGCCCAACCCGGAAGCGGCCAGCTTGCGCTCCTGATCCATCAGGTCGCCCTTGGTGATCAGCACCAGGCGGTATTGGTCCGACAGGCGGTTCAGGGTTTCCGCCACCCCGGGCAGGGTCTCCACCGGATGGGACAGCATCTCGCGCCCGGCGGCCAGAATCTCGCTGATGACCCGGGGCGGGGGCGCGCCGTCGGTCAGGTCCATGGCCGTCTCGATCATGGACAGGGTGAAGCCCTTCACCCCGTAGCCATAGAGGCGCAGGTTGCGCTGCTCGGTGGCCGCCAGACGGTCTTCGATCCGGTCGCGGTCGTGGTGTTCCGACAACAGATCGGCGAACCGATCATGGGTCAGCCGGAAGATGGTCTCGTTGTGCCAGAGGGTGTCGTCGGCATCGAGGCCGATGGTGGTGATGGGCATGGCGGCTCCCTATCATGGAGACGGAAGCGGCGGAAAGCGGTTGGGAGTGCGCCTCATGCGGGCTGTAATAATTGGAGCGTCGGGCGGCATCGGTGCGGCCATGGCTGCGCGACTGGCGGCCGACGGGCGTTATGAGGCCGTGTTCGGCGTGTCGCGCTCGGGCCGGGCGCCGGACTGCGTCACCGGCTTGCAGGCGGACGTCACCGATCTGCCGTCGCTCGAAGCGGCTGCGGCGGCCGTGGGGGCGCCGGTGGACCTGTGCGTCGTGGCCAGCGGCGTCCTGCACGACGGCTTCCAGCCCGAGCGCAGTTGGCGGGCTCTGGACGCCGACCACCTGAGGCGGGACTTTGCGGTCAACGCCATGGGGCCGGCCCTGGCGGCGCGGGCCTTTCTGCCGCTGGCGCCGCGCGAGAGGCGGGCGGTGTTCGCGGCCCTGTCGGCGCGGGTCGGCAGCATCGGCGACAACCGGCTGGGCGGCTGGCACAGCTACCGGGCCTCCAAGGCGGCCCTGAACATGATCCTGAAGACCCTGGCGGTGGAGCTGGCGCGCACCCATCCGGGCCTGATCTGCGTCGGGCTGCATCCGGGCACCGTGGATACGGCGCTGAGCGAGCCCTTCCAGAAGGGCGTGGCGCCGGACAAGCTGTTCACGCCGGATCATTCCGCGACCCGCCTGCTGGGCGTGGTCGACGGGCTGAAACAGGAAGATTCCGGCTTCGTGTTCGACTGGAAGGGCGAGCGCATTGCGGAATAACCGCGTTTGCTAACCGCGATTCTTCACCCCGTTTCTTAGCGTTACGTTCCGTTTTCCATGGCATGTTTTCCGGCTTCATGAGCCCGCATTACGCGGGAATTGATGGTGGGAGACATTGTGATGGCTTACCCGACGGGGCAATCGCTCCCGACGGGATTGAGCGACACGCCAGTCAGAGCGGATGGGGACCGCCCGGTCGAAGCGCGCAGCTTCAGTCCCGTCGGGGTCAAGAGTTTGACCTTTCCATTGGTCACCGAGACTCATCGAGAGCTGACGGTCACCCTGGCCGCCAGGCCGGTCTTCGATCTTGTAAGACGAAGTCATGTGGGCGCGCGGCTGGCGCGCACCGTGCGCCGCGCCGGGGGCGAAAGCGCCCTTGCGGGCCTGCACCGGGTTCGGCTGGAGGTCGCCGACCTGAAACGCATCGACGTGGAGACCCTGCGCCATGGTGTCAGGCTGCTGGACCTGCCGGGCGGCGCGACGGGTGTGACGCCGGCTTTCTGGCGCACGGTGGCGTCGTCGGCGGGGCGGTTCTCGCTGCTCTATACGGGCCTTGCGGCAGATGTTGACGCTGGCCTCCTGCTGGTCGAGATCATGGGCGTGGACATGCGGGCGACGGCCGAGGATGTGGGCGCCGCCATCGACCATCTGGGCGCCCAGCGACGCGGGGTGATCGTCCATGCCCCGCCTGAGCCGGGCATGATCGCCCGTCTGGCGCCGGTACGGCCTCGCTGCGTCTCGCTGGATTTCGCCGGGGTGGAGACCGAGAGCGCGGTGGACTGGCGCGCGGCCGCCGAGTTGATCGCCCAGGCGCGGGGCGTGGCCGGCGACGTTCTGCTGGTCAATCTGCCGCCCGCCCGGGGAGAGGCCGCCGCAGCCGCCGGCGCCACCCACGCCGTGTTCTGCAACATGGACCGCCTGACGGTCTGAAGCGACCGCCACGCTTGACCATGGGTGTGCGAATCCATAGGAACGCGGCCGTTTGCCTTCGGGGTCTGTTCGGCCCATGAAGGCCGCGTCCCCAAGCCCAGGAGCCCGCCATGACCACCCTGCTGCCCGGAGCCACCGGCGTGCTCGCCCTGGCCAACGGAACCGTGCTTCAGGGCATCGGCGTCGGCGCCACGGGCTCGGCCCTTGGCGAGGTGGTCTTCAACACCGCCATGACCGGCTATCAGGAGATCCTGACCGACCCCAGCTACATGAAGCAGGTGCTGGTCTTCACCTTTCCCCACGTGGGCAATGTGGGGACCAACAGCGAGGACGTGGAGCAGATCGGCGACGGCGGGGCAGGGACCGCGGCCCTGGGCGCGGTGTTCCGCGACCTGCCGACCGATCCGGCCAACTGGCGCAGCGATCACGGCTTCGACGCCTGGATGAAGCGCCGCGGCGTGGTGGGTCTGGCGGGCGTGGACACCCGCGCCCTGACCAGGGCCATCCGCGAGAACGGCTCGCCTCACGGTGTCATCGCCCACGACCCGGACGGCAAGTTCGATCTGGACGCCCTGGTGGCCCAGGCCCGCGAATGGTCGGGTCTTGAGGGTCTGGATTTGGCGAAGGATGCGTCCTGCCTGCAGGCCTTCGACTGGAACGAGGGGACCTGGGACTGGCCCGAAGGTTACGTCGCCGGCGACGGCCGCCGCAACGAGGTGGTGGTTGTGGACTATGGCGTGAAGCGCAACATCCTGCGCGCACTGGCGGCCACCGGCGCGAAGATCACGGTGGTGCCCGCCACGACCACGGCGGAGGAAATCCTGGCCCGCAATCCCGACGGCGTCATGCTGTCCAATGGCCCCGGCGACCCGGCGGCGACGGGCGAATACGCCGTGCCGGAAATCCGCAAGCTGGTCGACAGCGGCAAGCCCGTCATGGGCATCTGCCTCGGCCACCAGATGCTGGCCCTGGCCCTGGGCGCGAAGACGGTGAAGATGGATCAGGGCCACCACGGCGCCAACCACCCGGTCAAGGATGTCACCACCGGCAAGGTGGAGATCGTGTCCATGAACCACGGCTTCACCGTGGACCGCGACACCCTGCCCGAGGCGGTCACCGAGACCCACGTCAGCCTGTTCGACGGAACCAACTGCGGCATCGCCCTGAAGGACCGCCCGGTCTTCGGCGTGCAGCACCACCCTGAGGCCTCGCCGGGCCCCGCGGACAGCCTCTATCTGTTCGAGCGCTTCGCCGAGCACATGGACGCAGCGAGGGGTTAGGGCTCTTCCGCCACGGGCTCCGCCAGGGTCTCCCAGCCGGAGCCGTCCCGGCCCAGCCGTCGCCCGGCGCCGTAGCTCCGCAGCATGGACTCCTGGCTGAAGTCCAGGGCCGCGTCCGGCGCGTCATCGGGCATGGAGACCACCTGGAGCCCCATCCCCAGCGTGCGCGCAAGCTGCGCCGTCCGGGCCACGTCGGCGCGGGTGATCGCCTTGCGCATGATGTCGAAGCTGCGCACCGCCACTGACACGCCGCTGAGCCTCGCCGTGGCGAAGGTGGGCTCGGGGTGGCCGTTGACGATGATCCAGATGCGGCCGGGCAGCCCGCCGGTCAGGGTCTGCGCCGCATCCGGCGGGCGCAGCAGGAAGGGTTCGGGCGCCACCAGAACATTGGCCACCGTGCCGCCGTCCACATGCAGTTCGACCGCCTGATTCCCGCCGTTGCTCAGGATCAGCGGAACGGGCGGAAAGGCCACGGGAATGCTGGCCGAGGCGATCAGGATGTCCATGAACAGCAGGCGAGACATCTCGTCGGTGCGCTGGGCCAGGGCGCCCATGTCCCAGACGATCTGGGTCTGGGTGTCGAGGCTGGTGGTGGCCACATACAATCGTCTGCCCCGACGGTGCTGCTCGGCCACAGCGCGCAGCAGGGCTTCGTCCACATTGTTGACCACCAGCTGAGCCAGCGGCTCGGGGCGGAACACGCTGGGCCGGAACAGAACGCCGAGGCCGCGGGACCGCAGCAAGCCTTCGGATCCGCCGTCGGTGAAGGCCCGGGCCAGCCCGGCGTCGCCCTCTTCGCCGACAAAGGCGAAGGGCGCGATCAGGGCGCCGGTGCTGACGCCGGTGACGATTTCGAATTCCGGTCGGTCACCGCGCTCGCCCCAGCCGTTCAGCACGCCCGCTCCGAAGGCGCCGTTGGCCCCGCCGCCGGACAGGGCCAGCAGATCGACCGTTCCGTCTTCGGCGGACCGGGCCGCGACGCCCAGTTCACGCACAAAGCGCAGCTGAGCCTCCTCGATATCGAAATCGTAGCGGATGGCGGGGCTGGCGGCGCTCAACTGGGCCGCGGTGACATCCAGGCGCGGATAGGTCTGGCAGGCGGTCGCCAGCATCAGCAGGATGCAGCCCGCGACGATGCGGCCCAGACGCGCCATGATCCCTCTCCTTGCCCTGCCGGGAGATTGCGCCCCCGCGCGGGCTGCGACAACCTGCTTTGTCCGATAAGCCGTGGCGCCGTGCGTGGGAGCATGGCAGGAGAGGCGGACGTGACGTCCTGGCTTGTCCCCGGAAAGCTCCACATGTGGACAATCTCCCGGGGAGGCTGACGCGTCGCCCCTTGCTGCCATGGACCCCTCTGCGGGCTGACTGATTCGTGCGCTTCGACGACCGTTTCATAGATGAGCTGAAAAGCCGCCTGCGTCCCTCGGACGTCATCGGGCGGACGGTGAAGCTCAAGCGTCAGGGACGCGAGTTCGCCGGCCTGTCGCCCTTCACCAAGGAGAAGTCGCCGTCCTTCTTCGTCAACGACGAGAAGGGCTTCTTCCACGATTTCAGCTCGGGCAAGCACGGCGACATCATCAGCTTCCTGCAGGAGACCGAGCGCCTCAGCTTCGTCGAGGCGGTCGAGCGTCTGGCGGCCGAGGCGGGCATGGCCTTGCCCGCGCCCGACCCCCAGGCCGCCGAGCGCGAGCAGAAGCGCCAGGGCCTGGCCGACTGGATGGATCTGGCCCAGAAATGGTTCGCCGCCAATCTGCGCCGGTCCGTCGGCAAGGCCGCACGAGAGATGCTGGAGCGCCGCGGCCTGCCCGAGGACCAGTGGGACCGATTCGGCATCGGCTATGCGCCCAACGATCGCGAGGGCCTCAAGAACGCCCTGGTTCAGCGCGGGGCCAAGCCGTCCGAATTGGTGGACGCCGGGCTGCTGATCGCGCCGGAGGGGGGCGGGTCGCCCTATGACCGCTTCCGCGACCGGCTCATGTTCCCCATCCACGACGCGCGCGGACGCATCGTCAGCTTCGGCGGCCGGGCCATGAACCCCGACGACCGGGCCAAGTATCTGAACGGGCCCGAGACCACCCTCTTCCACAAGGGCGCGACCCTCTACGGCCTGCCCGAGGCCCGGCGCATCCTTGGCGCGGGCTCGAAGTCCGACGCCGCCATCGTGGTGGTGGAAGGCTACATGGACGTGATCGCCTGCCAGCGCGCCGGCATCCCCGCCGTGGCGCCCATGGGCACCGCCCTCACCGAGGAGCAGATGGCCCTGCTGTGGCGGGTCAGCGCCGAGCCCGTGCTGTGCTTCGACGGCGACCCGGCGGGCCAGCGCGCGGCGGGACGGGCCGTGGAGCGGGCGCTGCCCCAGCTGAAATCCGGCCGCTCCTTCCGCTTCGCCCTGCTAACCGGCGGCCAGGACCCCGACGACATCCTGCGCGACAAGGGCGCCCCCGCGCTCCGGAACGCCCTGTCCGAAACCCGCCCCTTCGCCGAGATGCTGTTCGAGCGCGAGCGGGACGCCGAGCCGCTGGACAGCCCCGAACGCAAGGCGGGACTGAAGGGGCGTCTCCGTCAGGCCGCCCAGGCCATTCAGGACGCGGATCTCGCCGAACAGTACCGCCGCGAGCTGTTCGAGCGGTTCGATGACCTTTTCCCGCGCCGCCCGGCGTTCCAGCCGCGCCAGCCCGGCGCCCGCTGGACGCCCGGCAAGCCCGCCATCATCGGCGCCACCGACGAGGGCAGGGCGGCGGTCACCGCCCTGTCCCGCTCCATCGAACCCGTGGCCGCGGCCCTGGCGCACGCAGCCATCGACGACCCGGAGCGGCTGGACGATCATCTGGAGGCCGTGGGCCGCCATGGCTTCGGTGATCCGGCCCTGACCGAGCTTGCGGACGAGGTGGTGCGGTTGCGGATGTCGGGTCTCGCCCTTGACAGCGCGGCCTTGCGCCGCCATCTGGCGCAATCGGGTCTGGATACGCTCATGCGTGAGGTCGAGAAGGCGGCGGCAAAGTCCGGTGCGCCATTCCTGGCAGCAAACGCGCCCCTCGCCGAAGCGCGGGCCCGATGGTCGCAGGCGTTCGACGCTCTGACCCGCATGGCGGCGTTGGAGGGAGCGCTTAGCTCAGCGAAGTCGGAGGCGCATCGCGGCTTCGACGCCTCGGCTTTCAGTCGTCTGAAAGCCGAGCGCGATGCATTGCGGCGAGCCATCAAGACTGGAACCTTATGGGACGAGGCGGCGGGTTCGTAACAAAGCCCGTCTTCGAACGTTGTTAAAGCCGGCGACCTATCGCGGCTGGAGAAACTGAATGAGCGCGCAGACCGAGACTCAAGAGGCGGAAACGACCAATGACGGGCCGCTGCTCGATCTGACTGACGCCGGCGTCAAGAAGTTCATCCGCCAGGCCAAGACCCGTGGCTTCGTCACGATGGAGGAGCTGAACAAGGTCCTGCCGTCCGAGGAGTTCACCCCCGACCAGATCGAAGACACCCTGGCCATGCTGTCGGAGATGGGCGTCAATGTGGTCGAGGCCGAGGAAGACGCCGAAGGCCAGACCACCGAGGTGGCCGAGCGCGCCGAAACCGCCGTGGCCGAGACGGGCGCCAAGCCCGCCTATGACCGGACCGATGACCCGGTGCGCATGTACCTGCGCGAAATGGGTTCGGTGGAGCTGCTGAGCCGCGAGGGCGAGATCGCCATCGCCAAGCGCATTGAGGCCGGCCGCGACGCCATGATCTCGGGTCTGTGCGAAAGCGCCCTGACGTTCGAGGCCATCATGGTGTGGCGCGACGAACTGGCCAACGGCCGCATCCTGCTGCGCGAGGTCATCGACCTGGACCAGACCTACGGCGGTCAGAATCCGCCCCAGGCCGAGGGCGAGGACGAGGACAGCGAGGAAGAGGGCGAGAAAGCCGAACCGGAGGCCAAGGCGGAAAAGCCCGAGGGTGAGGACGACGACGAGGACGACGACGACTTCGACGATGGCGGCGGCCTGTCCATTTCGGCCATGGAAGCCGAGCTGCGTGACGGGGTCATGGAGATCCTGGACGCCGTGGCCTCGGACTTCGATGCCTTCCGCAAGCTTCAGGACAAGCTGGTCGAGGCGCGCCTGAAGGGCGAGGCCCTGTCGACCAGGGACCAGAAGAACTACGAGGCCCTGACCCGGGCCATTTCGGACCGCCTTAAGACGCTGAAACTGAACAACAACCGCATCGAGGCGCTGGTCGAGCAGCTGTACGCCATCAACAAGCGCCTGATCGGCCTGGAAGGCCGCCTGCTGCGCCTCGCCGACAGCTACGGCATCTCGCGGCCCGAGTTCCTCAAGGCCTATTTCGGCGCCGAACTTGACCCGAGCTGGAGCGAGCGGGTCAAGGAGATGGGCGTACGCTGGACCAAGTTCAGCGACAACGAGGCCGACCAGATCGCCCAGATCCGCGGCGACGTGGCCGCCGTGGCCACCGAGGCCGGCCTGCCCATCGACGACTACCGTCGCATCGTCCAGACCGTCCAGAAGGGCGAGCGCGAGGCCCGTCAGGCCAAGAAGGAAATGGTCGAGGCCAACCTGCGCCTGGTCATCTCCATCGCCAAGAAATACACCAACCGCGGCCTGCAGTTCCTTGATCTCATTCAGGAAGGTAACATCGGCCTGATGAAGGCGGTGGACAAGTTCGAGTATCGCCGCGGCTACAAATTCTCCACCTACGCCACCTGGTGGATCCGTCAGGCGATCACCCGCTCCATCGCCGACCAGGCCCGCACTATCCGCATCCCGGTGCACATGATCGAGACGATCAACAAGATCGTCCGCACCCAGCGCCAGATGCTGCACGAGATCGGCCGCGAGGCGACGCCGGAAGAGCTGGCTGAACGTCTGGCCATGCCGCTGGAGAAGGTCCGCAAGGTCCTCAAGATCGCCAAGGAGCCCATCAGCCTCGAAACGCCCATCGGCGACGAGGAGGACTCGCACCTGGGCGACTTCATCGAGGACAAGAACGCGATCCTGCCCATCGACGCGGCCATCCAGTCGAACCTGCGGGAAACCACCACGCGCGTGCTGGCGTCCCTGACGCCCCGCGAGGAGCGAGTCCTGCGCATGCGCTTCGGCATCGGCATGAACACCGACCACACCCTCGAGGAAGTGGGTCAGCAGTTCAGCGTCACCCGCGAACGCATCCGTCAGATCGAGGCCAAGGCCCTGCGCAAGCTCAAGCACCCCAGCCGCAGCCGCAAGCTGCGCAGCTTCCTGGACAGCTGACGCCGGCTTCTGTCGGGGGTCAGCCCCCGACAGGCCGTTCCTTCATGGAGAAGGGCTGTTACAGCCCCGCCGCCCAGTCCGTCGCCCGGATCAGGGAATCCACGATGCCCGGCTCGCTGGAGGCGTGGCCGGCGTCGCCCACCACATCCAGCTTCGCTTCCGGGAAGGCCCGGTGCAGGGCCCAGGCGCCGGACATGGGCGTCACCACGTCGAAGCGGCCCTGGGCGATCCACGTCGGAATGTGCCGGATGCGCTCCACATTGTTCAGGATCCAGCCGTCCTGGGGGAAGAAGCCGCCGTTGGTGAAATAGTGGCACTCGATGCGCGCGAAGGCGACGGCGAACTCCGGCTCGGCGAACTTCTCGGGCCGCGCGGCTGGGCCCTCGACGCTGACCGTGTCGCCTTCCCAGCTGGACCAGGCCACAGCCGCTTCGTTGCGCACCGCCTCATCATCGCTGGTCAGACGCTTGTGATAGGCGGCCATCAGGTCGCCGCGCTCGGCCTCGGGGATAGGCTTGAGGAAGGCTTCCCACGCATCGGGGAAGATCATCGAGGCGCCGTCCTGATAGAACCAGTGCAGTTCCTTCTTCGTCAGCAGGAAGATGCCGCGCAGGATCAGGCTCTCGGCCCGCTCCGGATGGGTGATGGCATAGGCCAGCGACAGGGTGGAGCCCCACGACCCGCCGAACACCGACCACTTCTCGACCCCGCAGCGTTCGCGCAGCCGCTCGATGTCCTCGATCAGATCCCAGGTGGTGTTGTCTTCCAGGCTGGCGTTGGGCCGTGACTGGCCGCAGCCGCGCTGGTCGAACATGATGATCCGGTAGCGCGCCGGGTCGAAATAGCGCCGCATGGTCGGATTGACCGCGCCGCCCGGGCCGCCGTGCAGGACAAGAACCGGCTTGCCGTCCGGCGAGCCGGACTCCTCATAGTAGATCTCGTGCGCCGTGCCGGTGGCCATGAAGCCGGACGCGAAGGGCTCGATCTCGGGATACAGGGTGCGACGGTCGGGCTGATCCACGAAAATCGTCATACGCGCAACGCTCTCTCTGACTTCATACGGCCAAGCTTGGCTTGTCTTTCATGGGTAACGGGCGAACCGGGCAAATCCAACCTATTCGCCTCTTGCGAGTGATTTCCAAATGCGCTGGCGGGAAAGTCCTGCAAAATCAGACAAGGGCGGCGCGGATGACGGCGATGACCCGGTCCTGATCAGTCTCCATCAGGGTCGTGCTGGAGGGCAGGCACAGCCCTTGGGCGAAAATCGATTCGGCTGTGGCGCCGCCCACGCGGGGCGCATCCCTGAACACCGGCTGCAGGTGCATGGGCTTCCACGCCGGTCGGCTCTCGATCCCCCCGGCCTCAAGCGCCAGCCGCAGGGCTTCGGGTGTGATGCGGGCGTCGGGGCCCAGCAGCATGACGCTGAGCCAGCGGCTGTGCCGCCGCCCCGGTCCTTCAGGAGCGAAGCGCACGCCAGGCAGGTCAGACAGGGCGTCGTCATAGCGTTCAAAAATGGCCCGGCGCCGCGCCACCCGCGCCTCCAGCGTCTCCAGTTGCGCCAGGCCGATGGCCGCCGCCACCGCGCCCAGGCGGTAATTGTAGCCCACCTCGTCGTGCTCGTAGTGAACGGCCGGCCGTCGCGCGGCCGTCGACAGATAGCGCGCCCGCTCCATCAGGGCCGCGTCGTCGCTGACCAGCATGCCGCCGCCGCCGGTGGTGATGATCTTGTTGCCGTTGAAGGAGTAAGCCGCCATGAGCGCCCCGGCACCCGCGTGGCGTCCATTGAGCGTCGCCCCCACGGCCTCGGCTGAATCCAGGGCCACCGGCACGCCCCGGTCCGCCGCGATGTCGAGGATCGGCCCGATGTCGCAGCACTGGCCGTACAAGTCCGCCGGAACCACCGCCCGCACGCTCAGGCCCCGCGCCCGCGCCACGTCGAACGCCTCGGGCAGGCAGGCCGGGTCCAGACCCCAGGTGACCGGGTCCACATCGGCGAAGATCGGCGTCGCGCCCTGATAGATCACCGGCGCCACCCCGCCCATGAAGGTCAGGGTCGGGCAGATCACCGCCTCGCCGGGCTTCAGGTCCAGCAGGCGCAGCGCCAGATGCAGGGCCGCCGTGCCGGACGACACCGCCAGCGCGTGGGCGCGGCCGGTCAACTCGGCGAACGCCGTCTCGAACGCCGCCACCTGCGGCCCCATGGCCACATCGCCGGCCGCAAGGGCTTCAGCGACCAGCGCCTGTTCGCGCGCGCCGACCTCGGGCGCCGACAGCGGGATCATCGGGTGGGCCGGGCGGGCACGCCCGCCACCGTCTGGCCGTCGGCCACGTCCTTCATGACCACGGCCCCGGCGCCGACCACCGCCCAGGCGCCGATGCGCACGCCGGGCAGGACCCGCGCGCCCAGACCGATCAGCACGCCCTGGCCCACATGGACGCCGCCGCCCAGAACCGAGCCGGGGGCCACATGGGCGAAATCCTCGACCACGCAGTCGTGCTCGACAATGGCCCCGGTGTTGACGATCACATGGGCGCCGATGGACGCCCCCGCCTGGACGATGGCGCCCAGCGCCACCAGACTGCCGGCCCCGATCCGCGCCGCGGGATCCACCAGGGCCGAGGGGTGCACCGCCTGCATCCAGCCGCCCGGCGGCTTCGTTGCCGCCAGATCGCGGCGCACGCCGTTGTCGCCGATGGCCAGATGGGCGGGCAGGGGCGTGTTCAGCCCCGCCTCGCAGTCGCCGGACACCACCGCGCCGTCCACGGTTTCCCCCTGCCGTTCGGGCCGCTCGTCATACAGGGCCGTGACCCGGGCCCCCGAGGCCCGCAGGGCGGCGATGACCACCCGCGCATGGCCGCCGCTGCCGATCACCGCGCAGGCGTCCCGCGCCATCAGCCGTCACCCCGCAGGGCGGCGAACAGCAACACGACCCAGCCCGCGATCATCAGCGCCCCGCCTACCGGCGCCACCATGCCCATGGCCGGCAGGCTCATCAGGGCGATCATCGACAGCGCCAGCGCGAACACCAGCCCGCCCGACGCCGCCAGCCAGCCGGCGATCCGCGCCCACCGCCCGCCGCCGCTCCACAGGGCGCAGGCCACCGCCAGAACGGCGTGCACCATCTGATACTGCGCCCCGGTGGTCAGCAGGGCCTTGACCGCCGGGCCCGCCTCGTGGGCGGCGAAGGCGCCCAGCATCACGGCCATGGCCCCGTTGGCGGCGGCGAAGACGATCAGATGGCGATGCGCGGTCATGGCCGAACCGTGCCACGGATTCGCCGCGCCAGCCATGCCGGCGCCGCGCTCAGAGCGCCTTGGCCATCCGGTAATTGCGCAAGGTCTGGCCCCGCAGCGCCACGTCCTGGGCGGCCACGATATGGAAGCCGCGATGTTCGAACACCGGACGGGCGGTGATGCTGGCCTCTGTGAACAGCCGCGCCAGACCCTGATCCCGCGCCATGGCCTCGATCCGGTCCAGCAGGGCGCCCGCCACGCCGCGGCCCTGATGATCCGCGTCCACGAACAGCATGTCGATGTGGCCGTCCGGCTCCAGATCGCTGAAACCGGCGATCACGCCCTCGATTTCCGCCACCAGTGTGGGCCGCCCCAGCAGACGCGCCGCCCATGCCGCCCGGTCCGGCGTCCCGGGCGCCCAGGCCGCGATCTGCGCGGGCGTGTAGTCCCGCCCGGCCACGCGCCGCACCGCCCCGTTGAACAGGGCGATCAACGTGTCCAGATCGGCTGGCGTGTAGGGGCGGATGTGAACGACGGTCATCCCGGCCCATTGCCACGCTTGATCCGCGCGCGCCAGTTGACCCTGGGTGATCTTGCAGCCGCCCGCCATCCGCGCTTGGCTGCGGCCCGGAGGATGCGACCATGACCGGCTTTTCGTTCGAGACCACGCCGAGAATCCTGTGCGAGGACGGCGCTGCCCTGAAGCTGGCGGAATTCCTGAACGGCATCGGCGTGACCCGCCCGTTCATCGTCACCGACGCGGGACTGGTCGGCGCGGGCGTGGTCCAGCCGATTCTGGACGCCCTGGACGCGGCGGGTGTGACCGCCACAGTCTTCAGCGATGTGCTGGCCGACCCGCCGGAGGCCTCGATCATGGCGGCCGTGGCGGCGGCGCGGGAAGCGGATGCCGACGGCGTGGTGGGCCTGGGTGGCGGCTCGTCGCTGGACACCGCCAAGCTGGTGGCCCTGCTGGCGGGGACCGATCAGGCCCTGCCCGACATCTACGGCATCGGTCTGGCTCGGGGGCCGCGCCTGCCGCTGATTCAGGTTCCCACCACGGCGGGCACCGGGTCGGAAGTCACCAGCATCGCCATCGTCACCACCCCCGTCGACCAGAAGAAGGGGGTGGTCTCGCCCCTGCTGTATCCCGACGCGGCCATCCTCGATGCGACCCTGACCACGGGCCTGCCGCCGCGCGTCACGGCCATGACCGGGATCGACGCCATGGTCCACGCCATCGAGGCCTACACATCGAAACACAAGAAGAACCCGGTGTCCGACAGCCTGGCCGTCGCGGCGCTCAAGCTGCTGCACGCCAACATCCGCCGGGTCATCGCTGACGGCTCTGACCTGCCGGCGCGACGGGCCATGCTGCAGGGGTCGCTGCTGGCGGGCATGGCCTTCGCCAATGCGCCGGTGGCCGCCGTCCACGCCCTGGCCTATCCCATCGGCGGGATATTCCATGCGCCCCACGGCCTGTCCAACGCCCTGGTGCTGGGGCCGGTGCTGCGGTTCAACCTGCCCGCCGCCGGGCCGCTCTACGCCGAACTGGCCGCCGCCATCGGGCTGAACCCGGACGCCGCCGCCTTCGTGGACGAGATCGCCGCCCTGACCGCCGAGATGCCCATGGAGCAGCGCCTGTCTGACCTCGGGGTCGAGGTCCAGCATCTGGACCATCTGGCCCATGACGCCATGCAGGTGCAGCGCCTGCTGATCAACAATCCGCGCGAGGTGACGCTCGCCGACGCCCGCGCCCTGTATGAGGAAGCCCTGTGAGCGAGCCGCTGCCGATCCGCGCCGACTTCCCGGTCCTGCGGTCCATCACCACGCGCTGGATGGACAACGACGTCTACGGCCACGTCAACAATGTGGTCTATTACAGCTTCTTCGACACGGCGGTGAACGCGCACCTGATCGAGCAGGGGGTGCTGGACCCCGCCATCAGCCCCGTCATCGGCCTGGTTATCGAGACCGGCTGCCGCTACGCCGCCCCCATCACCTTTCCCGACCGGGTGGACGCCGGGCTTCGCGTGGCCCGCATCGGGACCAGCAGCGTGCGCTATGAAGTCGGCCTGTTCCGAAACGACGAGCCCGACGCCGCCGCCTTCGGTCACTTCACCCATGTCTATGTGAACCGCGAAACCCGCCGCCCGGTCCCCATTCCCGACGCCGTGCGAAAGGTGCTGGAGGCGCTGGTCGTCGCCTGACCGCGCACGGGTCTTGCGCCCGCCCGGCGACCGGGCTATGTCCGCGCCTCCCGACGGTTCGAGCCTTCGAACCCGGTCCGGATGGATGCGTAGCTCAGCGGGAGAGCACCTCGTTCACACCGAGGGGGTCACAGGTTCAATCCCTGTCGCATCCACCATTTTCCCAAGCGGCGAGGGATGTCCGGTTTGATGAACCCGATCGCCCGTCTTCTGATCCGACAGCGCCGCCGCTCCGCCGCCCTGGCCATGGGCGCCATGGGCGATCCGGTCGCCCTGTCGCGGCTGGAGTTGCACCGGCTGGCTGCGCGCGCATTCGACCGCGATCCCGCCGCCGCCCGCGCCTTTCCGGTGGAGCGTATCCGGTGCCTGACCGCGACCGGCCGGGCAGGGGAGGCGCTGGACGTCGCCCGCACCGTCGCGCCCCGGCCCGAGCATGATCTGGCCCTGTCCCTCAGCGCGTTCGATCCGGCCCTGGCCCTGACCAAATACGCAGGCCCCGACGCCTCCCTGCGCGCGGCCTTGATGCTGGCCGCGGGGCGCGGGGATGACGCGCGGCGCACCCTGGACACCGCCTTGGGCCCGCAGGCCGGCTTTCTGTGCGCTTCGCTGGACCGCCACGATCCGGCAAAGGCCCACCTCGCATGGTGCGAGGGCTACGGGGCGTGGAGCCTGTCGCCGCCCGAGCCCCTCGATCCGGCCCTCCCTGTCAGTGTCGTCAACGCCCGCGCCGACGCCTCGCCCGCCGTCGACGGCCCCCTGATCAGCGTCATCATGCCGTCGCGGAACGCCTCCCGCTGGGTCGCGGCGGCGGTGCGCTCGGTGCTGGACCAGAGCTGGCGCAACCTGGAGTTCCTGTTCGTTGATGACGCCTCCACTGACGACACCGCCGAGCGGGCGCTGGCCGCCGCCAATGGTGATCCGCGCTTCGTCCTGATCCGCCAGTCCGAACGGGGCGGCGCCTACACCGCCCGCAACGCCGCTCTGGCCCGGGCCGAAGGACATTGGGTGGCGGTTCAGGACTCCGATGAATGGGCCCACCCGGACCGGCTGGCCCGTCAGGTGGCCGAGATGCGGGCGCGCAAACTGACCGCACATTCCGGCCGCAGCCTGCGTGTGGACGCCGAAGGCGAAATCCACGCCCGGGGCGTCTGGCCCCTGACCCGCTGGGCCCCGTCGACCCTGATGTTCGAGCGCGAACCGGTCATGAGGCGCGCCGGCTATTTCCATCAGGTGCTCAGCGGTGCCGACAATGAATACTGGTGGCGGCTGGTGCAGCTGTTCGGCCCCCGTCGCGTCGCCATCTCGCGCACGCCGCTGATCCTGGGCGCCTGGCGCGCCGATTCCCTGACGGGGGCGAAGGACAGCGGCTTCGGCGCCGGGGGTTTCAATCTGGACCGGCTGATCTATTGGGAGCGCTGGTCCTTCTGGCACGCCCGCAACCTGCGCACGCCCGGCGCCCTGCGCCTTGAGGTGGGCGCCCAGCCGTTCCGGTCGCCGAAGAAGATCCTGCTCTGAGGCTCTACTTCACCGGCATCCGGCCGATGATCTGTTTCATGGTCTCGACCTTGGTCGGCAGGTCGGCGACCAGCCGGGACGCGATCTCGCGGGCGCCCACCGGATAGGCGTCGCCGCCCTCGGCGATCTCTTTCGACAGGGCCGTCGCCTCTAGCAGCAGCCGCTCCAGCGTCTCGACCTGCTCGACGGCGAGGGCGCGGGCCTCCAGCTGCAGACGCCTGACCCGCTCGCCCGTGGTCTCGGGCTTGCGCATCAGGTCATAGACCTCGGCCTCGGCATTCACCACGCGCAGGTTCGGTTCAGTCTTGCCATTGCCGGCCATGATGATCGCTCCTTCACGACGATGCTGACGCAGAATCGACAGCAGACGAAGCATGGCCGTGGACGGATGAACCTCGCTTGAGCGAATTGGGGCCGGACTGTGGCGGGCATGCATCAGGCCCTGTTCCGCCTTGGCACAGGTCCGGGTTTACGCACGCCCTTTCCCCGGAGCCCGGCGCCGTTTATGCCTGCGCCATGCCCAAGTTGACCTCGGCCATCGACGCCAATTCCCCTGCCTTCAAGACCCTGGAGGCCCATAACCGGTGCCTGCGCGACGAGCTGCGCGACAAGGTGGCGAAAGCCGCGCTGGGCGGGTCCGAGAAGTCCCGCGAGCGCCACGTCTCGCGCGGCAAGCTGCTGCCCCGCGACCGGGTGGAGCGGCTGCTGGACCCCGGCTCGCCGTTCCTCGAGGTGGGCCAGCTGGCCGCCAATGGCATGTACGGCGACGAGGCGCCGGGGGCCGGCATGATCTGCGGCGTGGGCCGGGTCTCGGGGCGCGAGGTCATGATCGTGGCCAATGACCCCACGGTGAAGGGCGGCGCCTACTTCCCCATGACGGTGAAGAAGCACCTGCGCGCCCAGGAGATCGCCGAACAGAACAATCTGCCGTGCGTCTATCTGGTGGACTCCGGCGGCGCCAACCTGCCCCACCAGGCCGAGGTCTTCCCCGACCGCGACCATTTCGGCCGCATCTTCTTCAACCAGGCCCGCATGTCGGCCCGGTCCATCCCCCAGATCGCCTGTGTCATGGGCTCCTGCACCGCCGGCGGCGCCTATGTGCCGGCCATGTCGGACGAGACCGTCATCGTGCGCAATCAGGGCACCATCTTCCTGGCCGGCCCGCCGCTGGTGAAGGCCGCCACCGGAGAGGTCATCAGCGCCGAACAGCTGGGCGGCGCCGAGACCCACGGCCGCCTGTCGGGCGTGGTGGACCATGTGGCCGAGAACGATGAACACGCCCTGCAGATCGTGCGCGACATCGTCGCCAATCTGAACACGGTCAAGCGGGTGGAGCTGGACCTGGCCGAGCCGGTCCCGCCCGCCTTCGATCCGGAAGAGCTCTACGGCATCATCCCCGACGACGTGCGGGCCCCCTATGACGTGCGCGAGGTCATCGCCCGCGTCGTCGACGGCTCAACCTTCGACGAGTTCAAGGCCCTGTACGGCACGTCGCTGGTCTGCGGCTTCGCCCGCATCTGGGGCCAGCCGGTGGCCATCCTGGCCAACAACGGCGTGCTGTTCAGCGAGAGCGCCCAGAAGGGCGCCCACTTCATCGAACTGGCCTGCAAGCGGAAGATCCCGCTGGTGTTCCTGCAGAACATCTCCGGCTTCATGGTGGGCGGCAAGTACGAGGCCGAGGGCATCGCCAAGCACGGGGCCAAGCTGGTGACGGCGGTGGCCAGCGCGGAAGTGCCCAAATTCACCGTCCTGATCGGCGGCAGTTTCGGGGCGGGCAACTACGGCATGTGCGGTCGGGCCTATTCGCCCCGCTTCCTGTTCACCTGGCCCAACAGCCGCATCTCGGTGATGGGCGGCGAGCAGGCCGCCAGCGTTCTGGCCACCGTCCATCGCGACGCCGACAGCTGGTCCGAGGCCGACGCCGAGGCCTTCAAGGCCCCGATCCGCCAGAAATACGAGGACGAGGGCAACCCCTATTACGCCACCGCGCGTTTATGGGACGACGGCGTCATCGACCCGGCCCAGACCCGCGACGTCCTGGGCCTGGCCATCAGCGCCAGCCTGAACGCCCCGATACCGGACACCACCTTCGGCGTGTTCAGGATGTAATTCCAATGGAGCAAGACATGGCCCAGACCCCCGAAGACCTCAACGCCCTGGACGTCACCGACGCCGAGGCCGCCGAGATGAACCGCATCAACCATCCGCTGGTGGCGGGCGCCGCGCCGGACGCCGACGACAAGCTGGCG
Organism: Brevundimonas sp.; assembly: GCF_013823285.1. Lineage (GTDB taxonomy): Bacteria > Pseudomonadota > Alphaproteobacteria > Caulobacterales > Caulobacteraceae > Brevundimonas. The sequence continues at coordinate 5,998 of NZ_PNLV01000004.1, read as the reverse complement.
GTGATCGACTCCACCCCCGACGGCATGGTGTTCATCACCATCAACCGGCCGTCAAAAAAGAACGCCTTTGACGCCGCGACCATCGCGGCCCTGCGCGAGGCGTTCGAGACGCTGCACGGCGCCGACCATGTGCGTGCCGTGTTCATCCGCGGCGCGGGCGGTGTGTTCAGCGCGGGCGCGGACCTGAACTGGATGCGTGACGCGGCCGACTGGTCCGAGAGCGACAACCGCGACGACGCCATGGGCCTGGCCGACATGCTCAAGGCGCTCTACGACATTCCGGCCCTGACGGTGGCCCTGGTCGAGGGTGCGGCCATGGGCGGCGGGGCGGGCATCGTCGCCGCCTGCGACATGGCCGTGGCGGTCAAGAGCGCCACCTTCGCCTTCTCCGAGGTCAAGCTGGGCCTGATCCCCGCCACCATCGCCCCCTATGTGGTCGAGGCCGTGGGCGCCCGCCGGGCCCGGGCCCTGTTCCTGACGGGCAATCCTTTCGACGCGGACTACGCCGCTCATGTGGGGCTGGTGGACGCAGTGGTGCCCGACGTGGACGCCCTGCACGGCTTCATCGACCAGATCACCAGCACCCTGACCGCCTGCGCGCCCGGCGCCATGGGCGAGGCCAAGCGGGTGGTCCATCTGGTGGCCAACCGGCGCATTGATTCCGGCCTGATGGACGACACCGCCCGCCTGATCGCCCGCGCGCGCGTCAGCGTCGAGGGCCAGGAAGGCGTCCGCGCCTTCCTCGACAAGCGCAAGCCGAACTGGGCGAAGTAGCCGATAACGGGGGCAGGGGGCATGACCAACGAACTGGAGACCGCGGCGGCGGCCTCGGCGGGGGGCTGGCTGCGCTTCCGGCGCAGACAGGCGGACATCCCGCCCGGCACGCCCTGCGCCAATTGCGAGACGCCGCTGGTCGGGACCTACTGCCATGCCTGCGGCCAGCTGGCCGAGGACTTCCACAAGTCCTTCTGGAAGCTGGGCAAGGAGGCGCTGGAGAGCTTCTTCCATCTGGACGGCCGTCTGGCCCGCACCCTGCCGCAGTTGATCCTGCGCCCCGGCCGCCTGACCCGCGACTATCTGGACGGCAAGCGCGCCTTTCAGGTGCCGCCGCTGCGCATGTTCCTGGTGATCCTCCTGCTCACCTTCGTGGTGGGCCAGTGCGCCCTGAACAGAGGCAGCGCCGACGAGTTTGTCGGGCAGGCCGGCGCCTCGGCGGCCGATCCCCGGTCCGCCCTCGATCAGGCGCGCGCGGAGATCGCCGCGGACGAAAGCATGACCGAGGAGGAGAAGCGCATCGCCGAGGCGGCCCTGGAGCGCAATTGGGGTGGCCTGGTTGCGGGGATTACGGCGGCCCGGGAAGCCGACCAGATCGTCGAGCAGCAGGCCACTGACCCCGCCGACAGTGAAAACCTCACGGCTTTCAGGGCCTGGGTGAACGAGCGGGCCGAGGGGATGCGGGCGGAACCTCGCCGCTTCTCCCTGCTCCTCGCCGTCTGGGCCCAGCGGGTGGTCATGCTCCTGCTGCCGGTCTCGGCCCTGATTCTGGCCTGTATGTTCTTCTGGCGGCGCGAGGTCTTCCTGTTCGACCACCTGATCTTCTCCATGCACTCCCTGTCGTTCCAGCTGCTGCTGATCACCACGACTTTCCTGCTGGCCATGGGGATCGGGCCCGTCGCCTGGAGCCTGCTGTGGCTGTCGCCCGTGCATCTGTTCGTCCACATGCGCGGGGCCTACGCCAGCAACACGGCCATGACCCTGCTGCGCATGTTCGTCCTGTTCACGGCCACCACCATCGCAGGCAGCTTCATGTTGCTGCTGTGGCTGTTTCTCGCCTTCAACGAAATGGCGAGCTGAGCCCGGACTTGTCTGGAGGAACGTCGTTCGCCACAGTAGCGGCGGCGGGGGCCGGGAGGGGATCATGCGTTCATGTCACGCGGCCATGGCGGCCGTCTTCGCCGCCGTGCTCGGGGTCATTCTGATCGGGGCGGCCGGTTCGGTCGTCGCCCAGTCGGTACCGAATTTCCGGTCTGATGCAGAACTGATCCGCTTCCTGACGGACAGTGAGGGCCATCTGAGGGTTCGTGCGCCGCCGCCCCATGCGCCGCCGCCGCCGCCCGCGCCGCCGCCGCCTCCAGGCGCCCAGCCTGCGACGCCGAACGCGCCCTCCATCACCAACACCCAGCTGGCCGGCATCGACGAGGGCGGCATCGTCAAGGTCTCCGGCGAGCATCTGGTGATCCTGCGCCGGGGCCGTGTGTTCAGCGTCTCCATGGCCGACGGCGCGCTGGAGCCGGTGGACGCCATCGACGCCTTCGCGCCCGGAGTCGATCCCAGCCACACCTGGTACGACGAGATGCTGGTCATCGGCGACATGGTGACGGTGATCGGCTTCAGCTATTCGCGCGGCGGGACCGAGATCAATCGCTTCCGCCTGTCGCCCGAGGGGCGTTTCACCTTCGTCGACAGCCATCAGCTGCGGGCCAGCGACTATTTCTCGTACAGCAACTACGCCTCGCGCCTGATCGGGACGCAGCTGATCGTCTATTCACCGCTGCGCTTCAGCTACGACGGGGATGACGTCCTGAACGCCCTGCCGGGGATCAGCCGCTGGACCGAGGGCCAGGACGAACCGGCGTTCCGGCGTATCGCCCGCAGCCAGGATGTCTACATGCCGCGCGTCCTGCAGCGCGCCGGGGCCGAATACGTCGCGATGATGCATGTGGTCTATCGCTGCGACCTGGCGGCGGTCGAGCTGGACTGCGCCGCGACCATGGTCATGGGCGACGACTACGCGACCTTCTTCGTCTCGCACAACGCGGCCTATCTCTGGAACGAGGTCGCTCACGAGATCGGAGAGTTCGCTTTCGTCTATCGCTTCGGCCACGACGGCGGTCCGGTGACCGCCGCCCAGGTCTGGGAGGCCCCGCTCGGTCCGCTAGGCTTCCACGCCAATACGGAAGCCGGCCGCCTGGACATGCTCGTGGCCGCGCGCGGATCCATACCGCAATGGGGTGATCAGCCCACGGGCGTTGCCCTGCTGCGCCTGCCCACGTCGCGCTTTGGCGACGGGTCGCGGGCGCCCATGCTGTCCGACTACCAGTTCACGCCGGGCCAGGGGCTCTACCACAGCCTCATCACCGCCCACCGCTTCATCGGCGACTGGGCCTTCTACAGCACGACCACAGGGCCGGGCGCCTATTACGGCCAGCCGGCCGCCACCATGCCCGCCCAATTGGTGGCGGTCCCCATCGCGCCCGGCGAGCCCGTGCTCCTCGACCTGCCTGACGGCGTGGCGCGCATCGAACAGATCGGGCGCGACGCCCTGGCCGTCGGCGGACAGGAAGAGGTCACCTTCACCACCCTGGATCTGTCATCCGGCGCGCCCACGCTCGGGCCCCGTCACGTTCAGCCCCGCGCCAGCCAGACGGAGTCGCGCAGCCACGCCTTCTTCTTCCGGCCCGACGCGGGGGGCGAGGACGGGTTGCTGGGCCTGCCCATACTGTCAAACCGGCCGCCCGATGAGGAATGGGGCGAGTGGACGCCCCATGCGGCCATGCTGTTCCTGCGGCGTCAGACGCGCGCGCTGTCCCCGCTCGGGCGTCTGGACGCGTCCGGGGACGGCGTCCGCGACGACGGCTGCCGGGTGTCCTGCGTGGACTGGTACGGCAACGCCCGTCCCATCTTCCTCGGCGACCGGATATTCGCCCTGATGGGCTACGAGATCGTCGAGGGCCGTCTGGAGGGCGATGGGGTTCAGGAAGTACGCCGGGCCGACTTCGCCCCGTCCGTCCCGGTTGCGGAGTAACGACAGGGCTTTCGCCAGATCGCGTGGTCTGGGATAGGGTCGCCCCATGTTCAAATCCGTTTTGGTCGCCAACCGTGGCGAGATCGCCTGTCGCGTCTTCCGCACCGCCCGCGCCATGGGCGTGCGCACCATCGCCGTCTATTCCGAGGCGGACGCCGACGCCCTGCATGTGCGTGAGGCGGACGATGCCGTGTTGATCGGCCCGGCCGCCGCCCGCGAGTCCTATCTGGACGCGAAGAAGGTGCTGGCCGCCGCGAAGGAGACCGGGGCCGAGGCCATCCATCCCGGCTACGGCTTCCTGTCCGAGAACGCCGACTTCGCCGAGGCGGTCATGGCCGCCGGGCTGGTCTGGATCGGCCCGCCGCCCGCCGCCATCCGCGCCATGGGCCTGAAGGACGCGGCCAAGACCCTGATGGACAAGGCAGGCGTGCCCGTCACCCCCGGCTATCTGGGCGAGGACCAGTCGCTGGAACGCCTCCAGAAGGAGGCCGACGCCATCGGCTATCCGGTGCTGATCAAGGCCGTCGCCGGCGGCGGCGGCAAGGGCATGAAGAAGGTCGAGCGCTCGGCTGACTTCGCCGCCGGTCTCGCGGGCGCCCAGCGGGAAGGGGAGGCCTCGTTCGGCGATCCTCGCGTCCTGATCGAGAAATACATCACCCGCCCGCGCCACATCGAGGTGCAGGTGTTTGGCGATTCCACCGGCGAGGTCGTCCACCTGTACGAGCGCGACTGCTCGCTGCAGCGCCGCCACCAGAAGGTGATCGAGGAGGCCCCGGCCCCCGGCATGGACTCCGAGACGCGCAAGGCCGTCACCGACGCCGCCGTTCGCGCGGCCAAGGCGGTGAACTATGTGGGCGCCGGCACAATCGAGTTCATCGCCGACGCCTCCGAGGGCCTCAAGCCCGACCGCATCTGGTTCATGGAGATGAACACCCGTCTGCAGGTGGAGCACCCGGTCACCGAGGCGATCACGGGCGTCGATCTGGTGGAATGGCAGTTCCGCGTGGCTGCGGGCGAGCCCCTGCCGCTTCAACAGGACAAGATCCAGCTGGACGGCTGGGCCATGGAGGCCCGCCTCTACGCCGAGGACCCGGCCAACGGCTTTCTGCCGAGCATCGGCAAGCTTGAGCATTTTGTCATGCCGGACGACGCCCGGGTCGACACCGGCGTGGAGCAGGGAGGCGAAGTCAGCCAGCACTACGATCCCATGATCGCCAAGCTGATCGTGCAGGCGGAGACGCGGGAAGAGGCGGCCGAAGCGCTGGCCGAAGCTTGTGCCGCAGTCGAGGTCTGGCCGGTGAAAACCAACGCTGGCTTCCTCGTGCGCTGCCTGGAGCACCCGCGCTTCGTGGAGGGGGATGTGGACACGGGCTTCATCGGCGCGGAGGAGGAGACTCTTCTCTCCGCGCCGGCGAGTGATTTGCCGCTGACCGCCGCCTTGGGCTGGAAGGTTGAAGACTTCGTCGGCGCCGCTCACGACAACGACCTTTGGGGCCCTTCTCCCGCGCATCTTTTCGGGTTCCGGCTCAACGGCGAGCGGCAGTCGGCACGTCTGAAGTTCAGGCAGGACGGTACGCCGCGCGAGGCGGAGATCAGTGTGGTGCAACGCGCTGGCGATTGGGACTTCGAATTCACAGTTGATGGCGCCCCACTGGATTACAGCGATCTGGACGCCGGCGAGCCTCTGCCGACGACGCATGGCGAGACCGTTATCCGGACTTTCCGCAACGGCGACGTCTCCGTCTTTGATTTCGGGCCCGTCGGCGGGTCAGCCACCGCCGCCGCCTCCGACGGCTCCCTCCGCGCGCCCATGCCCGGCAAGATCGTCGCCGTCTCGGCCGAGCCCGGCCAGACCGTCGCCAAGGGCCAGTCCATCGTCGTGCTGGAAGCCATGAAGATGGAGCACGCCCTGACCGCGCCCTTCGACGGGGTGGTGGGCGAACTGGGCGTCGCGGTGGGCGATCAGGTGACCGACGGCGCGGTGCTGGCGACCATCACGGCGTCGGAAGACGCTGCGTAGCTTTATTCCACCGCTCACCCCAGCGAAGGCTGGGGTCCAGATCGTAAGACTGAGGCGGCTTGGGCGAAGGCGTCTTCAATCCGGCACGCCCAGAGTTCGCCATCTGGACCCCAGCCTTCGCTGGGGTGAGCGGAAAGGCGTGGTCGGAAATCTGCCCGCCCATGTGTCCCGAA
>NZ_PNLV01000003.1 GCF_013823285.1 Brevundimonas sp. | reverse complement strand
TGTTTTTGTTTCGGTCAATCGCGGATTTTCTGCGAGCCGCAGCATCCACCTGCTGTATACTGCCGCCAACGCCCTTCCCCGCCCTTCCGGCGGCCGCCGGCGCCCGGAGCGCCTGTCATGGCCAAGGGTCAGAAACGCAGCACCAAGGAAATCCGCAAACCCAAGGCGGAGAAGGCCAAGCCGCCGATCACCGTCGGCGCCTCGCCCTTCACCACGCCCCCCGGGAAGAAGTAGCGCCTCAGTAGGCGTGACTTTCGGCCGGGCGCTCTTCCAGATGGCCGTCGCGAAGCGCGAAGACCCGGTCCATATGCCCCGCCAGCTCCATGTTGTGGGTGGCGATCAGGGCGGCGACGCCCGTGGTCTTGGCCAGTTCGCGCAGGGATTCGAAAACGGCCTGGCTGGTGGCCGGGTCCAGATTGCCGGTGGGCTCGTCGGCCAGCAGCAGACGCGGCTGGTTGGCCAGCGCCCTGGCCACGGCGACCCGCTGCTGCTCGCCGCCTGACAGCTGGGCCGGCTGGTGCGTCAGCCGTTCGCCGAGCCCCAGGGCCGTCAGCAGCTCCGAGGCCCGCGCCCGCGCCACGCTGTGCGACACCCCGTTGATGCGCATGGGCAAAGCCACGTTGTCGCCGGCGTCGAACTCGGGCAGCAGGTGGTGGAACTGATAGACGAAGCCCACCTTGGCCAGACGGATGCGCGTGCGCGCCCGCTCCGGCAGGGCGCCCACATCCTGACCGTCGATCATGACCTGACCGTCGGTAGGCCGCTCCAGCAGGCCGGCGGCGTGGAGCAACGACGACTTTCCCGAGCCGGACGGCCCGATCAGACCGACCACCTCGCCCGGAAATACGTCCAGATCGACGCCTTTCAGCACCTGCAGCCCGCCCTGGGCGGTGTCATAGGTGCGCGTCACGCCCCGGAGGGACAGCACGGGGCTACTCATAGCGGAGGGCCTCCACGGGATCGATGCGCGAGGCGTTCCACGACGGCGGCAGGCTGGCCACGCAGGACATCAGCAGGGACCAGACCGTGACCCAGAAAACGTCCGCCGGATCCACCAGCGCCGGCACCCCGTCCAGCATGTAGACGTCCGCCGGGAACAGCTGCACCTGCAGGACCCACTCGAGGAAGCTCTGGATGGACCCGATGTTCCAGCAGAACAGCAGGCCCAGGACCAGGCCCGCCAGCGTGCCCGCCACGCCGATGGTGGCCCCGCCATGAAGAAGATGCGCAGGATCGACGACGGGCTGGCCCCGATGGTGCGCAGGATGGCGATGTCGCGCCCCTTGTTCTTCACCAGCATGACGATGCCCGAGATGATGTTCATGGCCGCAATGGCCACCACGAGGCCCAGGATGATGCCCATGGCCACGCGCTCGATCCTCAACGCGCTCCAGAAGGCGGCCATGGTGTTGCGCCAGTCGCTGACCAGCGCCCCCTGCCCCGCGGCCTCGGCCACCGGCTGGACATAGCGGGCCACCTGATCGGGCTGGTCCACCTTCAGTTCGAGCACATCCCACAGGCCTTCCTTGCCGAAGAACAGCTGCGCCTGCTCCAGCGGCATGAACACGAAGGCGCGGTCATAGTCCGCGGCGCCGGACTGGAAGATGCCACCGACCACATAGGTCTTGGACGTGCCCAGGTCACCGAAGGCCGTGGCGCCGCCCTGGGGCGAAATCAGGGTCATCAGGTCCCCGACCCTCAGGCCCATCTGATCCGCCAGAGCCTTGCCGATCAGGATGTTGTCGCCGCCGTAGGCGCCCTGGCCGAACCGGGCCCGGGCATCCTCATCGAGGCTCTGATAGACGAAGCTCATGGAGTTAAGATTGTCGGGCGCGATGCCGCGCACCACGCCGCCGGTCGTGCGGCCGTGGGCGGTGAACATGGCCGGAGACTCGGTCAGGGGCGTGACACTGACCACCCCGGGGACCTCCCGGATACGCGCCAGCGCCTCGTTGCGGTCCGGCGCCTGCAGCACCTGGCCGTGCACGTACATGTGCCCGTTGAACGACAGCATCCGGTTCAGCAGTTCGGTGCGGAAGCCGGACATGATGCTCATGACGCTGATCAGCACCGCCACGGCCAGCATGATGCCGATGAAGCTGATCACGGCGATCAGGGCGACCCCGCCCTCCTTGCGCTTGGCGCGCAGGTAGCGAAGGGCCAGGCCGATCTCCCAAGCGCTGAACGCCCCGGCGGGTTTTGCGGCCTTCCCGGCGGCGGTATCGGTCATGCGGTCAGCTTCTGGATGGCCGCGTCCAGCGGCAGGGTTTCGCGCTCCCCGGTGGCGCGACGCTTCAGCTCCACCACCCCGTCGGCCAGGCCCTTGGGCCCGATGATCAGTTGCCAGGGCAGGCCGATCAGATCGGCGGTGGCGAACTTGCCGCCCGGCCGGTCGTCGCGATCGTCGTACAGCACCGTCTTGCCCGCCGCCTTCAGCTTGGCCCAGGCGTCCTCGCAGGCGGCCGAGACCGCCTCGTCATTGGGCCGCAGATTGATGACGCCCACGTCGAACGGGGCCACGGCCTCGGGCCAGATGATGCCGGCGTCGTCGTGGCTGGCCTCTATGATGGCCCCGATCAGGCGCGAGACCCCAACGCCATAGCTGCCCATGTGCACCGGCACGTCCTTGCCGTCCGGCCCGGCCACGATGGCCTTCATGGGCTTGGAATACTTTGTGCCGAAATAGAAGATGTGGCCCACCTCGATGCCGCGCGCGGTCAGGCGGTCGCCCTCCCCCACCTCGGCGTCGAAGCGGTCCGCCTCGTGCATCTCGTCGGTCGCAGCGTAGAGCGCCGTTCGCTGATCAACGATTGACTGGAGGTCGTTCCAGTCCACGTCAGGCCCGGGCGCCGGCATGTCCACCAGACGGCGGTCGCAGAACACCTGGCTCTCGCCCGTGTCGGCCAGGATGATGAACTCGTGGCTCAGGTCGCCGCCGATGGGGCCGGTGTCGGCGCGCATGGGCACGGCCTTCAGACCCAGCCGCGCGAAGGTGTTCAGATAGGCCACGAACATGCGGTTGTAGGACCGCCGCGCGCCCGCCTCGTCCGCGTCGAAAGAATAGGCGTCCTTCATCAGGAACTCGCGCCCGCGCATAACCCCGAACCGGGGCCGCTGCTCGTCGCGGAACTTCCACTGGATGTTGAACAGGTTCAGCGGCAGGTCGCGATAGCTCTTCACGAAACCGCGAAAGATGTCGGTGACGACCTCCTCGGCCGTGGGGCCGTACAGCATGTCGCGCTTGTGCCGGTCGACGATGCGCAGCATCTCCGGGCCATAGGCGTCATAGCGGCCGGATTCGCGCCACAGGTCGGCCAGCTGGATGGTCGGCATCAGGATCTCGACGGCGCCCGCCCGCTCCTGCTCCTCGCGCACGATCTGTTCGATGCGCTTCAGCACCCGCAGGCCCAGCGGCAGCCAGGCGTAGATACCCGCCGCTTCCTGACGGATCAGGCCCGCGCGCAGCATCAGCCGGTGCGAGACGATCTGCGCCTCGGACGGCGTCTCCTTGAGGGTGGGCAGGAAGTAGCGCGAGAGACGCATCGGGAATCCGTTTTTAATTGAGCCTACGCCTTTAGCCGGGGCGCCGGGGGATAGGCAATCAAAGTCGACTCGGTTCCCGATTTGCGGAGATCAGCCCCCGCCCGGCAGGGCCGGCAAGGGCAGGATGCCGGTGAAGATGATCACCATGATCACGGCCCATACGATGGCCGAAACCCAGGTGGTGGTGATGAACTTCTTCTTCAGGTTCGGATTGGCCGGGGCCCCCCAGTCGCCGCCGTCGGTCTGACGCTCGCGCGGGCCCTGATTCATGCCCAGCGGCAGCACGGCGAACAGCACGGTCCACCAAACGACGAAATAGATGGCGATGGCTGTGGTCGGTCCGATCATGGGTGCGGCTCCGTCGGCGTTTCCATCAGCTCCACCAGCACCCCGCCCATGTCCTTCGGGTGCACGAAGATGATGGGCGTGCCGTGGGCGCCGATGCGTGGCTCTCCGGTTCCCAGAATGGTCGCCCCCTTTGCGCGCAGGGCGTCGCGGGCTGCGATGATGTCTTCGACCTCGTAGCAGACGTGGTGCTGGCCCCCTTTGGGGCTCCTGGCCAGAAAGCCGTGGATCGGTGAGCCCTCGCCCAGCGGCTCGATCAGCTCGATCTGGCTGTTGGGCAGGTCGATGAAACAGACCCGCACCCCCTGCGCCGGCAGGTCGAACGGTTCGCCCGCTCCCGTCGCGCCCAGCAGGTCGCGGTACATGGCCACAGAGGCCTCAATGGAGGGCGTGGCCACCCCCACATGGTTCAGTCGTCCGATCATGGATCCGGCTTAGCCGGTTTGACGCGTCGGGGCGAGGCTCAGCACGCGGGCTGCGACGCATCCTCGCCCGCGTCGGCGCCGGTCAGGTCGCGCAGGTTCCAGTTGTTCTGGACGCTGCGGACATTGGTGATGCGCCACTCTCCGTTTTCCCGGCGGCACAGATCCCAGGCCATGGAGACGGGCCGGCCGCCCCGGTTGAAACGCGCCACAATGGCCGACCCTTCGGGGCCCGAGGCGATTTCCTCCACCGCAAGATCCGTGATGGCCCCGTCCTGGGCGTCATGGCGATAGTCGAAGCCGATTCCCTCTTCGCCGGACAGGCCGTTCACCAGCGGTTCGGCGAAATACAGCCGCACATGGGGCGCGGCGGTGGGGATGGCGGGCTCCATGTACAGGGCCTGCACCAGAGCCTGGGGCGTCATGGCGTCCGGCGCAGCCGCAGGCGCGGGCTCGGCGGCGGGCACAGCCTCATTGGCCTCGATCCGCTCGGGCTGATCGCAGGCCGCGACAGCCAGAAAACCTGCAAGAACCGCGATGCGAACCGTGGCGCCCATGATGATCTCCCTGCCGACCCTGAGGCTGGGCGAAAAGCACGCCCCTGTCCACCGTCAAACACTGTCGACCCAGAGCCACGGCGCCCGCATAGGCGGACGCAATCCAGACGGCTCCGTCCGCCTCATGAAGCCCGCCAGGAATCGGCTCCGCTGGGTTCGCGGCTCTACAGCCGTAGGACGATGGTTTCCACGATCGGACGGCGGTCCCAGATCTGCTGGCTGGCCTTCTTCAGCGCGCGGGCCACCGCCTGTTCGACCACCAGCTCGTCCTGAAGCGCCTCGCCCTTCAGGCCGCGCACCACGTCCTCGACCCGCTCGGCCAGGCCATCCAGCGCATCGCCAAGCGGCGTGCCCTCGTCGCCCGGCAGGCCAATGCCGCGCACGTCGATGTCGCTGACGATGCGGCCGCCCTTGTCCAGCACGAAGCTGACCACCAGCACGCCGTTGCCGGCGGCGTGGCGGCGTTCGCGGATTGCTTCGCCCGCCTCGGTCACCAGCATGCCGCCGTCAACGTACAGGCGACCCCAGGGGACCTCGTCGATGATCGCGGCCGGACCGGGAGCCAGACGCACCAGATCGCCGTTGCGCGGCGTCACGGTCTCGGGGACGCCCATGTCCCTGGCCAGATTGGCGTGCTCCATCAGGTGGCGGCGCATGCCGTGGGTGGGCACCGCGATGCGCGGACGCACCCAGTCGTACATCTGCCTCAGCTCGTCCCGGCACGGGTGGCCGGACACGTGGATGCCGGGGTGGTCCTTCTCGGTGTAGAGGCGCACGCCCCGGTCCGCGAGACGGTCCTGAAGATCGCCGATGGCCAGCTCATTGCCGGGAATGACCCGCGACGAGAAAATGCAGTGGTCGCCCGATCCGAGTTTGACCACGGGGTGGGTGCCGTCCGCCACCCGCGACAGGGCCGCGCGCGCCTCGCCCTGACTGCCGGTGCACAGATAGAGGACTTCGTCGGGCGCCCAGACGCGGGCTTCCTCGTCTGTCAGGAAGGGCGGCAGGTCGCCAAGCAGGCCCACATGCTTGGCCGCCGCCGTGATGCGGTGCATCGATCGCCCGGCCAGCACCACACGCCGCCCCGCCGCCTTGGCGGCCAGAGCCACGCTGTGGACCCGCGCCACATTGGACGCGAAACAGCCCACGGCCACGCGGCCGCGCAGGGGCTTGATCAGATCGACCAGGGCGTCCGCCACGCCCCCTTCGGACCCCGCGACGCCATCGACGAAGACATTGGTGGAATCCCCCACCATGGCCAGCACGCCCTCGTCACCCAGCCGGGCGAGAGCCTTGCCGTCGGTTTGCGACCCGATCACCGGGTCGTCGTCTATCTTCCAGTCTCCGGTGTGCATCACCGTGCCCAGCGGGGTCTTGATGGCGATGCCGTTCGGCTCGGCGATGGAGTGCGTCATGGTGACGAACTCGCATTCGAACGGGCCCAGGTTGACCGTGCCGCCCAGCGGCACCTCATGCAGCTTCACCTCGTTCAGCAGGTTCTGTTCGCGCAGCTTGTCGCGGATCAGATAGGCGGTGAACGGCGTGGCGTAGAGCGGCGCCTGGATGCGCGGCCACAGCCAGCCTAGGGCGCCGATATGGTCCTCGTGGGCGTGGGTCAGCAGGATGCCAAGGATCTTCTCGCCCTTAAGGGCCTCGGGATCGGGCACGATGATGTCGACGCCGGGCGTCGACAGGTCGCCGAAGGTCACGCCCACATCGACGATGATCCATTTGCGGTCATGCGCCGGGCCGAAACCATAGGCGTTCAGGTTCATGCCTATCTCCCCGGAGCCGCCCAGCGGCAGGAAGACCAGTTCGTCTTGATTTGATTTTTTCATGTCTTTTTCAGATGGGCGTTGCGACGCCAGATTTCCAGAAGGCCGCGAATGGTCAGATCCGCGTCGAAGTGATCGATGCTGTGGGTTGCGCCTTCGAACAGGCTGGCCACGCCGCCGGTTCCAATGACGGTCATGGGTTTCCCCCACTCGGCCTTCATGCGCGACACCATGCCCTCGATCAGCGAGACATAGCCCCAGAACACGCCGGACTGCATGTTGGAGACGGTGTCCTTGCCGATGACCCGGTCGGGCTTCTGGATGGCGATGCGCGGCAGCATGGCCGCCGCCTCATGAAGGGCCTGCAGGCTCAGGTTGATGCCCGGCGCGATCACCCCGCCCTCGAAGGCGCCGTCGGCGGCGATGACGTCGAAGGTGGTGGCGGTGCCGGAGTCGATGACGATCAGGTCGCCGTCGTATTTCAGATGGGCGCCGATGGCGTTGACCAGCCGGTCAGCCCCCGCCTCGCTGGGCTTGGTGATGCGCACCGGAATGCCCAGGTCCACATTGTCCCCGATCACCAGCGGCTCGACGTTCAGATAGCGGCGCGACAGGTTCTTCAGATTGAAGATCGACTGGGGCACCACGCTGGAGATGATGCAGCCGTCCAGCGCCGCCATCCTGATGCCCCGCATGGACAGCAGCTGGCTCAGCCAGACCGCATATTCATCGGCGGTCCGGCTGGACTCCGTGGCCGTGCGCCATTGGGCGATCCAGTCGGTCCCGTCATGTACCGCGAACAGGGTGTTGGTGTTGCCTTGCTCGATGGCCAGAAGCATCAGACCGCCTCCCCGAAGAACACGTCGCCCGCCGAAATGCGCCTGAGCTCGCCCGAGGGCAAGCGCAGGCGCAGCGCGCCGTCCGGCTCCACACCTTCGGCCCGGCCGCTGATCGTCTCATGGCCCAGCCGCGCCGTGCAGGGTCCGTCCAGCCCCGGCGTCCGGGCCACCCAGGCATCCAGCACCGGCTGGAACCCCAGCATCTGCCAGCGCTCCATCCAGACAGCGAACGCCTCCGCCAGACCATCCGCCGCCCGCTCGATGGAGGGCGGCGCCGCAATATCCGCGCGCAGGTGGTCGGCCAGGGCCGTCGCGGGCCGCTGGGTGCCCGTCGGCGCGTGGGCCAGATTGACGCCGATCCCCACCGCCAGCCACAGACCGCCGCTGTCATGGGCACCGGACTCCAGCAGGATGCCGCTGGCCTTCTTGCCGTCCAGCATCACGTCATTGGGCCATTTGATGCCGACCAGCGCTGGCGGCGCCCAGGCGTCCAGCAAGTCCGCCACGGCCAGGGCCGCTACAAAGGTCAGCTGCGCCGCCTCGGCGGGCGGACGGTGAACCACGGTCAGCAAGGTCGCGGCCAGATTGCCGGTCTCGCTGGACCAGGCCCGGCCGCGTCGCCCCCGGCCCGCCGACTGGCGCCGCGCCACGATCCACAGCGGTCCGGTCTCGCCGCGCTCGGCCATGCGCCGCGCCTCGGCGTTGGTGGAGTCCGTGTCCTCGAGGATCAGGCGCGGGGCGGCCTCGGCCAATCAGCCCGCCCCGAAGCTGGTGGCGGCGTTGCGGGCCAGAGGCTCCAGCCAGGTCAGGGCGATCAGCACCAGCGGGAACGAGAAGGCCGCGGCGGCCCAGCCGATCCACTGAGCGTCACGCGGCGACGGGTCCACCGCCCCCTCGCCTTCCGGCGGGGCGTCGAACCACATCACCTTGATGATGCGCAGATAGTAGAAGGCCGCCACAACCGAGGCCACCAGACCCAGGGCCGCCACGATCCAGTAGCCCGCCTGCAGCGCGGCGCCGAACACATAGAACTTGCCCCAGAACCCGGCGAAGGGCGGCATGCCCAGCACCGACAGGGACAGCACCGTGATGGCGATGGTGGTGACCGGCTTGTCCTTGCGAAGACCCGCAAGGTCGGCGATGCGCCGGATCGGCCGACCGCCGCGCGACAGGGCCATCAGCAGGGCGAAGAAGCCCAGCGTATCGATCATGTAGAAGGTCATGAACAGCAGCAGGGCCTGCAGGCCCGCCTGCGTGCCCGCCGTGATGGCCAGCAGCGCATAGCCGATGTTGGCGATGGACGAATAGGCCAGCAGCCGCGGGATGTCCCGCTGGGCCAGACCGCCGAAGGCGCCCACCGCGAACGAGATCAGCGAGATGATCACCAGCACCTGGGCCCACTGGTCATGGGCGCCGCCAAAGCCTTCGCTCAGGGCGCGGGCGAACAGCACCATGGCCGCGAATTTGGGCGCGGTGGCGAAGAAGGCCACGACCGGGGTCGGTGCGCCCTCGTAAACATCAGGCGTCCACATATGGAACGGCGCGGCCGAGACCTTGAACGCCAGGCCGCAGATCAGGAACACCAGACCGAAGATCAGGCCGGTTTCGGCCCCGCCCGCCGCCACCGCCGCGATCTCGTCGAAGCGCATGGAGCCGGTGAAGCCGTAGATCAGGCTGGAGCCGTACAGCAGCAGGCCCGACGACAGCGCGCCCAGCACGAAATACTTCAGGCCCGCTTCGGACGCCCGGCCGTTGTCCCGGTGGAACGCGGCCAGCACGTACAGGGCCAGTGACTGCAGCTCGACGCCCACATACAGCGACATCAGGTCGCCGGCCGAGGCCATCATGCCCATGCCGACCGCCGCCAGCACGATCAGCACCGGATATTCGAACCGGGCGATGCCGTTGCGGCGCGTCCAGCCGTCGCCCAGCACCACGGCCAGGGCGCTGGCCAGATAGATGGCCACCTTGGCGTAGACGGACATGGGGTCCGAGACGAAAGCGCCGTTGAAGACCATGCCCAGCGGCGCATTGGCGGCGACGCCGGCGGCCCCGATCAGCAGGGCGACAGCCAGCAGGCTGACCACGCGGCCCAGCTTCTCGCCGCCATAGGCGCCGATCGTCAACAGGATCATCGAGCCGACGGCCAGAAGGGCCTCGGGAGCGGCAATTTGAAGGGCGAGATTGATGTCGAACATGGTCGTCTTATCCGCCGATCGCGGTCTGATAGGCGGTCGTCACCGCGCTGACCGAAGCCTGGGTGATGTCCAGCACGACGGCCGGATAGACCCCCAGCCAGATCGTGCCGATGATGAGGGGCACAAAGACCAGCAACTCGCGCCGGTCGATGTCGGTGATGGCCTTCAGCGCCGGATTGGTGATCTCGCCGAACATGACGTTGCGGTACAGGGTCAGCGCATAGACCGCCGACAGGATCACGCCCGAGGCCGCGAAGAACACCGCCCAGGTGGAGACCTGGTAGGCGCCGACCATGGTCAGCACCTCGCCGATGAATCCCGAGGTGCCCGGCAGGCCCACATTGGCCATGGTGAACATCAGGAAGATGGCCGCGAACCACGGCATGCGCGCGGTCAGCCCGCCGTAGAAGGCGATCTCGCGGGTGTGCATCCGGTCATAGACCACGCCCACGCACAGGAAGAGCGCCGAGGAGATCAGCCCGTGGCTGATCATCTGGAACACCGCGCCCTGCACGCCCTGATCATTGCCGGCGAAGATGCCCATGGTCACGAAGCCCATGTGGGCCACGGACGAATAGGCGATCAGCTTCTTGATGTCGGTCTGACGGAAGGCGACCAGCGAGGTGTAGATGATGGCGATCACCGACAGCACCATCACCAGCGGGGTGAAGTACTCTGACGCTTCGGGGAACATGGGCAGGTTGAAACGGATGAAGCCGTAGCCGCCCAGCTTCAGCAGGATGCCCGCCAGGATCACAGACCCCGCCGTCGGCGCCTGCACGTGGGCGTCCGGCAGCCAAGTGTGCACCGGCCACATGGGCATCTTCACCGCGAAAGAGGCGAAGAAGGCCAGCCACAGGAAGGTCTGCACCCCGACCGGCCAGTCATAGGCGGTCAGCTCGGGAATGCTGGAGGTGCCCGCCGTGGTCGCCATGTACAGCATGGCCGCCAGCATCAGCACCGACCCCAGCAGGGTGTAGAGGAACAGCTTGTAGGCCGCATAGATGCGGTTCGCGCCGCCCCACACCCCGATGATGATGAACATCGGCACCAGGGTGCCTTCAAAGAAGATGTAGAACAGAAACAGGTCCAGCGCCGTGAACACGCCGATCAGCAGCGTCTCCAGGATCAGGAAGGCGATCATGTACTCCGCCACCCGCTCCTTGATGGAGGACCAGCTGGCGATGATGCAGATGGGCAGCAGGAAGGCGCTCAGCAGCACGAACAGGATCGAGATCCCGTCCACGCCCAGGTGATAGCTGGCCCCGGCGAACCAGGGGACCATCTCCACGAACTGATAGGCGGGGTTCGACGGATCGAACCCGGCCACCAGCACGACCGAGACGGCCAGCACAACCAGGCTGGCGATCAGGGCGATCCAGCGGGCCGGACCGGCGGCGGCCTCTTCGGACTTCGCCATGACGCGCGCGATCAGCACGGCCAGGGCGCCGACCAGCGGCAGGAAGGTTACGATGCTCAGGATGTAGGGCACGGGCTCAGGCTCCCCACGTCGCGATGGCGAAGGCGAGAAGACCCGCCACACCCAGCAGCATCACGAACGCATAGTGATAGACATAGCCGGACTGGACCCTGGCCAGCCGGGCGGCCGATTTCAGCGAGGCCCAGGCGGCGCCGTTGGGGCCGAGGCCGTCGATGATCTTCACGTCCCCGATCTTCCAGAAGAAGTCCCCGATGGCCCGGGCGCTCTTGACGAAAACCACGTCGTACAGCTCGTCGAAGAACCACTTGTTGTAGAAGAAGGTGTGGAGGATGTTGCCCCGCTCGGCCATGCGCCGGGCCATGCCTTCCTTGAGCACATAGATCCAGAACGCCACGAAGGTGCCCAGCAGGGTCAGCACCACGGGGGCCCAAAGCACCCAGCGCGGCACATAGTGGCTGTCGTACAGGACGCTGTTGGCCTCGGCGGTGAAGATCGCCCCGCGCCAGAACTCGGCTTCGTGGTGGCCCACGAAATTGTCGTAGAAGACAAAGCCCGCCGCCACCGCGCCGATCGACAGCACGATCAGTGGGATCAGCATGGTCCACGGGCTCTCGTGCGGCTTCAGCGGGCCATGATGACCGTGATCGTCGTGATGGTCGTCATGGTGCGCATCCGTATGCGCGGCCACGGCGTCGTCCATCAGCGGCTCGGTGTGGGTTTCCTTCTGGGCGTCCGTGGCATGGTCGTCGTGATGATGCTCGACCGGCGCGTGCGCGTCCTTCCACACAGGCTTGTTGTGGAAGGTCATGAAGATCAGACGCCAGGAATAGTAGGCCGTCAGCCCGGCCGCGAACAGGCCGATGAAGAAGACGAACAGGCCCGCCGGGCTGTAGTCCGCCGAGGCGAAGGCGCTCTCCAGGATCGAGTCCTTGGAATAGAAGCCGGCGAAGCCCCACTTCAGCTCGGGAATGCCCAGGCCGGTGATGGCGATGGTGCCGATCATCATCGCGCCATAGGTGATGGGCAGCAGTTTCGCCAGCCCGCCCATGTTCCGCATGTCCTGCTCGTGGTGCATGCCGTGGATCACCGAACCGGCGCCCAGGAACAGCAGGGCCTTGAAGAAGGCGTGGGTGAACAGGTGGAACATGGCCGCCTGATAGGCGCCGACGCCCGCCGCGAAGAACATGTAACCCAGCTGCGAACAGGTCGAATAGGCGATGACCCGCTTGATGTCGTTCTGGGCCAGGCCGACGGTGGCGGCGAACAGGGCCGTGATGCCGCCGATGATCGCTACGATCAGCGACGCGGTCGGCGCATACTCATAGATCGGCGACAGCAGGCAGACCATGTAGACGCCGGCCGTCACCATGGTGGCGGCGTGGATCAGGGCCGACACGGGCGTCGGGCCCTCCATGGCGTCGGGCAGCCAGGTGTGCAGGAAGAACTGGGCCGACTTGCCCATGGCGCCGATGAACAGCAGGAACGCCGCCAGATCCAGCGCCGACCAGCGCTGGCCGATGAAGTCCCAGCCCGCGCCCGACTGGGCCGCGATCAGCGGGAACAGCTCGGCGAACTTGATGGTGCCGAACATCCAGAACACGGTGATGATGCCCAGCACAAAGCCGAAATCGCCCACCCGGTTGACCACGAAGGCCTTGATGGCGGCGGCGCTGGCGGTGGGCTTCTTGTACCAGAATCCGATCAGCAGATAGGACGCCAGCCCCACCCCTTCCCAGCCGAAGAATAGCTGCATGAAGTCGGCCGCCGTCACCAGCGCCAGCATCATGAAGGTGAACAGGGACAGATAGGCGAAGAAGCGCGGCCGGGAGTCGTCCTCGGCCATGTAGCCCCAGGAATACAGGTGCACCAGCGACGAGACCGAGGTCACCACCACCAGCATCACCGCCGACAGGGCGTCCACCCGCACCGACCAGGTCGACTGGAAATCGCCCACATTGATGAAGGGGAACAGCTCGACCGTGAAGGCCTCCATGTGCCCCCAGGTATGCTGGCTGAACACCACCCAGGCGATGATGCACGATACGAACAGCAGGCCGGTGGTCACCGCCTGCGAGGCGATGTTGCCGATCCGGCGGCCGAAGAAACCGGCGATCATCGCGCCCAGCAGCGGGGCGAAGACGCCGATTGTGACGAGGGTCTCGATGGTCACGCGCGTCAGCCCTTCATCATCGAAGCATCATCAACCGCGATGTCGCCGCGGTTGCGGAAGAAGGTCACCAGGATGGCCAGGCCGATGGCCGCCTCGGCGGCGGCGACGGTCAGGATGAACATGGCCATGATCTGCCCGGAGATATCGTTCAGATAGGCCGAGAAGGCGACGAAATTGATGTTCACCGACAGCAGGATCAACTCGATCGACATCAGGATGATGATGATGTTCTTGCGGTTCACGAAGATGCCGAACACCCCGATGGTGAACAGGATCGCGGCGACCGCCAGATAGTGCGGCAGACCGATCATTTCAGATCCTCCAGGGTGACGCCCTTGCCGCTCTCGGCCTGGACGTTGGCGTAGGCGTCGGACTGGCGCCGGTTCACCTGGCGGCCGATGTCCTGACGCTTGATGTTGGGCTTGTAGCGCAGGGTCAGGACGATGGCGCCGATCATGGCCACCAGCAGCACCAGACCTGCCGCCTGGAAGATGTAGACGTACTCGGTGTAGAGCACGCGACCGATCGCCTCGACGTTGGACACGTCCGTGGCCGGGATCAGCTCGGCCCCGCGCGCCGCCCCGCCCTGCGCCGCCGCCACCGCCACCACGATCATCTCGGCCAGCAGGATCAGGCCGACGATGGCCGCCAGCGGGAAGTACTTCGCATAGCCCTCGCGCAGCTGCACGAAGTCCACGTCCAGCATCATGACGACGAACAGGAACAGCACCGCCACGGCGCCGACGTAGACCACCACCAGCAGCATGGCCAGGAACTCGGCGCCCAGCATGACGAACAGGCCGGCGGCCGAGAAAAAGGTGGTGATCAGCCACAGCACCGAGTGCACCGGGTTCCTGGCCGTCACGACCAGCAACGCGGACACCACGCTCACCGTGGCCAGCAGATAGAAGGCGATCGCCTGTATCATCGGCGGGACCAAGCCCCTCTCAAAAACCGTGCGGAGTCCGGGACGCCCCGAAGCCCTTGTGAAATCCCCTGCCCGCCCCCGACGGCGACATGGCAGAACTCATGCGTGGAATCGGCGCCCCTCTTATCGGTAGGGGGCGTCCAGTTCCAGATTCTTCGCGATCACCCGCTCCCAACGGTCCCCGTTGGCCAGCAGGCGGTCCTTGTCGAAATACAGCTCCTCGCGCGTCTCGGTGGCGTACTCGCTGTTCGGCCCCTCGACGATGGCGTCCACCGGGCAGGCCTCCTGGCACAGGCCGCAGTAGATGCACTTCACCATGTCGATGTCATAGCGGGTCGTGCGGCGGCTGCCGTCCGAGCGCGGCTCGGACTCAATAGTGATGGCCTGGGCCGGGCAGATGGCCTCGCACAGCTTGCACGCGATGCAGCGCTCCTCGCCGTTGGGATAGCGGCGCAGGGCGTGCTCGCCCCGGAAGCGCGGAGATTGCGGCCCGCGCTCGAACGGATAGTTCACCGTCGCCTTGGGCTTCATCATGTATTTGAACGACAGGCCGACGGCGCCGATCACGTCGATCAGCATCGCGCCTTTCACGGCCTGTCCGATACGGTTCAACATCAGTCGATCTCTCTCAGGTCGGCGCACTCACGGGCGAAGCGCTCGCTGTCTCGGTTCATGGCGCGGCAGCGCTCCACGCGCTGGGCGTGGGCGCGCTCGATGCCCTCCTGGCGGCGCTCCCACTGATAGACGGAGGTGGGCTCCGCCTCATAGGGGGCGCACGACACCAGCAGGCCCGTCACGATCAGTGCGGTCACGAGACGCGCGATCATTTCGGAACCCCTTCGCGGCAGCGGCGGTCGTCCCGGCGCACGCCGGTCTCGCCCATCTGGCAGCGGCGCAGGCGTTCCGCCTCGGCGTCGGCGCGCGCTTCCTGGCGCTCGAGGGCCACCTCCGCGGGAACGGGCGCGGGCGTCGACATGGGGCTGAACACCACAGGACCGCAACCGGTCAGCAGCACCGCGCAGGCGACGACCATGGGAAGGCCGACACGCATCAGAGGGTCCCCCCGAACACCCGCCACGCCGCCACCAGCACCACGGCCACCAGTGAGAACGGCAGGAACACCTTCCAGCCCAGACGCATCAGCTGGTCATAGCGGTAGCGAGGCACGAAGGCCTTCACCAGGGCGAACATGAAGAACCAGGCCACCACCTTCACGCAGAAGACGCCCAGATAGAACAGATTGGCCAGGAACACCGGCCAGGTGTCCATGAATCCGGTCGGGAAGCCCGGGTTCCAGCCGCCCCAGAACAGCAGGGTCAGCAGCACGCACATCAGCACGATGTTGGCGTACTCGCCGATCATGAACAGCAGGTACGGGGTGGAGGAGTATTCCACCTGATACCCGGCCACCAGTTCGGACTCCGCCTCGGGCAGGTCGAACGGCGGGCGGTTCGTCTCGGCCAGGGCCGAGACGAAGAACACGATCATCATCGGGAACATGACCACCAGCAGCGGCCAGTTCTGAAGCCCGCCGCCGAAGGTGTGCCAGTTCCAGAACCAGCCGGCCTGGTTCTGCACGATGGCGGTCAGGTTCATGCTGCCCGCCAGCAGGATCACCGTGACGATGATCAGGCCCAGCGACACCTCGTAGCTGACCATCTGGGCCGCCGAGCGCAGCGAGCCCAGGAACGGATACTTCGAATTGGAGGCCCAGCCGCCCATGATGATGCCGTAGACGCCCAGCGACGACACGGCGAACAGGTACAGCACGCCCACGTTCAGGTCCGACACCACCCAGCCCGGCGCGAACGGCACCA
Source organism: Brevundimonas sp. (assembly GCF_013823285.1). GTDB lineage: Bacteria > Pseudomonadota > Alphaproteobacteria > Caulobacterales > Caulobacteraceae > Brevundimonas. The sequence goes on along the minus strand of NZ_PNLV01000003.1, from coordinate 55,443 downwards.
CGGCCCAGGCGATGAACGCCAGGATGAAGGTCAGCAGCGGCGCCAGCAGGAACACGATCTTGTCCGCGCCCGCCGGGACCACGATCTCCTTCAGGACGAATTTGAAGAAGTCCGCGAACGACTGCAGCAGACCGAACGGCCCCACCACATTGGGACCCTTGCGCAACTGCACGCCCGCCCAGATCTTGCGGTCGGCCAACAGCAGGAACGCAAGCGAGATCAGGATCCCGACGGTGACCAGCAGGATTCCGCCGGCAGTCATCAGGGTCCAGCCCAGCGGCGTGCTCCAGAATGAGGTCGTGGTCGCTTCCATCACTTACTCCGCCGCCATCAGCCGGGGCGCCGAACGCTGGGCCGACAGTTCGGCCATGGTCTCGGACGCGCGCGCGATCGGGTTGGTCAGATACGGGTCCTTCAGGGCCGGGGCGAACGTGACGTCGCCCAGCTCGCCCTTGCCGCCCAGCTTGTCGACGGCGAACACCCGCGCCGGAGCCAGATAGTCCACCCGGCCGAAGGTCGGATGATCGGCCATCAGCACAGCCCGCAGCTGGTTGAGGCTGTCGTACGGCAGGGTCTGACCCACGCGCTCGGACAGGGCCCGCAGGATGGCCCAGTCTTCCCTGGCCTCGCCCTTGGGGAACACCACCCGCTCGGTCATCTGCACCCGGCCCTCGGTGTTCACATACAGGCCCGACTTCTCGGTATAGGCCGCGCCCGGCAGGATCACGTCCGCCCCGTGGGCGCCCGCGTCGCCGTGGCTGCCCAGATAGATCTTGAAGGCCTTCGACTTCGAGGCGTCGATCTCGTCCGCGCCCAGCAGGAACAGCACGTCCAGCGCGCCCTTCTGAACCATCTCCACCGCCGACAGGCCGCCTTCGCCGGGCGTGAATCCCATATCCAGACCGCCGACCCGCGCCGCCGCATTGTGCAGCACGTTGAAGCCGTTCCAGCCGTCCACAACCACGCCGACCTTGGCCGCCAGCTTGCCCAGCGCGCCCAGGACCGCGGGACCGGTCTCGCCGGTCAGGGCGGCGGAGCCCACGATGATCGCCGGACGCTCGGCCCTGGTCAGCAGGTCCATGGCCGCCTTGGGCAGCTTGCCGACGGTCTTGGTCCCGGCGCCCAGATACTGATAGCCGTAGGTCAGATCGGCCTGCTCGCCGATCACCATCACCTCGGTGCGGCCCGACAGCCAGCCCTTGCGGATGCGGGCGTTCAGCAGGGGCGCCTCGACGCGCGGATTGACGCCCACCATCAGGATGGCGTCCGCGTTCTCGATGCCCGCCAGACCGCTGTTGAACAGCCAGCCCTCGCGCTCGGCCCCGCCCAGCGCCGCGCCGTCCTGACGGCAGTCGGTGTTGGCCGACCCCAGCGCCCGGAACAGGTCCAGCGTCGCCTTCATGGACTCCGCGTCCTGCAGGTCGCCGGCGATGGCGCCGATCTTCTCCGGCTTGGCCGCCTTCAGCTTGCCGGCCACGACGCCCAGCGCCTCGTCCCACGTGGCGGGGCGCAGCTTGCCGCCCTCGCGCACCCACGGGCGGTCCAGTCGGCGCTTGGTCAGCCCGTCCACCACATAGCGGCTGCGGTCCGACAGCCATTCCTCGTTGATGCCCTCGTGAACCCGCGGCAGCACGCGCATGACCTCGGCGCCCCGGCTGTCGGCGCGGATGTTGGAGCCCAGGGCGTCCATCACGTCGATGGTCTCGGTCTTCTTCAGCTCCCACGGGCGGTAGTGGTACTGCCATGGCCGGTGCGTCAGGGCGCCCACCGGGCACAGGTCGTTGACGTTGCCCGACAGCTCGGAGTCCACCGACTTTTCCAGATAGGTGGTGATCTCGGCGCTCTCGCCGCGCGAAATCATGCCGATCTCCGGCACGCCCGCCACCTCGGTGATGAACCGCACACAGCGCGTGCACTGGATGCACCGCGTCATGAAGGTCTTGATGGTCGGACCCATGTGCTTTTCTTCGACCGCGCGCTTGTTCTCGGCATAGCGCGAGGCGTCACGGCCATAGGCCATGGCCTGATCCTGAAGATCGCATTCCCCGCCCTGGTCGCAGATCGGGCAATCCAGCGGGTGATTGATCAGCAGGAACTCCATCACCCCTTTGCGGGCCTTCTCGACCATGGGGGTGTTGGTGAAGATCTCCTGCCCGTCAGCGGCCGGCAGGGCGCACGAGGCCTGCGGCTTGGGCGGCCCCGGCTTCACTTCCACCAGACACATGCGGCAGTTGCCGGCGATGGACAGCCGCTCGTGATAGCAGAAACGCGGAATCTCCTGCCCCGCCTTCTCGGCGACCTGGAGCACGGTCATGCCGGGCTCGAACTCGATCTCTACGCCGTTGACCTTAGCGACGGGCATGAGCAGCAGCTCCAAGAACAGACTTAAACGCCACCATGGCCGTTCCCTTTAGGATCAGGCCCACGACGATCGCGGGCCACGCAAGGGCCACGCAAACGACCAGCAGGTCATAAATCGCATTGGGCGCGGATAGATGACCCCACGACCCTATGGTCATGGCGCCTAGCAGATAGGCAACGATCGGCAACAGGGCTCCGGCCACCAGCACGACACCGCGCGAAAGCGACTTCACACGAACCGCGTAAAGCACCGAAACAGCCGCAGCCACCACATAAACCCACCACAGCGTAGCCAGGAAGGTTGCGGGGCCGATCCAGTAATTGCTGAGCGTCAGCCCCCCCATCAGCGGGCCTCTTCCTCAGTATTCGCAGACACTTGCGTCTGCGAGCTCGTTCCGTCCGGGAACGTCTGGATAATGGTGATCTGGCCGTTCTCGCGAACATAGCGGACGATGGGGTCGGCCAGTCCGGTGCGCCACACCTGGGCCTCGGGGTCCGGCAGGCCGGTCAGGCGCCACACCACCACGTCGCCTTCGACGCGGCACTGGGCCTGGGCGCGGCCCCCGTCCACCGGCGCGCGCCAGGACAGGTTCACCGCCTCGCCTTCGTCCAGCGTCTCGACCCCGTCCACATCGATCAGGGCCACCGGCAGTTCGTTCACTGTGGCGATGGCCGCGCGGCAGACGTCGCGCAGCCCGGCCTGATCCAGCGCCTCGGGCGAGGCCTGGGTCACGACGGCGGGCTCAGCGGCCGTCTCCGGCGCCGAGGCCGGCTCATCCGCCTGACCGCAGGCGGTCAGCAGGGCGGTCAGGGCGATGATGGAAAAGGCGTTGCGCATCCCCTACTCCGCCGCGATCGCGTGGCCGGCGAAGGCGCCGCGGGCGTTGCGATAGCTGGTGATGCGGTCCTCGATCTCGTGGCGGAAGTGCCGGATCAGGCCCTGCACCGGCCACGCCGCCGCGTCGCCGAGAGCGCAGATGGTGTGCCCTTCCACCTGACCGGCCACATCCAGCAGCAGGTCGATTTCCGACGGATCCGCATCGCCCACGGCCATGCGCTCCAGCACCCGCCACATCCAGCCCGTGCCCTCGCGGCACGGGGTGCACTGGCCGCAGCTCTCGTGCTTGTAGAAATAGCTGATGCGGGCGATGGCGCGGACCAGGTCGGTCGACTGGTCCATCACGATCACCGCCGCCGTGCCCAGGCCCGACTTCATGTCGCGCAGGCTGTCGAAATCCATCAGCGCGGCTTCGGACATCTCGCGGGTGATCAACGGAACCGACGATCCGCCGGGGATGATGGCCTTCAGATTGTCCCAGCCGCCCCGCACACCGCCGCAGTGATCCTCGATCAGCTGGCGCAGCGGAATGGACATGGCCTCTTCCACATTGCACGGGCGGTTCACGTGGCCCGAGATCGACATGATCTTGGTGCCGGTGTTGTTCGGACGACCGAAGCCCGCGAACCATTCCGCCCCGCGCCGCAGGATCGTACCCACGACCGCGATGGACTCCACATTGTTCACCGTGGTGGGGCAGCCATACAGGCCCGCGCCCGCCGGGAACGGCGGCTTCAGCCGCGGCTGACCCTTCTTGCCTTCCAGCGACTCGAGCAGGGCCGTCTCCTCGCCGCAGATATAGGCGCCGGCGCCGTGGTGGATGTAGACGTCGAAGTCCCAGCCATGGATGTTGTTCTTGCCGATAAGCCCGGCGTCATAGGCCTGCCTGACCGCCGCCTCCATGCGCTCGCGCTCAAGCACATATTCGCCGCGCAGATAGATGTAGCAGGCGTGCGCCTGCATGGCGAAGCTGGCGATCAGGCACCCTTCGATCAGCAGATGCGGATCGTGGCGCATGATCTCCCGGTCCTTGCAGGTGCCCGGTTCGGATTCGTCGGCGTTGACCACCAGATAGTGCGGGCGGTCCTTCACCTCCTTGGGCATGAAGGACCACTTCAGCCCGGTCGGGAAACCGGCGCCGCCCCGGCCGCGCAGGCCCGAGTTCTTGACGTTGGTGATGACCCAGTCGCGGCCCAGCGCCAGCATGTCCGCCGTCGCGTTCCACGCCCCGCGTTTCTTCGCCCCCTCCAGCGTCCAGTCATGGAAGCCGTACAGATTGGTGAAGATGCGGTCCTTGTCTTCGAGAATGCCGACCATGTCCTACAGTCCCTGCGCCATGCGGCGCTTGTGGTGGCGCGTCCGAAGGAACGTCGCAGTCAGAAACAGAACCCAGCCGATGGCCAGGGCGCCGTAGCCCCAGACCTGGGCGCTCTCAGTCAGACCCGCCCAGCCGCGCGTGGAGCCCCACAGCACGAAGGCGCCGATGACGATGAACACCAGGCCAGTCATGCGGTACGGCCGCGCCACCCCGTTCAGCTCATTGCGGTAGGCCTTGCGGCCCTCGGCGTTGTCCAGATCAGGGGCGCTCATACGCGATCTCCCACCCGAACAAATCCGTCACCCTCGGGCTTGTCCCGAGGGTCCATAGACTCCGACAGGGCCGGGAAAACCCGGACCGCTCCGTGCGTATGTATCCCCGGGACAAGCCCGGGGATGACGGAGTGAATGGAGGACGCAAACACCATCACGCCGGCTCCTTCGCCGGTTCGCTGTTGGGCAGCTTCTTGATCGGCTTCGCCGCCGAGCCGTCATACAGCTTCGGATCGGTCAGGGTCGTCGCCCCGCCCTCGGGCTCCGACGACGTGCGACCCACATAGGAGCCGGCCTTGGGCGCCTTGCCCGCAGCGAAGTCGTCGATGATCTGCGCCAGGATTTCCGGCGTCAGGTCTTCGAAATAGTAGTCGTTGATCTGGGCCATTGGCGCATTGGCGCACGCGCCCAGGCACTCCACTTCCTGCCAGGTGAAGCGGCCGTCGGCCGACAGCTTGTCCTTGGCCCCGATCTTCTCGCGGCAGGTGGCCATCAGTTCATTGGCGCCGCGCAGCATGCAAGGCGTGGTGCCGCACACCTGGATCAGAGCGGTCCGCCCCACGGGCTCCAGCTGGAACATGGTGTAGAAGGTCGCCACCTCCAGCACCCGGATGTAGGGCATGGCCAGCAGCTCGGCGATGGCGCGGATGGCGGGCTCGCTGACCCACCCTTCCTGCTTCTGCACCAGCCACAGGATCGGGATCACCGCCGAAGCCTTCCGCTCCGCCGGATATTTGGCGATCCACCAGTCGGCCTTCTTCTTCGTGTCCTTCGAAAAGGCGAACGAGGCCGGTTGTTCCTTGGCGAGACGACGAACGCTCATTGCGCTGAACTCATTCTTGAAGCTCGGGAACACCGCGACATTTCTCCAAGCCAACGGCGGACTGAAGGAATGGCCAGGAGAGCCAGCCAGATGATTGCACTGGCAGCGACCCCGTATGCCAGCGTCGCCCACCAACTCGCCGAGTCAGCGCGGTCGATGGCTCGAACCACAAGCAGGAACGGAATTAATGTAGCAGCTTGCACGACGACCATGCGTCGATAGACGGCCCAACCCGGCAACCTCTGTTGGCCGATGTGGCTGGAAGACGAAAAGACAGCCAGAATCAATATTACCGGGACTAGCCAGGCAAAATCCCAAACCGAGAAAATCATCGGGGGCAGGCTCATCGGTCCACCTCTCCGAACACGATGTCGAGCGAGCCCAGGATGGCGGACACGTCGGCCAGCATGTGGCCGCGGTTCATCCAGTCCATGGCCTGCAGGTGCTTGAAGCCGGGCGCCACGATCTTGCAGCGGTACGGCTTGTTGGTGCCGTCGGACACCAGATAGACGGCGAACTCGCCCTTGGGGGCCTCGACCGCCGCATAGACCTCGCCTTCCGGCGTATGGAAGCCCTCGGTGTACAGCTTGAAGTGATGGATCAGGGCTTCCATCGACCGCTTCATCTCGCCCCGACGCGGCGGGGCGACCTTGTTGTTCTCGACCATCACCGGGCCGCGGAAATTGCGCAGCTTGTGGATGCACTGCTCCATGATCCGCACCGACTGCTTCATCTCCTCGATGCGGCAGAGGTAACGATCCCAGCAGTCGCCGTTCTTGCCCACGACGATGTCGAATTCCATCTCGTCATAGCATTCGTACGGCTGGGACTTGCGCAGGTCCCACGGAATGTCCGAGCCGCGCAGCATCACGCCCGAGAAGCCCCAGGCCAGCGCTTCCTCCTTGGACACCACGCCGATGTCCACGTTGCGCTGCTTGAAGATCCGGTTCTCGGTGACCAGGCTCTCGATGTCCTTCAAGGCCTCCGGGAAGGCCTCGCACCACTTCGAGATGTCGTTGATCAGGTCGTCGGGCAGGTCCTGGTGGACGCCGCCGGGACGGAAATAGTTGGCGTGCAGGCGCGCGCCGCAGGCCCGCTCATAGAACACCATCAGCTGTTCGCGCTGCTCGAACCCCCACAGCGGCGGCGTCAGGGCGCCCACGTCCATGGCCTGGGTCGTCACATTCAGCAGGTGGCTCAGGATCCGGCCGATCTCCGAATACAGCACCCGGATCAGCTGGGCCCGGTACGGAACCTCGATGCCAACCAGCTTCTCGATGGCCAGGCAGAAGGCGTGCTCCTGGTTCATCGGCGCCACATAGTCGAGGCGGTCGAAGTACGGGATGTTCTGAAGGTAGGTCCGCGCCTCCATCAGCTTTTCCGTGCCCCGGTGCAGCAGGCCGATGTGCGGGTCCACCCGCGTCACCACCTCCCCGTCCAGGTCCAGCACCAGACGCAGCACCCCGTGCGCGGCCGGGTGCTGGGGCCCGAAATTGATGGTGAACTTGCGGTCGTCCATGTCCTTCACTGGCGCATCGAACGCGACAGCGCCGGTTTCCAGCGCGGCTTCGTCGCGGGCGTCGACCTTCAGAGCCTTGGTGTCCTGACCGTCAGCCATCACGCCTTGCCTCCGCTGGGCTTGCCGGCCGAGCCGATCGCCTTTTCGTCGCCCGGCAGGACCGGGGCGGCGTACTCGGCGCCTTCCCACGGCGACAGGAAGTCGAAATTCCGGAATTCCTGGGCCAGCTTGACGGGCTCATAGACCACCCGCTTCTGCTCCTCGTCGTAGCGGACCTCCACATAGCCGGTCATGGGGAAGTCCTTGCGCAGGGGATAGCCCTGGAAGCCGTAGTCGGTCAGCAGCCGGCGCAGGTCCGGGTGGCCCGAGAACAGCATGCCGTACATGTCGAACGCCTCGCGCTCGAACCAGTCCGCCGCCGGATAGACGCCGGTGACGCTGGGCACGGCCGCCCGCTCGTCCGTCATCACCCGCACGCGGACGCGCAGGTTCTTGGTCAGCGACAGCAGGTGATAGACCACGTCGAACCGCTCGGCCCGCTCGGGATAATCCACGCCCGCCAGATCGGTCAGCTGCTGGAACTCGAACTGGTCCCGCAGCTTCGTCAGCACCGCCACGATGTCGTCGCGGCGCACATCGATGCTCAACTCGCCGAACGCCACGCTCCAGCCGGTCACGGCCTTGCCGCCCGCCTTCTGGATGGCGCGCCCCAGCGTGCCCAGCGACTTTTCAGCCTTGGTCATCACATCGGTCATCGGTCGATCGTCCCGGTGCGGCGGATCTTCTTCTGCAGCTGCAGCAGCCCGTACAGCAGCGCCTCCGCCGTCGGCGGGCACCCCGGCACATAGACGTCCACAGGCACAACGCGGTCACAACCGCGAACAACACTGTAACTATAGTGGTAGTACCCGCCGCCGTTGGCGCAGGAACCCATGGACAGCACGTAACGCGGGTCCGGCATCTGGTCGTAGACCTTGCGCAGAGCCGGAGCCATCTTGTTGGTCAGGGTTCCGGCCACGATCATCAGGTCCGACTGGCGCGGGCTGGCGCGCGGGGCCATGCCGAAGCGCTCCATGTCGTAGCGCGGCATGGACGCCTGCATCATCTCCACCGCACAGCACGCCAGACCGAAGGTCATCCACATCAGGCTGCCGGTGCGGGCCCAGGTGATGACGTCGTCCAGCGGTGCGGTGATGAAGCCGCGCTGGTCCAGCTCATCGCTGACCTGCTCGAAGAAGCGGTCGTGCTTGGCGGGATCATACCCCTCGACCGTCGAGCGCGCGCCGGCGCCGTATGCAGGCGGCACAACCAGACCCGAGGCCGTCTTGGCGGTCACTGCCATTCCAGGGCCCCCTTCTTCCATTCGTAAAGGAACCCGATGGTCAGCACGCCAAGGAAAACCATCATCGACCAGAAGGCGAACACCATGTGCTCGCCCGGCATGCCCATCATCGCCACCGCCCACGGGAACAGGAAAGCGATTTCCAGATCGAAGATGATGAACAGGATCGACACCAGATAGAACCGGACGTCGAACTTCATCCGCGCATCGTCGAAGGCGTTGAAGCCGCACTCATAGGCGGACAATTTTTCGGTGTCGGGATTCTTGGGCGCCAGCACCCAGGCGGCGAGCATGAAGCCGAGGCCAAGCACCGTCGCGATCCCGAAGAAGACCACGATCGGCAGATATTCCAGAAGAAATTCGTTCATCGAGACCACGCCTGGTTCGCCGGGGGAGGCGGCGGATTCGCGCGTCTTCTAGACCCAAGACGCGAGCGGTTCAAACCCATGTCGCATAAGGATTTTATTGAGAATGGTTCGCAACCATGAGGGTTGATTTTTCAGCTTAACGCCCCTCCCTTTGGATCGCATAGGGCCGGAGGGGCCGAGGATCAGGAAAACAGACGCATGGGCATCGGCAACTGGCTGCTGAACGGCATCGAGAAGGCGGGCAACAAGCTGCCCGACCCCGTGTTCATCTTCGTCTGGCTGATCGCCATTCTGATGGGTGTCAGTGTCTTCGCCGCCTACGCGGGCTGGGCGGCGGTGAACCCCATCACGGCCGAACCCATCATCGCCGAAAACCTGTTGTCATCGGACAACCTCCGCCGGCTGCTGGTGGAGATGCCGCGCACCCTGACCGGCTTCGCACCCCTCGGCTATGTGCTGGTGGTCATGCTGGGCGCCGGGGTGGCCGAGCGAACGGGTCTCTTCTCCGCCGCCATGCGGGCGGGCGTCCGCCGGGCGCCGACGGCCCTGCTGACCCCCATCGTCATCTTCATCGCCATTCTCAGCAGTCACGCGGTGGACGCCGGCTATGTGGTGCTGGTGCCCCTGGCCGGCGTGCTCTACGCGGCGGCGGGGCGTCACCCTATCGTCGGCATTTCCGCCGCTTTCGCGGGGGTTTCCGCCGCCTTCTCCTCCAACATCGTTCCGGGGCAGCTGGATGTGCTGCTGCTGGGCATCACCGAGACAGCGGCTCACCTGATCGATCCGTCCTGGCAGATGAACCCGGCCGGAAACTGGTTCTTCATCGTGGCCATGACCTTCCTGTTCGTCCCGCTGGGCTGGTGGGTGACAGACAAGATCATTGAACCGCGGCTGGGCAAGTGGACGCCCTCCGCCGACGCGCCCATCAAGCTTGAGGACGGCGAACTGGGCCCGCGCGAGCGCAAGGGCCTGATCTGGGCCGGCCTGGTCCTGTTGCTGGTCATCGCCGCCTGGGCCGCCATGCTGCTGGCCCCGGGCGCGCCCCTCTATGATCCTGACGGAGCAGATCCCGCGGCGCGCATGGCGCCCTTCTTCAACTCCCTCGTGGCGGCCTTCTTCACCCTGTTCATCGCCACAGGGGCGGCCTACGGCGTCGTTGCGGGCACGGTGAAGACGCACCGCGACATCGTGCGGATGACCTCCCAGGCCATGGCCGATATGGCCCCCTATGTGGTGCTGGCCTTCGTGGCGGCGCACTTCGTGGCCATGTTCAACTGGTCGAACCTCGGAGCCATCATGGCTATCGGCGGCGCCGAGGCCATCAGCCAATCCGGCCTGAACACCTTCGGCCTGCTGGTGGCCCTGGTTCTGGTCAGCGGACTCATCAATCTGTTCGTGGGGTCGGCGGCCGCCAAGTGGGCCATGCTGGCCCCGGTGCTGGTGCCCATGCTGATGCTGCTGGGAATCAGCCCCGAGATGACGACCGCTGCTTACCGCATGGGCGATTCGGTCACCAACATCGTCACGCCACTGATGGTCTACTTCCCGCTGGTCCTGGCCTTCTGCCAGCGCTGGGACAAGGACTTCGGACTGGGCAGCCTGATGGCGCTCATGGTGCCCTACTCCCTCGCCTTCATGATCTTCGGCACCCTGATGACCGGCGCCTGGGCCGCCCTCGCCCTGCCGCTGGGCCCCGGGGTGGGCGTCCACTATGACATCCCGAGCCCGGTCGAGGCGTCCGAGGTCGTCAATCCGGTGGGTCCGGCGGCGCCGGAATCCGAAGTGCGATAATTTCGTCGCTCATGCCGCTTGACGGCGCGAGGGGCGCCGCCTAAACGACGCCCCTCGCTGCGACGCACTGCTTCGCGCCGAGGGAATACGCGGGTGTAGCTCAGTTGGTTAGAGTGCCGGCCTGTCACGCCGGAGGTCGCGGGTTCGAGCCCCGTCACTCGCGCCATTCCTTCTTTCGAGGGAATGGCGCTTTTCATTTCCCTCGCCGCCAGCCGAAAATCCCGCATTGCTGCGAGCCGATGCCTTGTACGGCAAGGCGTCGCCATCATTTTTCAGCTTTCTGCGCTCCCCCTTCGCTCACGCGCTTGGATTGCAGGCGTTACGCCGGCCGACGTGAAAGAGACAAAGCGAGCCCCCTGATCCGATGAGGCTCCAGGTTTCACTGTCTTCGGGCCGACGGTCTCAGTGGACCCGATAGGCCTCGCCCGGCTGGACGAAGGCGGCCTGGCCGCTGACTTCGCCATAGACCATGCACAGGTCCTCGAAAACGCGACCCCATGAGAACCGCTCGACCGCTCGTACCCGCGCGGCCTGGCCGATCGCCTCCACGTCACGCTCGAACAGGGCCTCGATGGCGGCGGCGAATGCGGTGGGCTCGGCGGCCATGGCCAGTTCGCCGACCTCGCGGTCCACGGTTTCCGCCACCCCGCCGGCGTTCACCCCCACCACGGCTCGTCCGCAGGCCATGGCCTCCAGCACGATCAGGCCGAAGGGCTCACGGTCGTTGGCGTGCACAAAGGCGTCACAGCTGGCTACGATCCGGGCCACAGCACGAGGATCCGTTTCATAGGGAAGCGAAATAACCCGGTCCTCCCGGGGCAGGCCCATGCCCGCGCCCACCAGCACCAGATGATAGGGCGGGCCCAGCTTCTGGACCGCCCGGATCAGGACATCGATGTTCTTCTCGCGCGCCGGACGCCCGGCGAACACCAGCAGCCGCGCATCGGACCGCAGGCCCAGTTGCTTCAGCAGACCGGCCCGGTCGGCCCGGTCCGGTCGGAAGGTGTCCACCTCCACGCCAAGGGGCTGGACCACGATATTGGGCACCCTCGCTTCTTCCAGACGTCGGGCGATGTAGCGGCTGGGTGAAACCACCCGGTCGAACTGGCAGAACAGCTTCGACCAGCGCTTCTCCACCGGCTTTTTGGCCCATTCCCCGAAATGCAGCGCCGCCAGCGCAGCCGGATCCGAATGACAGAAGCCTATGACCGGACACCCTGCCCGCTGCCCTGCCTCCAGCGCCCCCTGCCCCGGCGTGTACGGGTCGCCGGCCTCGATCAGGTGGGGATGGGTCGCCGCGACCCAGGCGCTCCAGCGCTTGATGGACGTGGGCCAGCGGTATCCGTCGCCGAAGGGCAGCTTCGGCGCCTGCAGCGTCAGCAGGCCTGGCCGCGAATGGTAGCGCGCGCCCGGCACGACCAGTGTGTGGGCGATCTCCGGACGGTTCGCCTCCAGCCAGGCCTTCTTGGCCAGCAGATAGCGCTTCACGCCGCCGGACCGGGGCGCATAAAGCATGGTGGTGTCGACCATCCGGGTTCTCGGGTCCGCTGAAGCGCCCTTCACGCTGCTGAAAGTGTTCGCAACCTTCTCATCCCGACCGGGAATCAGCTGAACTTCGCTTTCCTGAACGTCGATCATTCCTCACTCCGCCTTTCTGACAAGGCTGCAACGCACAAGCGCTGGCGTTGGATGCGTGCGCTCCGTGACAGTAGTGGTCAAGCTTTCTAATGCCACAGAGGTTCATGGCTTTGCACGGCAGCTTCATCACGGCTATGAGGGGGACGGCCTTGCAATCGCCTCAAATTCGAGAAACTTGGGGCGTGCCGTTCGGTCCCGGAGTCGGGGCCAGACTGTATCGGGCGCGCGTCACCAAGGGGTTCTTAATCCATGCGTAAACTGCTCGCGGCCGCCGTCGCGCTCGCACCTCTCGCTATCGCCGCCGGGGCCGCCCACGCCGACACCGAGATTTCGAACACGCGCACCACGCCGATTCTGACCGCGAACGCCAATAACGGCGCGGCGGACAATGTGGTGATCGCCAATGGCGGCACTCTCCGGATCCTCACCGGTGTCGCGGCGACCCTGAACTCCGACAACGACATCACGATCGCCAACGGCGGCCTGATCCAGATGGAGGACGCCGACGACGGCGCCACCGCGATTCTGGCGGAAGGCGGCAATTCCGGTTCGATCGAGGTCAACGGCCTGATCAGCATCACCGAGGACTACACAGCCAAAGACGAGGATGAGGACGGCGATCTGGACGGCCCCTTCGCGATCGGATCGGATCGCTACGGCATTCGGGTCGTGGGCGCCGAGGCGCTGGACGGCGACATCCTGGTCGGCCGCCAGGGGGCCATTACGGTCGAGGGCAACAATTCCTACGGCATCTTCAATGAGGCGGGACTGACGGGCGACCTGGTGATGCGCGGCAGCGTCACCATGACCGGCGACGGATCCTATGCGATCCGCAGCACGGGAGACGTCGCCGGCGACGTCTGGGTCGGCGGCGCCATTACGGCCCGTGGCGAGAATGCGGTCGGCGTATCGCTTGAGGGCGATATCGGCGGATCCCTGCGCATCGACGGCAACATCACCGTGACCGGTTTCCGCTATACTGGCCGCTCCGCCAACCAGGAGGCGGTGGACGCCCTGGACGAGGACGACCTCCTGATCGGCGGCCCTGCCGTCCGCATCAGCGGCAACGTCGCCGGAGGCGTTCTGCTGGCCACCACGGCTCCCCCCGCTGACGACGATGATGACGAAGACAACCCCGACAGGGACGGCGACGGCGTTCCGGACTCCGAACAGACAACCGCCGCCATCACCTCGTTCGGCTCCGCGCCCGCCATCGAGATCGGTTCAGAAACCCGGGACATCACCCTGGGTCTCGTGGGGACGGGTGAACTCGCATACGGCTTCATCAACCGCGGGGGCGTGACGGCCTCGGGCGTCTATGACGGCGTCGAGGCGACCGGCATCCAGGTCGGCGTCGCAGGCGGCAACGCGGTCACCATTGAAGGCGGCTTCAAAAACGAAGGTGGCGTTGAAGCGCGGTCGAGAGAGGCCGCCGCGACGGCGGTCCGGTTCGGCGACGGCGTCACGACTCCCATCCTCCGCAACTCGGGCACGATCCTCGGCGGCGCGGTGACCGACGGCGATCATGACGCCACGGCGATTCTTGTCGAAGCCGGCGCCAGCCTGCCCTCCCTGTACAATTCCGGCCGCCTGCAATCGGTGCTCACGGGACCTATTGGCGACGCCGTGACAATTCGCGACCTCAGCGGCACGCTCACCCAGATCGACAACATCGGCGTCATCCAGGCGACGACGGTCACGACCCGGGATGAGAACGGTGAGGTCATTCCCACCGAAGGACAGCGCATCGCCATCGACGTCAGCGCCAACACGACCGGCGTCACCCTGACCCAGCTCCTTCTGGAGACGGATCCCGAGAACCCGCCCGCCAACGGCATCACCTCGCCGGTGATCAGCGGCGACATTCTGCTCGGCTCAGGGGCCGACATCGTGGATATCCGCGACGGGTTCGTTTTCGGAAACATCGACTTCGGTTCCGGCGCGGACAGCCTTCTGATCAGCGGCGACGCCGAGGTGCGCGGCGCCCTGTCGGCCACCGGAGGCCTGTTGTCCATTGACGTCTCGAGCGGGCTCCTGGACGCCCAGCAGACCACCTCTCTGGACATCAGCAGCCTGTCCGTCGGCGCCGACGGCAATCTGATCCTCACCATCGACCCGGCGTCGGGAACGTCCGGCGGGTTCAACGTCTCGGGAACCGCCAGCTTCGCGGACGGCGCCGGTCTTGGCGCCCGGTTCGTCTCTCTCGTGAATGATCCGACCCGTTATGTCGTCATCGAGGCGGGCGTGCTGGAATTCGGCGATATCGACGAGACGTCGCTTATAGAAAACTCGCCATTCCTGTTCGTGGTCGAGGCCGGAGCGGATGAAGCCGCCGGCCAGGTCTACCTGGACGTGCGTCGCCGCACCGCCGACGAGATCGGCATGATCCAGTCGGAATCGGCCGCCTTTGATGCGGTCTACAACGCCCTGAACTCCGACGAGGAGCTGCGCAACGCGTTCCTCACCCAGAACGGGCGAGACGGCCTGATGGCGGTGTACGAGCAGATGCTGCCGGATCACTCCGGCGGCGCCCTGATCTCCCTGGCATCGGGCGTGGATGCGGTGACCCGGGCCCTCGCGGGCCGCAACAATAGCGCCGCGCGCGGCGAGACCAGCGCATGGCTGCAGGAAATCAATTTCTACGCCGACAAGGAGACCGACAACGCCTACGGCTTCAAGTCGGAGGGCTTCGGATTCGCCGGCGGCGTGGAGCGGGGAACGGCCTTCGGCGCCATCGGCGTGTCCACCGCCTTCACCTCCTCGGATCTCGAAGAGCCGGGCGCGGCCGCTGAAGAGCGGCTGTCGGCCAATCTGATCGAGCTGGGCCTCTACTGGCGCGCCCAGGGCGGCGCCTGGACCACCTGGGCCCGTGCGGCCGGCGGCTACGCCAGCTTTGAATCGGTGCGCCAATTTGTGGGCGAAGGCATCCTTCGGCGCGCTGAAGCCGACTGGAACGGCTACACGGTCACGGTTGCAGCCGGCGCCTCCTATGAACGCAGCTTCGGCCGCTACAGCCTGCGGCCGGAAGTCCTGGCCGAATATTTCGCCCTGAGCGAAGACGGTTTCGAGGAAACCGGCGGCGGCGACGGCTTCAATCTGGCGGTCGAGGACCGTGACGGCCACATCTTCTCGACCACGGCGGCCCTGAACTTCGGCATGGGCTTCGGCGAGAACCAGTGGTTGCGTCCCGAACTCCGGGTTGGCTGGCGTCAGATCATCTCGCACGACGGCGGGGTGACCACGGCACGCTTCCTCAGCGGCGGTCCCGGTTTCGATCTCATGGCCGACAGCCTCGAAGGAGGCGGCCCGATCATCGGTCTGCGTCTGAACGTGGGCAACGAGCTCGGCATGCTGGCCGTCGAGGCCGATGCGGAGTTCCTGGACGACTACGTCCGCTACGCCCTTCTGCTACGGGCAAGCTTCCGGTTCTGATGGCTGCGGAACGCCGCCGGCCAGCAGCCAGGCGGCTTCCACCTTGCCCGCGTAGAGGGCGCGACGCACATCAGGGCTTCCGCGCGGCGGCGTCTTAGGCGCCGTCACAGCGGCGTAGCCTTGACGCGGCGCAGGCCAGAGGCCCTGCCCGCCCCAGTCGGCGTGGACGGGCTGGGCGAGAATCGTGGAAATCAACAGAAGGGTCAGCATCTGCCAGCCTATGCCCCTGCGCGGGGGCCAGGCTCAAGCCACGAAAGCTGACGGATTGGTGGGCGGCGACGGGTTCGAACCGCCGACCCTCTCGGTGCAAAACGCATCGAATGCAGTTTCTCTACATTTCAGAGTTTTCCACGTAATCAGTAAGCGGCGAAGAATAGGCAGTATTCCTGTTTCACCGTTTTTCAGGCGTTTTCAGAGAAACTCGCACCGATTGCCCCACTACTGCGCCAGAGATTAGGGTTCCTCGGTCTGATTTGTTTCGACAGGCGCCCTCATGGCTGTCCCGCCTCTCACCACGGATCGTCAGCTCGCGACCCTGAGGCCGCAGGCCAGGCCCTACGAACGTCGCGTGTCCGGCGCACGCCGGTTCGGCATCCGTGTCTTTCCCTCAGGCGCGAAACACTTCGAGCTGCGCTACGCCCTGAAGGGAGGGCCATCCAACGCCAGCGCCTGAGAGCCGATGCCGTCTCGACAGGGAGCCGCCGCAGACTCTGGCGGTCACTCGGCCAGACCAGTCCTTGTCGCCCTGGCAAGATCGCCGTCATCGGCCAGGCCGGCGAGCCAGGTTCTCAGAGAAGCTACAGCCCTGATATCGAGCTCGTCTGAACGCTGGCCTGATCTCAGGTTGTCCAGCAGGACCTGGCAGACAAGGACCGCGTCGTCGTGGGTGGTGATCTCACGACTAAGGATGACCTCCTCGCAGGCAAGATACAGATCGTCTTCACGGGCGGTCTCCGCCTGATCACCGGCGCTCAGACGTGGCCAGTGCAGCGCGGCTTCTTCGAAAGTTGGTTGGGTCATTGGTCGCCTCCCTGGCGAACCGCTGGGCTGCCCAGGCTTCCCAGGCGCCGATAAAGAGGGTGATGGACAGCAGGAGCCACACGCCGATTCGGAGGGTGACGCCGGTCCAGATGAAATAGGCTCCCGGCTGAAACCACGGGATGACGAAGGTGATGACGGCGATCAGCTGAAAGCCCGCGGCCATCACCAGCCACCAGCGGTCGTATCGCTCCGCGAGGGTCCAGAAGCCGATGAGCATCAGGGCATCCACGCAGGCCGCACCGGCTTTCCAGCTCCCCCATAGGATGTGATCCACGAACGGGGTGATGATCAGCGCCCCGGTGAACACCACGGCGCCCAGGCGGTCTTGCCTGCCTCCGAAACGCAGCAGCAGGGCGAGGGCGATGAGGTTCGCGGGAAGCAGAAAAGCCGTCATCAATCGCTATTCATGTCAGGGTCGCGGTTCGCGTGGGTCGGTCCGGAACTGTGGAGCCGTCTTTGTCTTCCAGGGGGGCGAAGAGACTCCAGTTCATGCCCATCGCCCTGGCGTCTCGCTCCAGATAACGGTGGGCGTCCACCACGTGGCCGCGGACAGTGAGGAGGCCCTGCAGCGCTGCAGCGAGCCTTTCGGCCCCCTTCTGGCCTATGGCCGCCGCCAGGTTGGCGCTGGTGCGTCCGGCCGAAAGCGTAATGAGCACCTGCCCGCCGCTGGCGATGGCCTGGTCGAGGATCTGTTCGAACGTCTGCAGTTCAGCGGCCGTCACTGATGCGAAATCATCGGCCTTGGGGTTGCGGTTCATTGTTCACGCCTTCAGCGGTTGATCGAAAGGCGTCGTCCGCGAACCGGTCGATGGACCCGAAGGCGGTGAGGACTCCGAAACCGGCGATGATCAGCATCAGACCGAACAGGGTCCAGATGAGGATCAGGCCGGTCCGCGAGCCCACCCAGCGGGGCGGAACCCGCGAAGCGCCGAGCGCGACATAGGCCCCATAAAGGGGATTGCCGGCCCGTCCACCGTCTTCGCCCCGATCATCCCGGCCGGCGGCGACGACCGGATCAGGCCCGCCCGCGTCCGCTTCGGGTATAGGTATAGGTGGAACTGGGTAATTCCGGGCGACCATGGCGGCGGCGGCGTCCCGGCTCCGCGTTCCGAGTTTCTGATAGGCGCTGTGAAGATGATTGCTGACGGTCTTCGGGGACATGCCCCGTCCGCCGGGGCGAAGTCGCTGGGCGATTTCCTTATCCGTATACCCCTTGCCCGCCAGCACGACACACTGCACTTCGCGCTGCGTCAGGCGATTTCCCCGCATTGTCCCTCCCCCGTCCGTCCGCCAAGTTAGGGGGGGAAAGCGGCGATAGTCCAGAGGGTTAACGCAGACGTCAGACTGGCGGCTTCGAAGCCGCCAGGGTCTGTGCGAGGTTGAGCACCGCGACCTGGTCGCGCGCGTCCAGCCGTTCCCACGCCACCAGAAGCTTCTGGGAAGACGCATCAACGCCCCTGAGGTCGCTCCCGCCGGGAGCGCCCTCCTCGCCCATCAGCCAGGCGCAGCTTACGCCAAGAACCTTCGACATCTCGAAAAGACGCGACGCCGAGATGCGATTGGCGCCGCGTTCGTATTTCTGGACCTGCTGGAAGGTTATCCCTACGGCCTGACCCAAGTCCGTCTGACTGAGCCCCATGGCCCGCCTCCGGATGGCGACGCGGGCGCCGACTTCAATATCAAAGGGATGGGGCTGGGTGAGGGCGATGCGCGGCATGCTTCACTATAGGGCTGCGTTGGGCGCTCTCCAAGCTGCGGAGCGTGCTCTCCATATAGTTGGCGAAAGCGACCGGCTTCCGCCCGGACTTCCCGCGCTCAGTCAGGACGCCTCTGGACGCCCTCCTTCTTACCGCCCCTGGCCCTCCTCCGAACGGGTCGGGCAAATCCTGCGTCTTCACAGACCCGGTCTTCGGCTGAACGGCGCGCATGGCCGCCTGGCCATGAGGCAAAGCCGCGGAGCCGCGCAAGCCTGCGGAGTTTGATTGGTACGTGACTCAAGCGGTCCCTGGCCCGCCTTGGCGCCGGGGCCTCCACACCGGTTCGAGAGCCCCCCGCGTGTCGGTGCGCGCCCGCTGGGAGCCCTCGCGGGGTCGCCAGCGGGGTGTCAGCTCCACCGGACTCTCGCATTTGTCTTCACTCGGGCATTCGGCAGCCAGCGCGACGTAATGACGGAGGCTGTCGGGTAGCGGTGCGAAGCCGGTGCCGGTGACGTGCTGCTGACGGGGGCACTACCTGAGATAATGGCCGGACTGATTTATACGCATCTAAGGTTTGACAAGACGCATCAACCGCTGCAACTCTCAGGTGTAATTCATGCCATGCTGCTATTCAGGAGGAGACTATGCATACCGAGATTGAGCGTTTCCGAGCCGCCGCAATGTCGAACCCGGCGGTGCTGGAAGCCTGTCTGAGCGAGAGTTTTGATATCGGCGCCCTGGCCAAGGGGGCGCAGAGCCTAGGTTACGACTTCTCGGAAGAGGATGCATCCCAGCAGGTGATCGAGAACGTCGCGGCGATGGGACCTCCAAAGGCTCCGAAGCTGAAGATGTACGACGATCAGACCGGCGAAATGCGCGAACTCACCGAAGATGAGATCAAGTGGGTCGGCGGCGCCGGCACGTCGACCTTCGTTGAAGGCAATGCGGTCGTCCTGACCGAAGCCTTCGCCGTTGTCGTCGTGGCGGTGGCGGCGGCGGCGGTGGCTGTGGCGCTCGCCTTCCTGCTGGCCACTGAGCCCTCGGTTACAAGGGCGGCTTCGTAACATGCCGGAAGCAGGCAGCCTGGCCGCGCAGCCGGTCGCCCACGAGGATGTCTTTTCAGCGTTCCGGGAGGCGTTTTCACGCCCTCCGGAACAGCTGAGACAGATTGCGCATATCAAGCGCTTTCTGGAGAGATTCCAGGGGGACGATGTTTACCGGGGGGCTGTCCTCGCAGGTGTTATGAGCCTTGAGGAAGCCGCCGCCGCGTGCGGGTGCGAACTCGACCTCACGAGTCTGCAGCCTGTGTTCAACATCGAGTTCAGCGCTCACAGGTCCAGCGCAACCGCAGACGACTGGCCCCTGACCGCCCTTTGGGATGAACATCTCCATGGGCTCCTGGGCCTTCGGGACAAGATCCGGGAGATCGGAGACACCGCAGGCGCCGATCCGGCGTTTGATCAGTGGCGGCGACGCCAGATCAACCGGACCGCCTTCGAGCTCGGGGCGCACTCACAGGGCATCGTGCACCCTCCCGTCACGTTCGAACTCTCCAGCGGATGCTCGGTGGGATGCTGGTTCTGCGGGATTTCGGCCGCGAAATTCGGGGGCAATTTCTCTGTTCAGGGCGCCGGTCGGGACGAGTGGGAGCAAACCTTGCGCGCGGTCCAAAGCGTACTTGGCCCCGGTCTCAAAACGGGCTTCTGTTACTGGGCGACCGAACCTCTGGACAATCCGGAGTACGCGGACTTCCTCGATGTCTATGAAGAGGTGGTTGGCGTGCTGCCCCAGACGACCTCGGCGATCCCACTGCGAAACAAGGAGCTCACCCGGGCCGTCCTGGCGCGCTGGGAACGCTCGAAGTCCTTCCCCAACCGCTTTTCCGTGCTCACGACCAAGATCCTGCTTCAGATCCACCAGGAGTTCACACCGGAGGAGTTGCTGGGCGTGGAGCTGGTGCTTCAGAACAAGGGGAGTCCTGCGCCCAAGTCCGGCGCCGGGCGCGCCTATCAGGGTCGCTCCGTGCAGGCCGAAGGCCCCGTCCAGCACAAGAACGGCACCATAGTGAACGGCACGATCGCCTGCGTCACGGGTTTCCTCATCAACATCGTCGAGCGAAGAGTCCGTCTCATCAGTCCGACGGCGCCCTGCGATGAATGGCCGGACGGATACATCGTCTTCGACGATGCCCGGTACGACCGACCGGAGAATCTCGCGGCGACCATGAAGGAGATGATCGCGCGGAACATGGGATCGAAGATTGATCCGCACGCTCCCATCCGTTTCGGCCAACATATTGACTTCTTCGACGACGAGCGCGGCGTCGGGGTCGAAAGCGCTCACGTGAAGGTCGAGACCGGGCTCCTCGACGTTATCGGCAGGATGATCAACGACGGGGACAAGTCGCCCTTGCAGATTGTGCAGCTCGCTTCGCGAGAAGGCGTCGACCCGTTCCAGGTTGTGGGTGTCATTACGGACGCGCGTCGGGCTGGACTGATCGAGTCCGTACCCCTGCAGGGAGAGAAAACCTGATGCCCCGGTCGAAGGCCTGGTTCGCAGCCAAGCGATACGGCTACGGCTCCTCCCTGCCCATCGCCTGGCAGGGGTGGGTGCTCTTTGTAGCGTTCATTGTACTTTTTGTCGCCGCCGCTGGCGGCCTTCAGGGTGTCTTGCGCTGGGTGGCCATGGCCGGCCTGCTTATCGGCTTCTTCGTGATCGCAGCCCTGAAAACGGAAGGCGGCTGGCGTTGGCGATGGCCGCGGCGCTGAGCGCCTGTTGCGCCGCACGGCCTGACGTCACGCCGGGACACGAATGAAACTGTTCAGACCAGAAAGCGTCTCACACGCTATTCGACGGCTGGATGGCGAAGTCACTCTGGACCTGGGCTTCAACTGGATTTCGGTGGGGATCGCCCTGGTCGTCGTCGTGGCCAGCGCCATTGTGTTCGCGTCGGTGTCCACCTACGCGAGGAAGGAGGCGGCCGTCGGCTGGCTCGTCCCCAGCGGCGGCATCATCCGCGCCACGGCGCGCGAAGGCGGACTGGTCGAGACAGTATTCATCCAGGAAGGCGATATCGTACCCTTGGGCGCAGATCTGGCCGAGATCCGTCGATCACTCGACACGGTCTCCGGCGATGACGGCGATCGGCTTGAGGCCCTTTCGGCGGCGCAGATCAGAGCCACCAGCGCAAGCATGGAAGCGGAAGTCGCGCGGCTCGGACTGACTCTGGACAGTCTCAGGGCGAGACGATCCGCCCTTGAGGGCGAACATGCCGAATCCCTTCTTGGCGCAGAACTTCTCGGACAGCAGCAGGCGCTTGAAGCCGCCGCCGTGGAACGGGCCCGCGATCTGCACGCCAGAGGCTATCTTTCCAACCGTGATCTTGAACGCGCCGAGGCCCAGTGGCTCGCCGCGAGACAGGCGGTTTCGACGGCCCGGAGTGTGTCCCTGGCGCTGCGGCGCGAGATCGTCGAGACCGACAACCAGATCAGGACGATGCCCGTCGCGATCGAACAGACGCGTGAGCAGGGACTGGCCGCGACGTCAGAGCTGGAACAGCGGCGCACCCAGCTGACGTCCGCGGCCCGCTACAGGCTGACCGCGCCGGTGGCCGGGCGCGTTCTCGCCCTCCCCGCTCAACAGGGCCAATCGGTCCCTGCCGGAGCGACGCTCGCGATCCTGGCCGGGACGAGTCAGAGGGTGGTGGCGGAAATCTTCGTTCCGTCGCGGGCGGCCGGCTTCGTGCGCGAAGGGCACACCGTCAGCATTCAGTACCAGTCCTATCCCTACCAGAAGTTCGGCTCTGGCCGGGGACGTGTGGACAGCGTCTCGAGCACGGTCCTGGCACCTTCCGAAGTAGCTATCGCCGGCCTGGGGCTGCAGGAACCGGTCTTCAAGGTCCGGGTCGAACTCGAGCGTGACTTTGTTTCGGCCTATGGCGAGCGGATCGCGCTCCAGCCCGGGATGATCCTGACCGCCAATATTATCGTCGATCGTCGCAGTCTTCTGGAGTGGCTCCTCGATCCGCTCTACGCGGTGGGACGCCGGACGTGATCTCCGATATTGATCTGCGGTTTCCACGCAAGCCCGCAATGCCCGTTATCCTGTCGGCGGAAGCGGCGGAGTGCGGTCTCGTCTCCATGACCATGATTGCGCGCTATCATGGCCATGATGTTGATCTGAATGGTCTTAGACAGCGCTTTCCGGTCTCCATCGCCGGCGCCACCCTGCGAAGCCTGACCGAACTTGCGGACAGGATGGGTTTCTCGACAAGGACCCTGAGACTGGAGCTTTCCGCCGTGCCGAAGCTGGCGCTTCCGGCCATCGTGCACTGGGACCTGAACCACTTCGTCGTCCTGGTCTCCGCCCGGCGCGGTTCGATGGTCATCCACGACCCCGTGCGCGGACGTCTTTGCATGCCCGTGGAAGAGTTCTCGAAACATTTCACCGGCGTGGCCCTGGAGCTGCATCCATCGGCCAGCTTCGAACCCATCGTAGCGAGAGCGCCGGTCTCGATTCGCAGCCTTTGGAGCAATGCGCGCGGCGTCTATAGGCATGCGGCCTTCGTCATAGGCCTTTCTCTCGCGCTGCAGGCCGCGACGTTCGCGATCCCGTTTCAGCTTCAGATCGTTATCGACCAGGTCATAGCCAACAATGACCTCGATCTGCTGACCGTCATATCGCTGGGCTTCGGCGCGGTCGTCCTCCTCCAGGTACTTACGCAGGCGGTCCGTGACTGGAGTCTTCAGCTGCTCGGCAACCAGATGATGTTTCAGATGGTCGGAAACCTCGTCCGTCACCTGATCCGCCTTCCGGCCACCTATTTCGAGAAAAGACACGTCGGCGATATCCTGTCGAGGGTCGGCTCCACGCGGCAGATCCAGGACGCCCTCACCTCCGGCATACTCTCGGCGCTGATCGACGGAGCGATGTCGCTGGTCGCCCTGATCATCCTGTTCGCCTATTCGGCGAAGCTCACCCTCATCGTCCTCGCCTCGGTCATCATTGTCCTGCTGGTCGGCCTAGCGTTCTACCCGGCTACCCGCAGCCGCACCGAAGAGGCGATAGCCACGTCTGCGCGCGAACAGTCCCACCTGATGGAGACGATCCGCGCCGCCACGACGATCAAGCTCATGGGGCGTGAAGCGGAACGCGAGGGGTCCTGGCGGAATCTCTACTCCAGACAGTTCAATGCGACCGTCTCACTGGGCCGCCTGCAGACGAGTCAGCTGTTCCTGCAGAACCTGGCGACCGGGCTCCAGGTCGTTCTGATCGTCAATATCGGTGCAACCGAAGTCCTTACAGCCGGCGGCCTGTCCATCGGCATGATCATCGCCTTTCTCGCCTTCCGTCAGACCTTCACGGACCGAACGGTTGCGCTGATATCCCGCGCGCTGCAGTTCAGGGCGTTGAGCATCCATATCGACCGCATCGGCGACATCATCTCGGCTCAGCCGGACAGCCAGCAGACGGCCCCGACGCGAGAGGTGCTTGGCGGACTGGAGCTTCGGGACGTCTCGTTCCGCTACGGAATGGCCGACAGCTGGATTTTTCAGAAGGTGAATCTGAAAATCAGCGCGGGAGACTATATTGCTGTCGTGGGGCCGTCCGGCTCAGGAAAATCGACCTTCCTCAAACTGATCTTGGGGCTGGCCGCGCCGACGGAGGGTCAGATCCTGATCGACGGCCAGCCTGCGGACAGCGCCCTCTGGCAGTCCTGGAGAGCGAACCTGGGTGTCGTGTCACAGGACGATCGACTGCTGTCCGGGACCCTGGCCGACAACATTGCGTTCTTCGACCCCGACCTGAACCTGAATCGCGTTCACATGGCCGCCATGGCGGCGCAGATCCACGGGGAAATCGTCGCCATGCCGATGAACTACCTCACCCTCGTCGGAGATATGGGGTCGAGTCTCTCCGCCGGGCAGAAGCAGCGCATCCTGCTCGCCCGCGCCCTTTACCGACGCCCGAAGATTCTCGTGCTCGACGAGGGCACGGCCAACCTCGACCGCGAAAATGAGGAGTCGATCGTGCACCTGGTGGAGCAGCTTTCGCTAACCCGCATCGTGGTGGCGCACCGCTCGCCCCTCGTCGAGGCGGCCGGACGGATCCTGACCGTGGGCGCCGGCCGGATCGACGAGCTGGGCACGGAAGACGCTTCAACGGAACGCTTCGCGCCAGAGTCCGCTCGGGCTGCCGCCGATCAGGTCTGACGCCCCCGGGCGGGAGTTCTCCGCCCGCGTTCACGCCACGGGATCCGTCTCCGGGACCGGTTCACCCTCCGCAGGCCCTCGAGGCGTCACGAGCGATTTCATCAGCAATGGCTTCGTCCATCGGCCCCATGAGCTGATGCGGGCCGAGCGAATGTCCTCTTCCCGGGTGCAAGACGATCCGGACCTGATGATCGGGCAGATACGCCTCGGCCGCGGGGCGCTGGCGCGCCTCGCGAACCTGGGAATCAAGGGATCCGTAGTGGAGGATCATCGGCGTTGACCAGGTGGAGAATAGCCTCGCTAGGGGGCGATCGTCAGTGAACCAGCTTTTCCACCATCCCTGGCTGAAGACAGGCGTGAGGGCGTCAGGATAGGGATCTTCGTCCGGAAGCCCCAGAGCGGCCTCACGGGTTTGCTCAAACAGGGCGCGCTGGTTTCGCCTCAGCGTTTCGATTTCCGCCGCGGTCCAGCCGCCGTCGGGCTGCAGAAAGGGCTCGGCGCGTCCAAAAACGCCTGACGGCGTCGTCCCGATGTTCGCCTCCACCTCCTCGTTGGTGATGACCCCGTCCCCGTCGCGATCCATCATTTCGAGAGATTCGGCGTCCCTCAGGGTCAGTTGCCACTGCAGGACAGCGGCCTTGCTTTCCAGCGGCGCGCCGATCCCGATCAGCAAATCCGGAGAGGGGACCTCGCCTCGGGCCGCCATTCCCGCTGCATGCGCCGCGCCCTCTGACTGCACCAGAACCACGACGCACCGCGCGCCGAGCCCGTTGGACGACCTGGTCCATGCATAGACGGCCTCGAGATCCCGGCTCAGGTTGTCGGCTGTGACGCCTGGATAGGCTTCCCGGTCGAGCGCTTCGAGGGCGGAAACCCCGTGACGGACGCCCCGCCGGTCATAGCGCACGACATCCAAGCCGTTCGACGTCATGCGACCCGCCAGATCCGCGAAGATCGCGTCGCGGTCCGTGCCGCTTCGGCCGAAGCGCATGTCCCTGTCGAAGGCTCCCGAGCCGGCGACCATCACCACCGCGCCCCGGGCCGGACCGTTCGCGCGATCCACCTGCCCATGAATGACATGCTGATCGACGGACTCGACGGTGAAGGGGGTTGATACAGGCTGGACAGACAATGCGACGAAACCGACCCATGCGGCGATCATGTCTCTCTCCTAAAGCAGACCCGAAAACGCCTGGCTAGGCGGTCTTCAGCCCGAGGTGATCACAACTGACGCTTAGGGTGCGCCATCTCTGGCGTCCACCCCGATGGATCTGTTCGGGCCAGGCGACGGGGCCTGACCTGCGCAGTCACTGTCCGCGCCTCGGAAGTCCGTGCAGACGTTCAGATCAGTACACCTATTTGGCGATATTCGGCGAAAGAACACAACCCCTATAGACGGGAAAACCTATGTAAGATACAACCGTGGATAGGTCCCACCGTGTTGGTGCGGCGAGCGTCCTTCCTGTCCGCCTGGACGGGCGACGGGCGGGAAACTTTGGCGACGAACTGACTTTCCGGGCGAGGGAGCCGGGCATCATGCAGAACCCATCAGTTGAAAATTCCGTAGGCGGCCTTGTTGGAACCTTGCGCTCGGATGAAGGCTTCAGGCGCCATTTCCTGGCCGCTCCCGCCGAAGCGCTGCAGCAAAGAGGATACGATCCCGACACCATCGAGCTGCCAGAGTCCGCCGACATGATGGCGCTCGAGGCGCGGCTGCGTCTTCTCACTCCGGCTGGGTCCGATGGAGATATCTGGGAGGGATTGAAGGAACTCCTGGCCGACCCCGGCGCCGATCCGCAATTCCCGCAGGTTATCCTCGGGCCGGACGAACCCCCCAGCACGGTCGCCATTGCAATCGCGATTTACGGCGTTGCGATCGCTGTGGGCCCTGGTGACCCCGGCGATGACCAGCAGCAACTGCGCGGGAACAACACCGCCGCCGATCTGAAGGTCCTGCGCGCCCTGGCCCGGTCGGAGCCCGATGCGCTCACATTCAGCGTTCACGGGGCTGACGGCCTCACCGCCAGCGCCCTCACCCGGGATGTTCTGGATTCCTTTCTCGCCCGGCTGAACTGATGGGGGCCGCCCGGCGGGCGGCCGCTGTCTTCGACGGGGATATATCCCGGGTCGTCAGGCAATGGCGCGCCGGCGCGCCTCCGGCCTTCGTAGTCTGGGAGATCACCCTCAAGTGCGACCTCGCCTGCCGGCACTGCGGGTCGCGGGCCGGGGCGGAGCGCACCGATGAACTCTCAACCGCCGAGTCGCTGGACGTCGTCCGCCAGCTGGCGGAGCTAGGCGTCAGGGAAGTGACCCTGATCGGGGGCGAGGCCTATCTGAGGGAGGACTGGGTCGACATAGCCGCCGCGGTGACCCAGAGCGGCATGACCTGTTCGATGGTCACGGGAGGACGGGGCCTGGACGCCTGGAGGCTCGCCGAGGCCGCGGCCGCAGGCGTGAGCCAGATCGGTGTCTCCATCGACGGAATCGGCCTGACGCACGACAAGCTTCGCGGTGCGCCCGGGAGCTACGAAGCTGCAGTCGACTGCGCCCGGCGGATCGCCGAGACGCCGGGCATCGGGCTGGGAGTCAATACGCAGATAAACCGACTTTCCGCGCCGGAGCTCCCGGCGTTGGCTGATGTCCTCGTCGATATCGGCGTCAACGCGTGGCAGGTGCAGCTCACGGTGCCGCTGGGCCGTGCGGCGGATCGACCGGAGCTGATCCTGCAGCCCTATGACCTGCTCGAAGTGATGCCGATCCTGAACTGGATCAAGACGCGCAAGCTGAAGGGAACCACTGTCAACCTGGTGCCTGGAAACAACGTGGGCTACTTCGGTCCATACGAGCGCGCCCTGCGTATCGGCGGCGAAGCCGGCCATCTCTGGAGGGGCTGCCTGGCGGGACAGGCCAGCCTGGGTCTCGAGGCCGATGGCAAGGTCAAGGGATGTCCTTCCCTGCCGAGCGGGGCCTACACCGGCGGGAACGTTCGCAAAGAGTCGATCGAGACGATCTGGCGGTCAAAATCCGAAGTGACCGGGCTCGGTAAGCGCACGCGCGAGGATCTCTGGGGATTCTGCCATGGCTGCGAGCATGCGGACGCCTGCCTCGGGGGCTGCACCTGGACCTCGCATGCGCTATTCGGGCGCCCCGGCAACAATCCCTACTGCCACCACAGGGCCCTTGAGCTGCACTCCAGAGGCAAGCGCGAGCGCCTTGAACTCATAGCCGCCGCACCAGGGCTGCCGTTCGATCATGGCCGCTTCTCGCTGACGGTGGAGGATGACGACGGGCCTTCCGAAGGTGGCGACCTGCGGCTCGGCGCCATGCTCAGCGCCATCCTTCCCGCCGATGCCGACGGGCGCCCCTCGGGACGCCGTTCTCCCTCGTCCATGAACCGGATGATCGCGAAACGGAAACCTTCGCCTGCGGATCCGGAGATCACCCCTATCAGTGATGGAGCCGCGACCTGATGCCCGCCATAAATGAACTGGGAATCATGTATTCCCATACGTGCAACATCGAGTGCCGACACTGCGGGATCAACTCCGGCCCCAAAAACCGCGACCGCATGTCACTGGAGCTGGCGGAGCGGATCATCGACGAGGCCGCGCTGATCAAACCGGCGATCCGAACCATCGTGTTCACGGGCGGCGAGGCTCTGGTTCATCCTGAAGACATCGAAACACTGGTGGAACGCGCATCCGATCTCGATTTCGAGACACGCATCGTGACCAACGGCTTCTGGGGAAAACACCCGGAAAAAGGGCGGCGCCTTCTCCGCCGCCTTCGCTTCGCCGGGCTGACGTCGCTGAACTTCAGCGCCGACAAATACCATCTGGAGTTTCAGCCCGCATCAACCCTGCACAGCGCCATCGCGATAGCCCGGGAGATGGGGTATCCCATCACCGTAAGCTTTACGCACAACGGACCGGAAGACATCTGCGACGTCTTCGCCGAACTCTATGGCGTGGACCGCGACCAGCTGGTGCGCTTTGAGCCGTCCAGCCCGGCCTCGCTCCAGGATTTCCAAGCCCAGGGCTCGTCCAGGATTCTCGTTTCGGGGGGGCGTCTCGTGGGGATGGGCCGCGCGGCCGAGTATCCTGAGGAGCATTATCTCACCTCGCTGGACACCTTCAGCTACGGCGGATGCCAGGAAGTCGGCCAGCGGCCGGTGGTCTACCCCGACGGGACCCTCCAGGCGTGCTGCTGCGCCGGAGGGAAACTGTCGACGTTCGCGGCGGGGAACGTTCATCGCGAACCGCTCGCTGATATCTGCGCCCGCATGACGGGCCGAACGCACTTCCGGTTCATCAACACCATGGGCCCCCGGCGATTGTATGAAGTGATGGCCGAGGCCCGGGGATTCGACGTCGCTGCCCCTCACCCGTCCCTCTGCGACCTCTGTGTGAAAGCCACGACGGGCGTTGCGCCGCGCACGGTGGACGGCATCCTGGAAGACTGGGCCGCGACCCAGCTTCTTTCCGGAAAGGTCAAGCCACCGGCCGACCGGACACCGTCTGGCGGCCTGCAGGGCTGAAATTGACTGCGTCCAGCCGCGCCGGGAGCGAGGCGTCGTCCGTCGACGCCATGGAGATCTGCGCGAAAGCCCGCAGGCGCCTGGCCCCGTCAGGATGAGCCGTCCCGGGTTCCTTCGCGTCCCGGAGACGCCGCTGCTTCGTCGCACGGTTCTGGCCGCTGCGATCGCCCTGGCGCTGACGCTGGTCTTCGTCCAGTACGAAAGACGCGAAACCGCCGCCGGTCATGCGGCGCCCCCGGCTGGCGTGGTAACCTTGGCCGCTCCCCGTGCCGGCGTGATCCAGAGCCTTTCGGTCTCGTCAGGCGAGCGGATCGCCGCCGGCGCAGAGGTTGCTCGCCTCTCCGTCTCGGACGCCGTGAGCCAGGGCAGCGCTGCAGGTCTGCGCCTTTCCTACATCGACGAAGAGACGACGCTGGCTGCCCGGGAGACGGAGGCGCGGCAGAGGGAGCTTGACGCAAGGACACGGCAACTTCGGGCGACAGCAGGCAGTCTTCGTACGGAGAGGGACCTGGTGCGGGCGCAGCGCCAGGTCTCAGAGGAGCGGCTGGCCATAACCGAGGACGCCCTGGCGGATGCGGAGCAGGTCGCCGTACAGGGGTTCATCTCCCGGCGGGAAATGGACAGCCGACGCCTGTCGGCCCTGGCGGGCCGCCAGGAGATCGGCGCGCTCAATGTCAGGCTGGAGGCTCTTGAACGGGAAATATCGGACACTGAGGAAGCGGGCCGCATCGTCGCCCTGGAGAGAGAACGCCTTGAGCTCGACAGTTCGCGCGCGGCGGCCTCTCTGGGCGCGCGCCGGGTTCAGGAGCAGGCGGCCGACCAGATCATGGTGACCAGCGGCGTCGCCGGCACCGTCGCCGTCCTGTTCAGGGACGCGGGCAGTTCGGTCTCCCAGGGTGACCTCATAGCCGCCATCCTGCCCCCGGGTGAAACACTCGAGGTCCGGCTCTACGCGTCTGGCGCGGCGGTCGCCCGCCTGAGAACCGGCGATGCCGTGCGCCTGAAGTTCGACGCCTATCCCTTTCGCCAGTACGGCGCCGGATCCGGAAGGGTATC
The DNA here is from genome assembly GCF_013823285.1 of Brevundimonas sp. Classification (GTDB taxonomy): domain Bacteria; phylum Pseudomonadota; class Alphaproteobacteria; order Caulobacterales; family Caulobacteraceae; genus Brevundimonas. The sequence goes on along the minus strand of NZ_PNLV01000003.1, from coordinate 25,198 downwards.
GTACATATCGTCGACCACGCTGCCGCCGCAGGAGATCGCCCGTCTGGGGCTCCCGCCAGGCCCGGCGCTGTATCTCGTCACCGTTGAGGACGTGACGCCTCCCCCGCGCGTCGAGGGGCGTCTGCGTTCGGGCATGGGCGTCACTGCGGACTTCGTGACCCATCGCCGACGGCTCGTTCACTGGTTCTGGACGCGGACCCTCGGGCGATGAGCAGGGGCCCGTCTGGTTCTCGCCTTCCACCGGTGACGCTCACCTGCCTCCTCGAAGCGGCGCGGAGAATCCATCTGGATGCGAGCGCCGTGACGGCGCTGCGCGCGGACTGGTCCAGATCGGGCGGAGTGGCGCTGGAGGATCTGCCCGAGTTCTGTCGCTCGGCCGGGATCGCCGCGCGTCTGCCGCCTCCCTCCGGTCTCCATGCAGACGTCTACTCCTATCCAATGATCCGGCTTGACGGAGAAGCCGGCCTTCTTCTTCTTGGCGATCAGGCGGCGGGCCGGCATCTCGTCTGGGACCCGGCCACCGGGGCCGTGGCGAACATCCATCTGCCCGCGTCCGACAGCGTTCAGCTCATAGAAATTTCCAGGGGCGTGAGGTTCGCGGCCTCCGGGCGTCGGTTCGGTTTCGGCGACATCGCTCGCGCGATCGACCGCTTCTGGCCGAACACGCTCAATGTTCTGATCCTGTCGGTGCTGCTGCAGGTCTGCGCGTTTCTGGCGCCCCTGTTTGTGCAGTTCGTCGTGGATGACGTTATTCCCACCTTCGACACCCACCTGCTGGGGGTGCTGCTCGCCGGATTCATACTGATCTCGGTCCTTCAGCATCTGACCGACGCGCTGCGCACGGCGACCGTCGTACAGTTCGGGTCCGCTGCGGTGTACCAGCTGATGGGAGGGGTGATCTCGCACCTCTTCCGCCTGCCTTCCGGCTATTTTGAGAACCGCGCACCGGGCGACGTGCTGATGCGCATCTCCGCCATGGTGAGTCTGCAGGATTTCATTTCCCGTGGAGTGGTCACCGCTGCGGTGGACGGAGTCATGGCCCTGTTCGCTGCAGCCATTCTCCTCGCCTACTCCTGGAAACTGACCGCCATCGTCGTGACCGGCGTGGTCATCCATTCCGTGGTGACGGCCCTCATACAGCCGCACGCCCGCAGGCTCGTGGAGCGTCAGATGGAGCTGTCCGGGGCCGAGCAGAGCCATCTGATCGAGACGCTCGGTGCGATCGCCTCGGTGAAGACCGCCGGCGCGGAAAGCGTGCGCGAAGACGGCTGGCTGACCATCCAGCGCCGCGTCACACGGGTCGGCATTTCGCAGATTCGGCTTCAGCTTCTGTCAGGCTTTTCGCAGAAACTGACCAGTTCCCTGCAGCATCTCCTGGTTCTGTATTTCGGAGCCCTGGCCGTGATGGACTCGACGCTTACACTGGGCATGCTTTTCGCCTTTCTGGCGTTCAGGAGCCTGTTCACCGAACGCGTGACGTCGCTGATCAGCCAGGTGGCGGCCTATCGCCTGATGGGCGCCAACTTCTCCAAGGTGTCCGACATCGTCGATCGTGAGGAGGAAACGCCGAGAGTCTGGACATCCGGCGCCTCCAGCTTGGCGAGCCTCGAGATCAGGGATGTCGCCCACGCTTACGGTGATGTTCAGGTTCTGTCCGGCGTCTGCCTGAGCGTTGCGCCCGGCGAGCTGGTGGGGCTCACAGGGCCCTCCGGCAGCGGCAAGACCACCCTTGTCAAGCTCATCGCCGGCCTCCTTGAGGCCCAGACTGGATCAATCAGGACCGGGGACGTGCCGATCGGTCCCGAGACGGTCAGGCAGGGGCGTGCCGCCATGGCGACTGTCCTGCAGGAGGAACATCTCTTTGAGGGCACCATTCTGGAGAACGTCTCTTTTTTTCGCAGGGACCCGGATCGCGTGGCTGCGCAGAACGCCCTTCGCACCGCCTGCCTGTGGAGCGAGGTTGCCCGGCTGCAGGACGGACTGGACCATCGCCTCGGGCCGGGCGGGTCAGGGCTGTCGGGCGGCCAGCGCCAGCGGCTCGCCATCGCCAGGGCCCTGTATTCAGGCCACCGGATACTCATCCTCGACGAGGCCACCTCAAGTCTGGACGCGAACACGGCAAGAGCCGTCGTCGGAAACCTCAGGTCCGAAGGCGTTTCCGCGCTGGTGATCACCCACCAGAGCTGTTTCACGGATCTTCTGGACAGGATTTATGTGCTGAAGGATGGAACGACGGTCGAAGCGCCCCGGATGTAGCTTCCCGAAGCTCACGTGCCTCCGCAGCTCACACCAGGCCCGGGCCGGACTGTTCGCCCGGCCGGCCGCTGAAGCCCATCCTCAGACAGCCCGAGTGCGCCAAGAGCGGGCGCTGGCGTGGCTCCCGAGATGCGACATTCGACGAGCGCGCGCACTACCACGACACGGATCCGCCTGCACCGAGGCAACGGCCAGGCGGGCTTGGCGTTGGAGTGGAGTTCAACAAGAGGAGACACCCGTGAAAGAGACAACGGCGACTACAAATACGTACTGATCGGCGGACGGCGGTACTGACGAATGACCGCGCCAAGATCGCTGAACTCTTCACCAAGTCCGATGAAGCCTGGTGGGAGGACAAGGACGATCCGACGATACGTCTCCTTACCGTCACACCCGAGCGCGGGGAACTGTGGGATAGCCCTGGCAAGGCGGTCGCGCTCGTCAAGATGGTCAAGGCGGTCGTGACAGGCGACGCACCCAAGATGGGCGACAACGCAAAGGTCGACCTGTAAGCGCCGGTTCTGGCTAGCTGTTACGGCCTCCCGGCTGGTCGTCGGGCGGCTCCGCGCCATATGCGGCCATTTTATCGCCTCCGCAGAGCAGACAGTTATCTGCATTTGCGGAGTTTGCCTCAACGCTCGGGAAGGGTGGACTCAAGAGCTGCTCGAGGCAGGAAGATCCAGGGTGAATGTCGCTCCGCCTTGCGATCGAACCAAAGCCATCTCAGCTCTATTCGCCCGCAGAAGCGCTTGGGCGATGGACAACCCCATTCCCGTACCACCCTCTTTGCGCCGCGTGGTGAAGAACGGCTCGAAGATGCGCTGGATGTCGCGAGGGGCGACCCCTGGCCCGTTGTCGGTCACGGTGAGACACACCCGCTGATTTTCCACCCGTCCCGTCAACGCAATCCGAGTGGCGCCGAGCTGGCGACTGTTGTCCAGCAGCACAGACAGAACCATCTCAAGACTTGCCGCTGGAACTGCTATGAGAGGCAAGCTGGCGGGAAGATCGATATCGATCTGCATCGGGCCGTTCCATGCATCGGCGATCCTGACCGCCACGTCACGCAGATCGACGGCCACTCCTGTTTCCGGCCGCGCCATGTCGGCGCGCGCCAGGTCCAGCAGCCGTGCGACCAGCACAGAGAGCCGGCGGCTGTCGGCGGCGATGTTGTCGAGGAAGCGGCGACGTTGGTCTGGCCGCATTTCGTCGGCGTGATCCTGAAGCAGCTCGACGGCGCCTTGAATGCCGGCCAGCGGCGTCTTGAACTCGTGGCTGACGGCGGCGGCGAAGTCGCGGAGATAGCGTGAGCGCCGCTCTACCGCCTCGGCCATGCGGCCGAAGTCCTCATAGAGTTCCCGGATCTCCACCGCCGCCGTCGCGGGCGGGGGCGGCACGGCGCCCTCGCCATGGGTGACGTCGCGCGCCGCCCGGCGCAGGACTTCGATGGGCCTGGCGATCCCGCGTGAGACCAGCACCGCCAACACGCTGAGCAGCCCGAGGACGCCAATGACCCCGAACAGGATCTTGCCGCGGTCCTGATAGATGCCCTTGAACAGGGCCCGCGGCGAACGCGATGCGAGGATGACGCCCTCGACGCGTCCATTCACCACTACGGGACGGGTGTGGTGAATGCGCAGGCCTGAAGCCCGGCTCAGCCACTCCATCGAGTAGCGCGGCGTGTAGCCGGCGTCGCGGCGCAGGACGGTTTCGGCGCGCCCCCCAAGGGCGGCCCCAACCTCGGGCAGGTCGCGCCAGCTTCCGGCTTCGCCCAGCCCCCGCACCACCACTCCCTGACGATCCAGAAGCACGATGGACGCCAGCGTCGTCTGACTGGTCCGGTCCATCATCGGCCCGAGAGTCTCGGCCACGGCCACCATGTCAGGATCCGCCGATCGGGCTGTGGTCCGTGCTGGCGGACGGGGCTCCAGCACGGGGTCGGAGCGAAGATCGATCATCGCCGGCTCGGGCTGGAAGTATCCCGGCGCCCGCCTCTCGGCCGGATCGACGGGAGCGATCCGCTCCCCGGGCCACATCACCTCCGCAGCCGCGGCCAGAGCCGCTGTCTGGGCGATCAACTCAGCCTCTGTCTGGCGCACCAGCGTGTTCTCATAGACCCGCAGGAAAATGGCGCTGGCGCCCGGCAGGACCGCTGCGAACAGCAGAACGGACAGCAAGATGGTGCGAAGCCGGAGGGCCGGCCAGTGAGCCCGTACAACCGACCTCAGGCGCTGGATCGCAGTTTCCGTCACGCCTCGCCGCCGAGACATGGTCCCATCTGGTAGCCGACCCCGGCGCGGGTTTCGATCACGTCAGAGCCGCCGACGGTCGTGAACTTGGCCCGAAGGTTGCGGACGTGACTGTCTATGGTTCGATCGGTCAGTGCGAAGCCTGGCCCGTGAATGCGATCAATGATCGCGTCCCGCGTGAAGACCTTTTGCGGGGCCGCTGCCAGCGCCTTGATGATGCTGAACTCGGTCAGGGTCAGCGAAACCTCGCCTTCGTCCCAACGGGCGCGCCAGCCGTCTGTATCCAGCGAAAGCCGTCCGATCTGCGCCGCGCCCGGGGGCGGCGGCGGCGGAGACAGGTTCACCCGCCGCAGGATGGCGGCGACGCGGGCCACCACCTCGCGCGGACTGAAGGGTTTCACCACGTAGTCGTCGGCGCCCAGTTCGATGCCCAGGATGCGGTCGATCTCGTCGTCACGGGACGACAGGAACAGCACCGGCAAGTCGCCCTGCGCCCGAATGCGGCGGCACACTTCGATGCCGTCCATGCGGGGCATGTTGATGTCCAGAATGACCAGGTCCGGCGTTTGGTCGGCGATGGCGGACAAGGCCGCCTCCCCGTCGCCCGCCTCACGGGTCGCCAGCCCGGCCTTGCCGAGGGCGAAGGTCAGGAGATCGCGGATATGCGGGTCATCATCGACCACCAGAACCGAACGCTGCATGATCGCCATGTTCAGTCTCCAGCCGTGGAGGTCAACGGGACAGTGAAGAGAACGGCCGGGTCTGGCGCCGCAGCAGCAGGACGGGGCGGCGGTTTCAGATGTCCGTCGCAGTCCCTGCCGCCTGGGACCGGGCCCACCAAAGGGTGGTCCGCTGTCATGCCCGCCACGCGGTCGAGCCGCCTCTGGTCGCGCCAGCGCCAGCCTCGCCAGTCGGACTGACGTGCCTGCATCGCGTTCATCTGGCGAACCCGCACGGCGGCGACGCGATCCCTCAGCGCGGAGTCCAGGGTGCGCTGCTCCAGTTGGACGAGCGCCGTAAGGGCGGCGCCGTTCAAAGTGTCCAGATAGCAGAGGTCGAGCCGGGCCCCCTGTCGGTCGGGGTCCAACGCCTGACGAATGTTCCAGTGCGCCGCGAGCGGTCCCAGATCCACCACACTGGCCACCATCAGCACGGCGAGCACCACGCAGGCGTTGGCGTTGAGCAGCCAGGCGGCGCTCCGGTTCCTGAGCAGGCGCCAGCAGATCAGGCCCAGCCCGATCCCGACGAGCACCATCCAGATCATGGCGGCGATGCGGAACCGCGTCAGGGAATAGGCCTCGATGTAGTCTGCGGTGCGCAGCAGACTGGAGGCCACCAGCAGCAGGTTCTGGCCGACCCAGATCACCACAAGCCATCTCACGAGCGGCCGGACGGCGGTTTCTGACCCCGGACGAAGGAACACGAGGACGAAGAGCGCGGCCAGCAGGGCTGTGATGATCAACGGATAGGCGCCCCGGTGCGCATACTGCGCCAGGGTCATCCCGTCCGGTAGCGGCGCGCCGCTCCAGAGAATGGCCAGGTCCAGCCCGTTCTGGACGGCGAACAGCAGGTTGAACACGACCAGCGACAGGGTGACCGACGCCGCCGTGACGCCAGAGAGTCTTTGACCACCCAGCGATGGCAAAGGCAGGAGCCGTGACCGCCATCGGGGACGAAGAATGCCCCCGACCAAAACGACGCAGAGAATCCAGAACACCACGCGCACCACCGCCTCACCGGATAGCGGCGGCAGTCGGAGCCGACCGATCAGTTCCCCGAGCACCGGGTTGGCGCTGGCGAACAGCGCGATGAATACGGCCCCGCCCAGAACCGGCAAGACGAGAAGCCGCACCAACCCGGGCAGATTCGAGGCCCGGCGGCGACGGGTCACCCGATGCACCCGCATCAGATCAAGCCATGGCCCTATGACGGCGATGGCGGCATGGACCACCAGTCGCTGCGCCCAACGCCACGCGTCCTCGTTTTTCCCGACACGGGCGGACAGCATCGCCATCGTCAGGGCGAGCCCGAACAGCAGCCAAGCCAGAGCACTCGGGCGATCAATCAGGACCAAAGTCATGCCTGCTGCAACGCCAGCGGCCGCGAAGCCTCTCGAGTCCGCAGCCCAGCCTCTGCGAACCACCGCCGCCGCCGCCAGCAGAAGGACAGCGAACAGGCCCACGGCTATTCCAAGCGGTCTCAAGAAGAGCAGCCAGTCAGCAGCTGCGACAAGGAGAAGCCCCAGAACAATTTTCAGGGCGAAGGATGATCGGATGGATGAAGTGAACACGACTGGTCGGCGCCTCCCGGTGAGGCCGGCTTTGTCACCTGCTCTTTTCGATCCCTGATGTTCCAGCGGTGGCGTTTCGAACCACAGCTCGTGCAGAAGCGATGCAGATGACGTCGGACGGTCCCCTGAGCGCCGGGAGCAGAGCTTTCAAACTGCCGCTTCGCGGGACCCCCCGCTTACGCATGCTTCTGGCGCTTTGGCGACATGCGGAAACGGCTTCAAAGAGGTCATCCAAACTCTCAGGCGCTGCGGACGGAATGTCGGCAATGGTTCGTGAGCACGGGAATCACAGACGTGGATGACCGGCCAGATCGGCGAAAGGAACGACCGGACCAAGCTGCTCGCGCCAGGCTCCAATCAGGTCAGCGCGCTGGCGGCCCCCTCCCCCGCTCTGCATAGGCCGGCTCAGCCGCCGCCGCTTCAATGTGAAGCCCGCGCTCCTTGCACTTTTGGCACGGCGTTGCCGCGCTCCCGTTCGGTATCCTACAGAAGTGGTCGGCGGCTGAAGCTGCGCTGTGCTCCTGTCGGTCCGGTGAAGAACACCGGCGTCCTGACCTGAACTTGCGGGAGCGAGACCAGTTCGCTGCGGAGGCGGGCGGTTGGATCAGCGGCACCTGACAGGCCGCGCCTGCCGGGCATGCAAATCATCAGGATTCGGGCCTGCTTCGGTGGACGAAATCGGCCCGACTCAGGGCGAGGCCCGTCGTGCGTGACGGCAACAGCACCGCAGCGCGCCGAACGGTCTGCAGAACCGACTTCAGGCAGCCCTGATCCCCAACGAGATCAGCGACCAGTTCGAGCCCCGCCTTGTTCATCGCATCGCAGGGTCAGTCAGGGAATTTCGTCGAATTTGCCCCACTACTGCCCCAACGAGCCGATTTCCAACCAAACACGGATGATCTGTATCCTCAGATTACCAGCACAACGATCTGATTATATGAGGCTAATTTTGGTAGGCGGCGACGGGTTCGAACCGCCGACCCTCTCGGTGTAAACGAGATGCTCTTCCAGCTGAGCTAGCCGCCCTCAATTGAACAGGGCGCGGACCGCACGGCCCGCGCCCTGATCGACAACGCATAAACGGTTTAGCCGTTCAGGGCGCTCTTCAGACCTTCGCCGACGCGGAAGCGCGCGGTCTTGGAGGCCGGGCGTTGAACGGTCTCGCCGGTGCGCGGGTTGCGCGCCAGACCAGCCTTGCGCTCGGTCGCCACGAAGCTGCCGAAACCGACCAGACGCACGTCCTCGCCGGACTTCAGCGCCTTGGTCACGCTTTCGGTGAACACGTCCAGGGACTTCTTGGCCTGGTCGCGGGTGATCCCGGCGCCATCGGAGATGGCGGCGATGAGTTCAGCTTTCGTCATTACAATTTTCTCCAGCCCTATATGGGCGCAGCTGCCGTCTGAAAGACGACTCGGCCTAAGCCCTACCTCCCGACTAAAGGCCAGCTTTTCCCTCGCGTCAAAAGGGAAACCGTCCGGAATCCCTTTAAATTGGGGGTTTCTGGCCCTTTTTCCGGGATTCTATGCCCGATCAGTGGCTGATGACGGTCTCCGCGCCGGTCCCCGCAGGCGGGGCAGGCGGAAGGGGTTCAGTCTCCTCGTCCCACTCCACCGGCGTCAGGTTGCCCGTCAGAGCCCACTTCAGCGCCTCATCGGCGGTGGACACCGGCACGATCTCCAGCGCCGCCTTGACGTTGTCCGGCACCTCGGCGAGGTCCTTCTCGTTCTCCTGCGGGATCAGCACCGTCTTCACGCCTGAACGCAGGGCCGCCAGCAGCTTCTCCTTCAGGCCGCCGATGGCCGTGACCCGGCCCCGCAGCGTGATCTCGCCGGTCATGGCGATGTCCTTGCGGATCGGGATGCCGGTCAGCACCGAGACCATGGCCACGGTCATGGCCACGCCCGCCGAGGGGCCGTCCTTGGGCGTCGCGCCGTCGGGCACGTGCACGTGGATGTCGGTCTTCTCGAATACGGGCGGCTTGACGCCGAAGGCCAGGGCCCGGGCGCGCACATAGCTGGCGGCGGCCGAGATGGACTCCTTCATCACGTCCTTCAGGTTGCCGGTCACGGTCATGCGGCCGCGGCCCGGCATCTTGATGGCCTCGATGGTCAGGATGTCGCCGCCGAACTCGGTCCAGGCCAGACCGGTGACGATGCCGACCTGATCCTCCTCGTCCGTCTCGCCGTGGCGGTATCGACGGACACCGGCGTATTCGGCCAGCTTGGCGTCATCCACGGTGATCGACAGGACGTCACCGCGCGCCATCTCGCGCACGGCCTTGCGGGCCAGCCCGCCCAGGGCCCGCTCCAGCGAACGCACGCCGGCCTCGCGGGTGTAGTAGCGGATGGTGTCGCGGATGGTCTCGTCCGGCACGATCCACTCGCCCTCCTTCAGGCCGTGGTCCCTGGCCAGCTTGGGCAACAGGTGGCGCTTGGCGATCTCGACCTTCTCGTCCTCGGTGTAGCCGGCGACGCGGATGATCTCCATCCGGTCCATCAGCGGCTGGGGCATGTTGAGGCTGTTGGCCGTTGTCACGAACATGACGTTCGACAGGTCGTAGTCCACCTCCAGATAGTGGTCGCCGAAGGTCGAATTCTGCGCCGGGTCCAGCACCTCAAGCAAGGCAGAGGACGGGTCCCCGCGCCAGTCGGCGCCCAGCTTGTCGATCTCGTCCAGAAGCACGAAGGCGTTGGTGGTCTTGGCCTTCTTCATGGACTGGATGATCTTGCCGGGCATGGAGCCGATGTAGGTGCGGCGGTGGCCGCGGATCTCGGCCTCGTCCCGCACGCCGCCCAGCGACATGCGCACGTACTCACGCCCCGTCGCCTTGGCGATGGAGGCGGCCAGCGACGTCTTGCCGACGCCGGGAGGGCCCACCAGGCACAGGATCGGCCCCTTCAGGCTGTTCGTGCGCGCCTGAACGGCCAGATACTCGATGATCCGCTCCTTGACCTTCTCCAGACCATAGTGGTCCTCCTCGAGAATGGTCTCGGCCTTCGCCAGGTCGATGGGCTTGGTGCGCGCCTTGCCCCACGGGATCGACAGCAGCCAGTCCAGATAATTCCGAACCACGGTGGATTCGGCGGACATGGGCGACATGTTGCGCAGCTTCTTGACCTCGGCCTCGGCCTTGGCGCGCGCTTCCTTGGACAGCTTGGTCTTGCGGATGCGCGTCTCGATCTCGAGGATTTCGTCGCGCTGATCGTCGGTCTCGCCCAGTTCGCGCTGGATCGCCTTCATCTGCTCGTTCAGATAATATTCCCGCTGGGTCTTCTCCATCTGGCGCTTCACGCGCGAGCGGATCTTCTTCTCCACCTGCAGGACGCTGATCTCGCCCTCCATCAGGCCGTAGACCTTCTCCAGCCGGCGCGGCACGCTGATGGTGTCCAGCAGACTCTGCTTGTCGGAAATCTTGACGGACAGATGCGCGGCCACCGAGTCCGCCAGCTTGGACGGGTCGGTGATCTGCGGAATGGAGCTGAGCGCCTCGGGCGGGATCTTCTTGTTCAGCTTCACATAGCTGTCGAACTGCTCCACCACGGCGCGGATCAGGGCCTCGGCCTCCTCGGCGTCGCCGTCCTCGTCATCGATCTCGACCGCGCTGGCCTCGTAGAACTCCTCCCGCTCCGTGAAGGACGTCAGGCGCGCCCGCGACTTGCCCTCGACCAGCACCTTCACGGTGCCGTCGGGCAGCTTCAGCAGCTGCAGCACGGTGGCCAGCACGCCGATCGGATAGATGGCGCCGGGCGCCGGATCGTCGTCCACCGAATTCTTCTGGGTGGCCAGCAGGATCTGCTTTTCACCCTTCATGATCTCGTCCAGGGCGCGCACGGATTTCTCGCGGCCCACGAACAGGGGCACGACCATGTGCGGGAAGACGACGATGTCGCGAAGCGGCAGGACGGGGAGAATCTTGGACTCGGACATGATGCTCACTGCTTTCAGGGCCCTCGATCATCTCGGACCCACGGCCCGGACATTCGGGCCGCCCGCCGATTCCGACGGTGTTCGAATGAGTATGTGGCGTCAAATGCGGGCGGTTCAAGCGTGACGGAAATTCGGCCACAGAACCGTGATGGCGCCCGCGCCCGCCGGGCGTGGCCGAACGACGGCCTGCTTTCGGCCTCCCATGGAAGGAATCACACCACTTCGCGCAGCAGGGCGGCCTTGTAGTCGGCGACCCACAGGTTGCGGAAACGGCGGCTGCGTTCGGCGTGATAGATGTGCGCCAGCTCGGCGTAGGAGCGGTCGAAATCGTCGTTGACGAAGACGTAGTCGAAGACGTCGCAGTGCTCGATCTCGCCCTTGGCGTTCTTGATGCGGCGCTCGATGACTTCGGGCGCGTCCTGCGACCGGGTGACGAGCCGGCGACGCAGCTCCTCGAGGCTGGGTGGCAGGATGAAGACGCGCACCGCGTCCTCGGGGCATTTCTCGGCGACCTGGGCCGCGCCCTGCCAGTCGATGTCGAACAGCACGTCCCGGCCCTCGGCCAGGGCCCGGTCGATGGGGCCGCGCGGCGAACCGTAGCGCTGGCCGTGCACGTCAGCCCATTCCAGGAACGCGTCCTGATCCACCAGCCGCTGGAATTCCTCGTGGCTGACGAAATTGTAGTCGCGTCCGTGCACCTCGCCGGGGCGGATGGGACGGGTGGTCATGGAGATGGACAGCTCCAGCCCGCCGTGGTCGGCCATCAGCCGGCGGCACAGCGAAGTCTTGCCGGCGCCCGAGGGGCTGGCGACGATGAGCAGGACGCCACGGCGCGGGGTTTGGTTATTCGACATTCTGGACCTGCTCACGCAACTGTTCGATGGCGGCCTTGAGGTCAAGGCCCACGGCGGTCAGCCGCGTTGTGGCGGACTTGGAGCACAGGGTGTTCGCCTCGCGCATGAACTCCTGCATCAGGAAGTCCAGCTTGCGGCCTACTCCTCCCCCATTGGGGGAGGGGGACCGCGAAGCGGTGGAGGGGGCCGCGCCGCCGCACAGGCTGCGGGCCGAATCGATGTGGGCGGTCAGCCGGTCCAGTTCCTCGCGCACGTCGGCCCGGGCGGCCAGGGCGGCGGCCTCCAGCACGATGCGGTCGGCCAGATCCGGCGCATCGGGCGCCAGCTCGTTCATGCGGCGGGTGAACCGTTCACGGATGGCGTCCGTCTGGGCCGCGGCTTCCGCTTCGGCCTGGCCGACCAGGACCTCGATGTGTTCGATCAGGCCAGTGATGACCGGGGCCAGACGCTCGCCCTCGGCGGCGCGCGAGGCGGCCAGCGCGTCCAGCGCCTGCTCGATGCTGACGGTCATGGCCGCTTCGAGGGCGGCGCGGGTCTCGGCGTCTGCGTCCTCCTGCGGCGTCTCCATGACCCCGCGCAGGGCCAGAAGGCCGTCGGCCGAGGCCGGAGCGAAGCCCCGCCCCGCCAGACGTTCGGCCATGGCCGTGTATTGCTCCAGCACCGCCTCGTTCAGGACCAGCGCCTGATCGCTCTCGGCCCGGCGGGCCTGGACCCCCAGGGTGATCTGGCCGCGCTGGAACCGCGCCTGCGCCGCCTCGCGGGTCGCGCGCTCAAGCCCGTCGAAGCCCGGCGGGCCGCGAAAGCGGACCTCCAGATTGCGGCCGTTGACCGAGCGCGCCTCCACCGCCCAGGTCCAGCCCTGAAGCGCGCCCTCGGCCCGGCCGAAGCCGGTCATGCTGGTCAGTTGCGCCATCAGGGTTCGCCGTCCCCCGCCGCGTCCGCGCGCGCATCCTCCAGCACCGCCTCGGGCGGCGCCGTCTCGGCCGGCTCACCCGCCCGCTGGGCCTCAATGGCGCGCCAGCGGGCCACATTGCGCAGGTGTTCGTCATAGGTGCGGGCGAAGGCGTGGCCGCCCGTGCCGTCGGCGACGAAGAACAGATACTCGGTCTCCGGCGGGTTCAGCACGGCGGCCAGGGCCTCGCGGCCCGGATTGGCGATGGGCGTCGGCGGCAGACCGTCGATCAGATAGGTGTTGTAGGGCGTCTGGCGCTGCAGCTCGGAGCGGCGGATGCCGCGGCCCAGCGGACGGCCGCCGTTGACGCCGTAGACGATGGTGGGATCGCTCTCCAGCCGCATGCCGCGACGCAGCCGGCTGATGAACACCGCCGCCACCTGGGGCCGCTCCTCGGCGAGGCCGGTCTCCTTCTCGACAATGGAGGCCAGGGTCACCGCCTCTTCGGGGGTACTGATAGGCAGGTTCGGCGCCCGCCCGGCCCACAACTCGGCCAGCAGTTCATCGTGGGCCTGCTGCATGCGCTCCACGACCGCGGCGCGGGTTTCGCCGCGGGTGACCTCATAGGTCTCCGGCAGCAGGGAGCCTTCGGGGGGAATGGGAATCTCGCCGGTCAGGATGTCGCTGGCGTTCAGGATATCCCAGGCTTGGGTGGAGGACCGGCCCTCGGGAAGGGTCACGAAATGGCGCACCACCTGGCCGGACACCAGCTTGTCGATGACCCCCGACAGGGACAGGCGCGATTCGATCTCGTACTCGCCCGCGCGCAGGCGGCGGTCGGCGCCGGTGAGGCTGACGGCGGCGCGGAACATGTCGGGAGAACGGATGACGCCGGCTTCGTGCAGGGCCCCGCCGATTTCCGAGACCCCTGCGCCGGAGCGCAGGATCACGGTGGTGGTTTCACCGGCGTCCGCACGCGGCCCCGGCCCCCAGTAGACGCTCCAGACCCAGACCAGCCCGGCGATGGCCACCAGGCTGAGCGTGGCCGTGGCGCCGATCAGGCCGGCGACCAGGCCGCCCTTCTTGTGTTCCGGCGTTTCCCCCCGCCGACGGAACAGGGCCACCTCAGGACACCGACTTGAGGATCAGACAGGCGTTGGTGCCGCCGAAGCCGAAGCTGTTGGATACGGCCACAGCGATCTTCCGCGCCTTGCCCTTGTCCCTGACCATGTCGATGGCCGTCTCGTGCTCGGGATCATCCAGATTGATGGTGGGCGGCGCGGTCTGGTCGCGGATGGCCAGGGCGCAGAACGCCGCCTCCACCGCCCCGGCGGCGCCGAGCAGGTGGCCGATCATGGACTTGGTCGAGGACAGGGAGACGTTCTTCGCATGGTCGCCCAGCACCCGCTCGATGGCCTTCAGCTCGATCCAGTCGGCCATGGTCGAGGTGCCGTGGGTGTTGACGTAGTCGATGTCCGACGCCTGCATCCCGGCCCGCTTCAGCGCCATCTGCATGGCGCGGTAGCCGCCCTCCCCGTCCTCGGACGGGGCGGTGATGTGATAGGCGTCGCCGCTCATGCCGTAACCGGCCACCTCGGCGTAGATCTTCGCGCCGCGCGCCTTGGCGTGCTCGTACTCCTCCAGCACCAGAATGCCCGCGCCCTCGCCCATGACGAAGCCGTCGTGGTCCCGGTCATAGGGACGGCTGGCCTTTTCCGGCGTGTCGTTGAAGCTGGTGGTGAGGGCGCGGCAGGCCAGGAACCCGGCGATGCCCACCGGCACGATGGCGCTTTCCGCGCCGCCGGCCACCATCACGTCCGCGTCGCCAAGGGCGATCATGCGCGCCGCATCGCCGATGGCGTGGGCGCCCGTGGCGCAGGCGGTGACGACAGAGTGGTTCGGGCCCTTGAGGCCGTGACGGATCGACACCTGGCCGGACGCCAGATTGATCAGGGCCGAAGGGATGAAGAACGGGCTGACCCGGCGCGGACCCTGCTCCTTCAGCACGATGGCGGTGTCGGCGATGGGGCCGAGACCGCCGATGCCGGAGCCGATCATAACGCCGGTGGCTTCCTGGTCCTCGGTCGATTCAGGCTTCCAGTTCGCGTCGGCCAGGGCCTCGTCGGCGGCGGCGATGGCGAACAGGATGAAGTCGTCGACCCGCTTGCGGTCCTTGGCGGACATGATCTGATCGGGGTCGAAGCTGCCGGGCGTGTCCGGCCCGCCGCCGCCCCGTCCGTCAACGGAGGGCACCTCGCAGGCGATGGTGCAGCCGTAGCCTTCTGTGTCGAAGACCGTGATCTGGCCGGCCCCGGACTTGCCGTCCAGGATGTTTCGCCAGCTGTGCTCGACACCCCAACCCAGGGGGGTGACGAGGCCGATGCCCGTGATGACGACGCGGCGCATGGTCAGCTCCTCAAGAACCCAAGCCTTAAACAGTAACGGCCGCCGGTCGGTCCCGCAAAGGAACAGGCCGGCGGCCGCCGAATTACCGTTGATCGTGAGCCGAAATCAGCCCGCGGTCTTCTCGTCGATGAACTTCACCGCGTCGCCGACCGTCTGGATGTGCTCGGCCGCGTCGTCGGGAATCTCGATGTCGAATTCTTCTTCAAAGGCCATCACCAGCTCGACGTTGTCGAGCGAGTCGGCGCCCAGGTCGTCGATGAAGCTGGCCTTTTCGGTCACCTTGTCCGGATCGGCGTCCAGGTGGTCGATGACGATCTTGCGGACGCGTTCGAGAGTATCGGACATGAATCTAATGCCTTCCTAGATACGCCTTAGTGGCGGTCTTTCTGGTCGCGCTCCGTTGTCACGAAGCCGCTGGTTTCGCAAGTCCCATAGCCCACGGAACCGGTGGCTGGTAGCGCGAATTGATGTTTAGCACGCCTGAAACGGGAGGAAACAGCCCGTCATGACAGGAATGTGAGGGAACCGGTCCCGGCTCAGATCATCGCCATGCCGCCGTTCACGTTCAGGGTCTGGCCGGTGACATAGGCGCCCTCGTCCGAGGCCAGATAGACGGCCGCCGCCGCGATCTCGTCGCCTGTGCCGAGGCGCCCGGCCGGGATGCGGGTCAGGATGGCGTCGCGCTGCTGGTCATTCAGGGCGTCGGTCATGGGACTGGCGATGAAGCCCGGCGCGATGCAGTTCACCGTGATCCCGCGCGAGCCCACTTCCTGGGCCAGGGCCTTGGAGAAGCCGATCATGCCCGCCTTGGACGCCGCATAGTTGGTCTGGCCGGGGTTGCCGGTGACGCCGACCACGGAGGCCATGCCGATGATGCGGCCCGAGCGGCGCTTCATCATGCCCTTCACGGCCGCGCGGGCCAGACGGAAATAGCTTTCCAGATTGACCTTGATGACGGCGTCCCACTCCTCGTCCTTCATGCGCATCAGCAGGCCGTCCTTCGTGATGCCCGCGTTGGCCACGAGGATGTCCAGCGGCGCGCCAGCCGCCTCTTCCGCCCGCGCCACCAGACCATCGACGGATTCGGGGTCGGACAGGTTGGCGGCGGCGGCGAAGGCGCGCTCGCCCAGTTCGCCCGCCCGATCGGCCAGCACCGACTCGCGCGTGCCGGACAGCACCACGCTGGCGCCCTGGGCATGCAGCGCCCGGGCCACCGCCCCGCCGATGCCGCCCGTCGCGCCCGTCACCAGCGCCGTCTTGCCCGAAAGATTGAACATGTGGTGTCTCCTGGGAATCCTGTGGCCGCCGTCCTAGCCCGATGCGCTCGACATCGCCAGTTTTCCGGTGGAAGGTCCGGCCGGTAGCGATAACGGGGGACTCGCCATGACCATTCATCTGAACCGGCGCCATCTGTTGCTGTCCGGGGCGGGCCTGACGCTGGCGGGCTGCGCGAACGGCATCACGCCCGCCGAGGCGGCGAGGCTGCTCCCATCGACCCAGGCCGCCATGGACCGGCATGTGGCGGCCGGCCACGTCCCGGGAATCAGCATCGGCGTGCGCCTGCCCGACGGTCAGGATGTGTTCCTCGAGGCCGGATCGCTGGACTTCGACGGCGCGACTCGGGCGGATGAGGACACCCTGTGGCGCATCTACTCCATGACCAAGCCTGTCACCGGGGCGGCGGCCGCCCTGCTGATCGAGGACGGAATCCTGACCCTGGATACGCCCGTCGCCGAATTCATCCCCGAGTTCGCGAACATGACGGTCGTGGTCGACAGGACCAGCGGCCTTGAGGCCCGTCCGGCGACCCGCACCATGACGGTCCGGCACCTGCTCACCCACACGGCGGGCTTCACCTATCACTTCTTCGGCGATCAGCCGGTGGCCAACGCCTACAGCCGCGCGGGGATCTTCCCGGTCACCGGCTACAACCTGTCGCCGCGCGACATCGACGGGCCCAAGGTGCGCGATCTGGACGAAATGGCCCGGGCCCTGGCCGACATCCCCCTGATGTACGAGCCGGGGACCGAATACCTCTATTCCATTTCGCTGGATGTGCTGGGACTGGTGATCCAGCGGGCCTCTGGCATGAGCTTCCCTGACTTCGTGCAGCGCCGCCTGTTCGATCCCGTCGGCATGGACGACACCGTCTGGCGCCTGCGCGGCGCCGCCGATCGTCGCAGGTTCGCGGCCCTCTACAACTACGCCGACGGCGGCCGGCAGGTGGTCGATCCGGTCGCGGAGACCGCCTACGCCGAGCCGGTCACCCTGTTCGCGGGCGGCGCAGGACTGGTGTCCTCCACCCGCGATTATCTGGCCTTCCTGACCACCATCCTTGATGGCGGACGCGCGGGCAGGGTCCGGGTCATGACGCCGGAGACCGCCCGGATGATCCGCTCCGACATCCTGCCCGAGGGGGTGAACCCCGAGAACGGCGCCTTCCGCTTCGGATTCGGCGGCGGAGTCGGCCTGCCCGACGGCGACACGGCCGGCGAGTTCGGCTGGGGCGGCGCTGCGGGCACCCAGGGCTGGCTGGACCCCGTGCGCCGCACGGCCGGAACCATCATGCTGCAGCAGTTCGGCCAGTCCGCGCCCGTGGGGGGTGACGTGCGCGCGGCCATCGCGGCGGACATTGCCGCGTCTTCGTGAAGCGCCCAGACCGAAATCGGTTCAGTTGGACGCAGTCCAACTGGGCTCAGATTTCGGTCCAGTTTAAAGCGAGAGCCTGATTCACGGCATCGGTGAAATCGCAAAGCGATTCCACCTCAACCGATCAGGCTCTAGCCGCCGCCGACCAGCTGGACGATCTCGATCCGGTCGCCGTCCGCCAGCGCCGTCTCTGCGTGCAGCGACCGGGGCACGATCTCCAGATTGCGCTCCACCGCCACCTTCTTCGGGTTCAGGCCCAGGGTCTCGACCAGATCCAGAATGGTGCCCGCCTCAACCTCGCGGGGTTCGCCGTTGACTTCGATACGCATGACGCTAGGTCAACCTCTTCTGCGGCGAGCCTTTGACCCGCGCGCGCGTTCAGTTAAAAGGCCGCCCGGAATCGCGAGCGGCGGAGCCCATGGCCCGATCTGACATCATCTATGTGCTGAACGGGCCCAACCTCAACCTGCTGGGGCAGCGCGAGCCGGAAATCTATGGTCGCCAGACCCTTTCCGACATCGAGGCCCTGTGCCGCGCCGCCGCGCCCGACGCCGAGATCGTCTTCCGCCAGTCCAATCACGAGGGCGAACTGGTGGACTGGATTCACGAGGCGCGCGGCAAGGCCTCGGCCCTGGTCATCAACCCGGCGGCCTTCACCCACACCTCCGTGGCCCTGCTGGATGCGCTCAAGACCTTGGACATTCCGGTCATTGAGTGCCATCTGAGCAATCCTGCGGCGCGGGAGGAGTTCCGGCGCCATTCCTATGTTTCGCTGGCCGCGACCGGCGTCATTTCGGGCCTCGGCCCGCACGGCTACGAGCTGGCGGTCAGGGCCGCCCTGCGGCTGGCGCAGGAACGCGCCGGCGGTTCGGCTCGTTCATAAAGACTCACACGAAGGCTCATCGACCTCATGGCTGACAGCAAGACCGACAAGAAATTGCCGAACGATCCGGCGGGCGAGATCGACACCGCGCTGGTTCGCCAGCTGGCCGACATCCTCAATGACACCGAGCTGACCGAGATCGAGGTGGAGCGCGGCGATCTGAAGATCCGCGTGGCTCGCGAGCTGACCGTGGCCGCCGCGCCGGTGCAGTACGCCGCCGCCCCGGCCCAGGCCGCTCCCGCCCCCGCCCCCGCCGCGGCCCCCGTCTCCATGCCCTCGGACCCGGCCACCATCGTCTCGCGCAAGGGCGAAGAGGTGAAGTCGCCCATGGTCGGCACCGCCTATCTGAAGCCGTCGCCGGAAGCGCCGCCCTTCGTGCAGGCGGGCGACAAGGTCAAGAAGGGCCAGACCCTGCTGATCGTCGAGGCCATGAAGACCATGAACCCCATCGCGGCGCCCCGCGACGGCGTGGTGGTCGACATCATGGTGGGCGACGCCCAGCCGGTGGAATTCGGCGAAGCCCTCGTCCTGCTCGAGGACTAGGCCATGTTCACCAAGGTCCTGATCGCGAACCGGGGCGAGATCGCCCTGCGCATCCATCGCGCCTGCAAGGAGATGGGAATCTCCACCGTGGCGGTGCACTCCGAGGCCGACCGGGGCGCCATGTGGGTGCGCCTGGCCGACGAGAGCGTCTGCATCGGCCCGGCCCCCGCGGCCAGGTCCTATCTGAACATCCCGTCGATCATCGCCGCAGCCGAGATCACCGGCGCCCAGGCCATCCACCCGGGCTACGGCTTCCTCTCGGAAAACGCCCGCTTCGCCGAGATCGTCGAGGCCCACGGCATGACCTTCATCGGGCCGAAGCCCGAGCACATCCGGGTCATGGGCGACAAGATCACCGCCAAACAGACGGTGCTGGAGGCGGGCATCCCCTGCGTGCCCGGCTCCGACGGCGAAGTGGAGACCATCGAGGCCGCCATCGAGGCGTCCAGGGCCATCGGCTTCCCCCTGATCGTCAAGGCGGCGGCGGGCGGCGGCGGACGCGGCATGAAGGTGGCCCTGACCGCCGACGATCTGGTCGAGGCCGTCCAGACCGCCCAGTCCGAGGCCCTGGCCGCCTTCGGCAACGGCGCGGTCTACATGGAGCGCTACCTCCAGAAGCCCCGGCACATCGAGATCCAGGTCATCGCCGACAGCCACGGCAATGTGGTGCACCTGGGCGAGCGCGACTGCTCGCTGCAGCGCCGCCACCAGAAGGTGCTGGAGGAGGCCCCCTCCCCGGCCCTCACGGCGAAGGAGCGCGCCGCCATCGGCGAGACGGTCAACAAGGCCATCGGCAAGATCGGCTATCTGGGCGTCGGCACCATCGAGTTCCTGTGGGAGGACGGCGAGTTCTTCTTCATCGAGATGAACACCCGCCTGCAAGTCGAGCATCCGGTTACGGAAATGATCACCGGCGTCGATCTGGTGCGCGAGCAGATCCGCATCGCCGCCGGCTTGCCGCTCAGCTTCACCCAGGACGACGTGACCTTCGACGGCCACGCCATCGAGGTCCGGATCAACGCCGAGAATTCCGAGACCTTCACCCCCTCGCCGGGTCTGGTGAACGACTTCCACGCGCCGGGCGGTCTGGGTGTGCGGCTGGATAGCGCCCTTTACGCCGGCTATACGATCCCGCCCTATTACGACAGCCTGATCGGCAAGCTGATCGTGCATGGCCGGGACCGCGCCGAGTGCGTCGCCCGCCTCAAGCGCAGCCTGAACGAGATGGTCGTGGGCGGCATCGACACCACCATTCCCCTGTTCCAGAAGCTGTTGAACGAGCCCGACATCCTGTCCGGCGACTACGACATCCACTGGCTGGAGAACTGGGCCAAACGCCAGAAGGGCGAGGGCTGATCGGGGCCATGCCCCCGTTCGGGCCGGACGAACTGCTGGCCGCCTATGCCGCGGGCGTCTTTCCCATGGCGGACAGCCGGGACGACCCGGAAATCTATCTGGTCGAACCGGCGGTGCGGGCCGTCCTGCCGCTGGACCATTTTCGCCTGTCTTCGCGGCTGGCCCGCACAGTGCGGCAGGACCGCTTCACCGTCAGCGTCAGCACCGATTTCGAGGCGGTTCTGGACGCCTGCGCCGAACCCGCGCCGGGCCGCGAGGACACCTGGATCAATGCCGCGATCCGCGAGCTCTATCTGGCCCTCCACGCCCGCGGCGCGGCCCACAGCGTCGAATGTCGTCAGGGCGGCGAACTGGTGGGCGGCCTCTATGGGGTGACCCTGGGCGGGGCCTTCTTCGGCGAAAGCATGTTCAGCCGGGCGACCGACGCCTCAAAGGTCGCCCTGGTCCATCTGGTGGCGCGGATGAGGAAAGGCGGCTGGCGCCTGCTGGACGCCCAGTTCATGACCGGCCATCTGTCGCAGTTCGGCTTCGTCGAGACGCCCCAGGCCGCCTATCTGCGCGCGCTGAAGGACATTCTGGACCTGACGCCCGACCTCGCCGCCTTCATGGGGCCCATGACCGGCGCCCAGGCTGTGGATTACGCCCGGCAGCCCACGACCCAGGCGTCATAGTTCGGGTGCTCCAGCGGATTGACCGCCGGGGCCGAGGCGAACATCCAGCCCCTGAACACCTGACGCGCCTGCGTCGGCTGATTGGTGCCGCTGGGCTGGGAGCGGATCTCCAGATAGGCCGCGGCCTCTTCCTGCGGATCGTCCTGGGCGTTCACCTCGCAGGCCCGCGCCGTGAAGATCAGGCTGTTGCGGAAGCGGACCGGCGGACCGCCCACCCGCACCTCGAAGCGCATGGTCTCGGCCGTGGTCTTGTCCAGGGCCTGGATGATGGCCACCGGCCGACGCTCGCGGGCCGGCGGCTCCCCGGGCTCCTCCAGCGTCGTCGGGCCCGCGCTGGCGTCCGCCTCGGCAGACTGGGCTGGCTCCGCGTCTTCCTCGACCTGGGGCCTCTCGACCCGTTCGAGCGGTTCGGCGGGACGGGGCTGGGCCTGGATCAGGGCGCCCGGCGGGGCGCGGTTCAGAGCCTCGGTGGCGCGCCGGGCGGCGTCCTGCTCCTGCTGTTGCCGGATCAGGATGTCGGCGACGGGGTCGGAGGACACCGGCTGCTGCGGTTGAGACTGCTCGGAAACCGGCTGGGCGTCCTGCGGATCCTGCTCGGTCTGGGCCACGCCAATGCCGGCGGCCGCCAGTCCGATGGCCACCACGCCCGTCAGCAGTCTGCCGCGGCGGGTCATCCCTCGGGCGTCCAGGCCTGATAGTCGCCGGTGGCGGCCGGACGACGGCCTTCGGCGGCCAGCGAGCCCTGGGGACGCCAGGCCATGGGCGTGCCGGTCAGGTTGGGCAGGTGGGGCAACTCCCAGGATCGGCGCGCCATGCCGCCCTCTGACGGCGGCTCGTCAAAGGTGTAGCGCAGCCAGCCGTGCCAGTCGGGCGCCACCTTTGTGGCTTCCGCATAGCCGTCGTAGATCACCCAGCGGCGCTTGCGCCCGTCATAGCTGCTGGTGTCCCGCGACTGGTAATAGCGGTTGCCGAACTCATCCGAGCCCACCAGTTCTCCGCGCTTGGCGATGGTGAACAGGGTGCCGATGGTGGCCCCGTTCCACCAGGTGAAGATCTTGGCCAGCAGGTTCAGCACTTGGGACGCTTTCGTGATGGGAATCAGGGCGCCGACGCGCCCCTTGAACGGCCGCGAATATAGAAACCGCGCTGCCCCGCGTCCAGCATTCCGATGGCCGCCAATATTCGCAATATCTTGTGGGTAAGCAGCCGCATACAACCACATCTATTGTCGCAGCCGCCGTGATGGCCTTAGTCTCGCGCCATGGCCGCGGAGACATCGATGCGCTTTTCATCCCGGTTCACCGATTCCGCCGCCGCCGTGGCCCTTGAGCCCCGCGCCGTGGAGCGACCGGACCGCATCCAGACCGTCCTCGCGCCCGCCGGCTGGCCCTCCGCCCGCATCGAAGCCTGGCTGGACTGGGCTGATGATCTGCCGGGCGACCTGCCCAACCTCGCCCCCGAAGCCCTGACCGCGCCCCTGCAGCCCGAACTGCTCGACGGCGGGCCCGGACGCTGGGCCGTCCGTCTGGCCGCCTGGGGGCATGCGCTGGGCCTGTTCGAGAGCGTCGCCGTCGCACGCGCCTTCGCCGAAGAACTGATCGGCGCCGTGCTGCTGGGGCTCGCCGCTCCGGGCGCGGCCGCCGCCGGGGGCCATCGCATCCATCCGATCGCAGATGACGAAGGCCAGGAGACGCCGGACCGCGACGTGATCGATCTGGCCGATCCCGCCGCTCCCGCGCGTCTGCGGCGCCATGCCGGTGAGGCCCGGACGAGACGGCTCAGCCAGGATGCGATGGACGCCCTGCGTCAGAAGCTCGGCGCGGTCGCCGACGCAGTGGATCGCTGCGAGGGTCCTGACACCGACTGCGCCGACCCCCGGCGCAATCCCGCCCTGGCCCGCGCCGCCCACGCCGCCCGCGCGGCCGGCGCGCGGGACGCCGACATCCTTCTGGCGGCGCGCGGGCGCCTGCCGGAGATCGGCCTCGTCGAGGCCCCTGCCCTGCGGCCGGTCGTCGCCCTGTCCGACCGCGCCCTCGCCGCGTCCGGCGCACCCGAGACGCGGCCGGCGGTCGATGCGGCCCTGGCCGCCGGCCGCGTCACCCTGGCGTTCAATCCCCGCGACGCCGCGGCGCTCGACGGGGCTGTTGCGGCGCCAACGGCCGCGATCAACCTTGCGGCCTCAGACGACCTCGAGGCGCTGGAGAGTCTGTCGCGCCTCATGACCACGGCGCTGGAGATCGAGGCCGCCTGCGGCTTTTCCGGCACGGCCGGCGACGCAGCCTGGCGCTTCGGCGTCCGTCAGATCACCCTGGCCCTGGGCGGTGTCGGTGAAGCCGTCATGGCGCGGGGCCTGGCGACCGGCAGCGAAGCCGGTCAGGCCTGGATCGCCGGGCGCGCGGCCCTGATCCACGCCTCGGCCACGGCCGCATCGGCGGACATGGCGGCCCGCATCCGGGCCTGCCCCGCCTGGTCCGATCATGCCGAGGAGACGCTCGCCGTCACCACGGCGCGCGCCGAAGCCGCCGCCGCCCTGGGCGTCGAAGGCGAACCGGCCGGGACGCTGTACGATCACGCCCTGAAGATCGGGCGTAAGCAGGGCCTGCGCCACGCGCTCATCGGCCTGTTCTGCGACGACGCGGAACTGGCGCTGCGACTGGGCGCGCGTCTCGACAGCGCGGCGGCGCACCGCATCCTGATCGAGACCGCGGAGGGCGAGACGGCCCCCGCGCTCTCGCCCCATGCGGTTACGGCCATTGCGCTTCTGGACGGCGACGTGGAGGCGGCCGAGCGTCACCTGCTGGGCCGCCGCACCCTGGTCGAGGCGCCGGGGCTGGACCACGGCGCCCTGAGGGCGCTCGGCTTCACCGATGTGGAGCTTCAGGCCGTCGAAACGGCCCTGGCGACCATCCAGCGGCTGGAGGACGCCTTCCTTCCGGTGCTGGACGCCGGCTTCCTGCATGACGTGCTGGGGGTGACCGCCAGCGATCGCGCGAACCCCGGCTTCGATTTGCTCACCCACCTGGGCGTGAGCGACGACGACCGGACCCGGGCGACCCGCTACGCCTTCGGTCATCCGGATCTGAACGACTGGAACGAGGGGTCGCCCGAGTTGCGCGCCGTCCTCGGTGTTGATCCGGCGGGCGCCGCCGCCGCCGTGGCCCCTTTCAGCGACCTGGCTGACATCACACCGGAGCGCCTGGACTGGGACGCGACCAGCGAACAGGCCATGCGGGCCGTGTCCCGCCGGGCGCTTGCCGGCGCGCGCGCCATCCGGCTCCTTGCGGACCCCGCCCCGCTCGGCGAGCTGCTGGATCTGCCTCCGGCCGAAGCATCCGGGCGGGCGCCGTCCTCATCTGAAGCCGCGGAGCGTCCTGTTTCAGAACGGGTGGTCGAGAAGGTGGTGGAGCGGGACCGCACCCGCCGCAAGCTGCCCGATCGCCGCAAGGGCTACATCCAGAAAGCCGCCGTGGGCGGCCACAAGGTCTACATCCACACCGGCGAATATGACGACGGCGAACTGGGCGAAATCTTCATCGACATGCACAAGGAAGGCGCCGCCTTCCGCAGCCTGATGAACAATTTCGCCATCTCCATCTCCATCGGCCTGCAATACGGCGTGCCGCTGGATGAGTTCGTGGACGCCTTCGTCTTTACCCGCTTCGAGCCGGCGGGTCGCGTGACGGGCAACGACTCCATCAAGTCCGCCACCTCGATCCTGGACTACATCTTCCGCGAACTGGCGGTCAGCTATCTGGATCGCTCCGAACTGGCCAACGCCGATCCCGACGCCCTGAACGCCGACGGCCTGGGCGGCGGAGAAGGGGGGGACGCCGAAGCCGTGCCCGCCGCTCGCTTCATCTCCAAGGGCTTCGCCCGGGGCGCCGCGCCGGACAATCTGGTGGTTCTGCCGTTCGGTCAGAAACGGGACGCCGAGGCGCCGCCCACCGTTCCCGCCCAGCCCATGGCCGCCGCCTGCCCGGCCTGCGGTGATTTCGCCCTGCAAAGGAAGGGCGCGGGCTTCGAATGCGATTCCTGCGGCGCCGCGCCCCAGATGAACGGCTGAAACTCCACGTTAGGCCCTTATCCTGCATGATCCGGATCGCTTTCCGCGGAGTCCCGTCATGAGAATCGTCCTGGCCGTCGTGGCCGTCCTCTCCCTCGCCGCCCCGGCCATGGCCCAGAACGCCGGCCAGGTCGCCCGCGCGGTGTCCGGCTCCAGTTG
>NZ_PNLV01000002.1 GCF_013823285.1 Brevundimonas sp. | reverse complement strand
CCGGCGTTCCGGGGCTATCTGCTGTGGCTGACCTTCCCGCCCATGATGCTGCTGTTCCTGGGGCGGCCGTTCGGGCTGATCGTGGCCTATGGCGTGCTGGGGGCGCTGTTCATGCCGTTCCTGGCCCTGACGCTGATGTGGCTGCTGAACAGCGAACGGACGCCGAAGGCATGGCGCAGCGGCTGGCTGTCCAACGGCATGCTGGCGGCGGCGGCGGCGCTGTTCTGCGTGCTGGCGGGCCGGGAGCTGTGGGGGTTGGTGACGTAAGCGATCTCCTCCCCACCCTGTGGGGAGGGGGACCGCGCCCGCAGGGCGTGGTGGAGGGGGCGGCCCGGTGCTTGCCACACGATCCGCTAACCCCTTGCCGCCCGCGCCGCCCCCTCCGTCACGGGCGCTGAGTCGCGCCCGCGCCACCTCCCCATGAATGGGGAGGAGAGGTCGTCAGCTCTGCTGGAACGGATAGAAGTCGCCGCCCAGATCGAGGATTTCGGTGAGTTCGTCCAGGGCGCCGCGGGATTCGTCTAGCAGGGCCGGGTCGGCCAGGTCGGCGGGGGTCAGCGCATCCCGGTACCAGGTGGCGGCCCAGATGGAGAGGCGGGCGTAAAGCTCGTCGGTCAGGCGCTGGGCCGGGTTGGCGGCGTCCAGCTCCTCGTCGGTCAGGACCACGCGCAGACGCAGGCAGGCGGGGCCGCCGCCGTTCCGCATGGACTGGCGCACGTCCACATACTCCACCGCGCCGATGGGGCCGTTGCCCGACACCAGCGTCTCGGCCACGGCGCGCGAGCGGTCGTTGTCGCGGGTCTCGGTAGGGCAGATCAGGGTCAGGCGATCCCGGCCCGGCAGGGTCACCAGCATGGAGTTGAACAGATAGCTGGAGATGGCGTCGGCTAGGGGCAGGTCCCTGTCGCTGATCTCGATGAACACCGGTTCGAACAGGCCGTCGGCCATGCGGCGGATGGCGTCCTTCGTCCCGGCCGGGTCCTCAAAGGCCAGCTCATGGAACAGCAGGGCCTCGCGCGTGCCGACGCACACCACGTCGTTGTGGAAGGTGCCCCCGGCGATGGCGGCGCGGCTCTGGCGGACCAGGACGGGGCGGCCGGCCGTGTGGCGGCGGACGATGGCTTCGCTGGCCTCGCGGGTCTGGCGGGCGGGGAAGGCGCCATCCCAGGCCTCCCAGGCCTCGCGGCCCCAGACCAGCAGGTTGACGCCCGGCTCGCCGTGGTCGGCGCACAGGCGCACGTGATTGGCGGCGCCCTCGTCGGACAGGTGCGGGGCGGCGGGCAGGGGGTCGTGGACCTTGAAGATGTCCCGGTCGGGGAAGAGGGCGCGCAGGGCGCGTGTCGTCTGTTCCGCCTCAAGGCCCCGGTGCAGGTTGGTGATCAGATTGGCCGGGGTGAAGTGGACGCGGCGGTCCTCGGTGTCGGCGCTGGGCGTCACCGTGGCGGCGTTGGCGGCCCACATGGAACTGGCCGAACAGGCGGCGGCGGCGAAGGACGGGGCGGCGCGCCAGGCTTGCTCCAGCACCGCCTTGTCCGAGCCGGAAAAGCCGAGGCCGCGCAGGAACGGGATGTTGGGGCGCTCATGGGGCGGCAGGACGAACTGGGGCACGCCCAGATCGGCCAGCAGCTTCATCTTCTGCAAACCCTGCAGCACGGCGGCGCGGGGGTTGGACGCCTCGCCCTTGTTGAGCGCGCTGGCCAGATTGCCCGGGGACAGGCCCGCATAGGAGTGGGTGGGGCCGATCAGACCGTCGGCATTGGCTTCGAAGGCTGAGGTCATGATTCAATCGGGATGATGTAGGGGCCAAGGATGCCGCTGGCGATCAGAAGCGGTGCTGCGAACCGCCAGACCAACGCGCCGATGATCGCGACAACGATCAGTGTCAACGCACCGTCCAGCCATCGTCGATTGGTCAAGAGCTGGACCGCGAAAACCAGACCGCACATCCAGAATACGAGACACCAGCTTTCGATGCGATACGACAAGGCGGCGTCGTCGAAGAGGATGCCGATGATGACGGTGAAGGTCGCGACAACGGCCGCCATGGCTGTGCAAAAAAGCGTCGTCCCCAAGCGCCGACCCATGCGGTTCAGCGTCGGCTCCGGACCAATCTTTCGGCTTGGCAGACCGTATAAGCTCACGCCTTCAATCCCTTGATTTCAGACGTGATGTCCGAGACGGCGACGGCCTCGAAGCTGGCCATGGGATAGGCGCAGTAATCGGCGGCGTAGTAGGCGCTGGGGCGGTGGTTGCCGCTGGCGCCGAGGCCGCCGAAGGGCATGTCGCCCGCCGCGCCGGTGGTGGGCCGGTTGAAATTGACCACGCCCGCGCGGATGCGGCGCTGGAAGCGGTCCCAGTTGGCCGGGTCGTCGCTGACCAGACCGGCGGACAGGCCGTAACGGGTGTCGTTGGCGCGGGCCATGGCGGCGTCGAAATCGGCGGCGCGGTACACCTGCAGGACGGGGGCGAAGATCTCCTCGTCGGGGATGTCGCGGGCCTCGGCCATGTCGAGGACGCCCGGGGTGACGAAGGCGTCGGACAGGCCTTCGATGCGGCCGAAGGGGCGGATGACGCGGGCGCCGCTGGCGATCAGGGCGTCCACGGCCTTGAGGGCGCCGTCGGCGGCGCGGGCGGAGATCAGGGGGCCGCCATAGACCTCGCCGTCGCTGGTCCAGGGGGCGAAGGTGAGGCGGTCGGCGAGGGCGCGGACGGCCTCGATGATTGCGTCGCCGGCCGCGCCCTCGGGCACGATCAGGCGGCGGGCGCAGGAGCAGCGCTGGCCCGTGGTGATGAAGGCGGACTGGATGACGATGCCCGCCACGGCCTCGGCGTCGGCGGCGTCCCACACCACCAGCGGATTGTTGCCGCCCAGCTCGAGCGCCAGGATCACGTGGGGATCGTCGGCGAACTTCTTGCGGAAGTGGGCGCCCGCGGCGCCCGAGCCGGTGAACAGCAGGGCGTCGATAGGTTGGTCGAGGAGGGCGGCGCCGGTGTCCCGGCCGCCCTGAATCAGGTTGAACACGCCGGTCGGCAGGTCGGCGGCTTCCAGCGCCTCGGCCATCAGCTGGCCGGTGTGGGGGGTCTCCTCGGACGGCTTGAAGACCACGGTGTCGCCCGCCAGCAGGGCCGGGACGATGTGGCCGTTGGGCAGGTGGCCGGGGAAGTTGTACGGGCCAAGGACCGCCGCCACGCCGTGGGCACGGTGGCGCAGCACGGCGCGGCCGAAGGCGGTCTCGGCCTCGCGCTCGCCGGTGCGCTCCTCATAGGCGCGGATGGAGATGTCCACCTTGCCGGCCATGGAGCCCAGTTCGGCCTTCGTCTCCCAGAGGGCCTTGCCGGTTTCGCGGCTGATGGCCTCGGCCATGTCGCCGGCGCGCTCCTTGAGCACGGCCTGATAGCGCTTCACCGCCTCGATGCGATCCTGACGGGGGCGGTCGGCCCAGTCCGGGAAGGCGGCGCGGGCGGCGTCCATGGCGGCGGCGGCCTGGGCGGGAGAGGCCTCGGCGCCGGTCCAGACCGTCTCGCCGGTGGCCGGGTCCGTGGAGGTGAAGGCGGCGCCCTGGCCGAAGGTCCATTGGTTGGCGATGAAGTGGGTCATGGGCTCTACCTAGTGCTTCGGCGACGGCGGGTGAAGGCGCGGAGTTTCCTCCCCATCACTTGAGATGGGGAGGTGGCGCGGGCGCGACTCAGCGCCCGTGACGGAACGGGTGGCGCGGGCGGTCAGGGATTGGCGGCTCGTTCTGCAGGCGCCGAGCCGCCCCCTCCACCACGCCCTGTCGGGCGCGGTCCCCCTCCCCATGAATGGGGAGGAGACGGGTATCAGCTCTTAACCCGAACGACCGCGCCGGGCTTCAGTTTCAGGGCGTCGGCGGCTTCCTTGCTCATATGGGCCGTGTCACCGTCGATGGCCACCTTCGTGCGCACGGCCCGGAAGGCCGTGACGCTGTCGGTGGAGGCGAGGGAGACCAGTTCGACGTCCACCTCGTCGGCGACGGACAGGGTCAGGGTGCGGGCGTCGCGGACGGTGCGGATGTTGTCGCGCTGGCAGGCCACGGTGGGGCCGCCGTCGAAGATGTCCACCAGCCCGTTGGGGCGGAAGCCTTCGGACTCCAGCAGGGCCATGGCGGGCACGCCCTGGGGGTGCACCTTGCCGATGACGGCGCGGGCGGGCTCGGGCAACAGGCCGATGTAGATGGGGTGGCGCGGGGCCAGATCGACGATGAACTGCTTGTCGGTGGAGCCGGTCATGCGATCGGCGTCGTCGAACTCCATGGGAAAGAATTTGTGCGCCACATGGTCCCAGAACGGACAGGCGCCGTCGGGGGTGAAGACGCCGCGCAGCTCGGCCAGCACATTGTCGGCGAACAGTTCCGGACCCGCGCCGATGAGCATGTAGCGGGACTGGGACAGCAGGCGCCCGGCGCCGCCCTTGCGGCGGTCGGCCTTGAGGAACAGCGAGCCCACCTCGGACCAGCCGGTGCACTCGTTGACCAGCACCAGGGTCTGGTGATCCAGCCGCACGTTCAGGGAGGGCGAGGACTGGGTGTGGTTGACGATGCGGAACGAGAAGAACGGCCGCTTCAGCCCCACCGCCGCCTTGACGCTGCCGACCCCGTCCACGTCGCCGGTGGCGGTGTCCTCCAGCATCAGGGTGTACCAGCGCTCCTGCGGGGCCAGCGCGCCGGTGAAGCTGTCGCGGCTGATGTCCAGCCGTTCGGACAGGACGTCGGCGTCCTCGGGCAGGCTGGTGAAGCCGGGGCCGGACAGGATGGCCAGTTCGAGCAGGGAGTCCAGGTCGGAGGGCCCGGCGGGGCGGACGACGAGCATGCGGTTACAGGGTCTCCAGTCGAAGGGATTTCAGGCGGTGGGCGTCGATCTCGCCCGAGGCGGTCTTGCACAGGATCAGGGCGGAGAGCTGCGCGCGTTCGGTGAAGCTGTCCGGCCAGGCGAACTCGTCGTCGGAATGGATATCGCCGCCCAGCACGCCGAGGGTGTCGATATTGGGCAGGCCCGCCGCGTGCAGATTGTTGCCCTCGCAGACGCCGCCCGAGGACTTCCAGGCGATGGTCTGGCCCAGCAGGGCGCCGGTCTGGCGCACGGCCTCGAACAGCTCGGTCTGGGCCGCGTCCATGGGCTTGGGCGGGCGGGTGAAGCCGCCGTGAAGGTGCAGATGAAGGCCCTCGAACGGCGGGGTCGAGGCGATCTCGGTGACGGCGTGTTCGATCCAGGCGGCGGCCTGCGCATCGGGCACGCGCACGTTGAAGCGGACCACGGCGTTGTCGGCCACCACGTTCAGGGCGCCGCCGCCGGAGATCTTGGCCACATTGACGCTGACGCCCTCGCGCTGGCCGTTCAGGCCGTGCAGGGCGGCGGCGAGGATGGCGGCGCCGGCCACGGCGTTGCGGCCCTCGTCGAAGGCGCGGCCCGCGTGGGCGGCCTTGCCGGTGACAATCAGGTGCCAGTTGCCGCTGCCCTTGCGGGCGCCGGCCAGGGTGCCGTCGGCCAGCGCCGGCTCATAGGTCAGGCCCAGATGGCCGCGCGCGCCCAGTTCCGCCAGCAGGGGGGCGGAGGCGGGGGAGCCGATCTCCTCGTCCGGGGACAGCAGCACGGTCCAGCCGACGCGGTCCTTGTCGGGGTGGGCCTCGAAGGCGTCCAGCGCGCCCAGCAGGACGGAGATGCCGCCCTTCATGTCGGCCAGACCGGGGCCGTTCAGGGCGCCGTCGGCGCGCTTCGTCACGGTCTGGAAGGCGGTGTCGGCGGGGAAGACGGTGTCATAATGGCCGGTCAGGACCACCTGAATCGGGGCGTCAGGGCGGGCGGTGATCTTCAGGCAGTCCGCGTGGGTCTGTTCGATCACCCGGCCGTCGTCGCCGACGATGGAGGAGGGGGACGTGGGGATGCGCGCGATGTCGGCCGGCAGGGTCCCGGCCTCGGACTCCAGCACCTCCAGCATGCGGGCCAGGCCCGCGTCGTT
This sequence comes from Brevundimonas sp., assembly GCF_013823285.1. Lineage (GTDB taxonomy): Bacteria > Pseudomonadota > Alphaproteobacteria > Caulobacterales > Caulobacteraceae > Brevundimonas. The sequence goes on along the minus strand of NZ_PNLV01000002.1, from coordinate 69,792 downwards.
GCGGCTGCCGGAGTTGATCTCGCTCCAGGCGACGGCGCGCGAGAGGATGCGCTCGCCGGCCTCGGCGACGCGGTCGAGGACGACCTGATCGTGGGGGTGAATCTTCATGCGCGCGGACCCTACGCGCCCGGCGGGATAAATGCCAAGCCGGGTGGCCGTGGCGCGCCGGCGACCCTAGTCCGTCTGGTTCGGGCGCGTATCCCGCCGTCCCGTGCCGGGCTGCCGTGTCTGATTCCGCCAGCGAACGGCCAGCCGGGCGTCGCCGTCGCCCTCGAACCGGGAGGTGACGGCGATGTTGCGCCGCACCTGCCACTCCACCTGGACCGCGCCGCCGCCTTCACCGCCGCCGATGACTTCGAAATAGACGTTGTCGGTCAGATAGCGGCCCCCCGCCACGGTCAGGGCCGAGGCGTCGCCGCCGAAGGACAGGCGGTCCAGTCCGGCGAACTCGCGCAGATTGCCCAGCACGTCGAAGCCCCCGCCGCCCGCAAGGGATGCCACGCCTGAGGCCAGCTGGGCCGCCTCGAAGGCTGACAGTTGCGACGCCGAGCGGCCGAACAGCACCTGCGACAGGATTTCGTCCTGCGGCAGCTGCGGCGTGGAGGTCAGTTCGATCTCGGGCGAGGCGGCGGTGCCGGTGACGCGCACCTCGGCGGTCAGGGCCGGGTCCTCGCGCACGGCGCGCAGGTCCAGACGGATGCGGTCGGTGTCCGTGGACAGGGTGACCGTGCCGCGCTCGTCGAAGACAAAGCGCTTCCCCGCGAAGTCGTAGTCGCCGCGCACCACCCGGGCGGTGCCGGTCAGTTGTGGGCTGGCGAGCGTTCCGCGGACCCGGGCGTTGACGTTCATCTCCACATTCAGTCCGCGTCCGCGCACCCAGACCTGGCCATTGGGAGAGCGCAGCACGATGTCGAGCCCGATGGTGGGGCCGCGTCGGCCGGCTTCGGGATCGTCCTGCCCGTTGGCGACCGGATCGCCGCCGGGCCGGTTCACCTCGATCACGTCCATGCGCACGATGCCGTTGCCGCCGACGGGATTGGCCGCGATCTCGGCCTCGTCGATGTTCAGGCGGCCCATCAACTGGATGTTGCCGTCAGCGCCGCGCGTCACGGTGACAGGGCCGGAGGCGTCGGCGGTGGCGATCTCGTTGTCGATCAGGCGGAAGCTGGAGAGAGTCAGAGTGAAGCTGGAGGAGGACCCCTGGCGCAGGTTCATGCGGCCCGAGCCGGACACCGTGCCGCCAGATCCGTCATTGGCGGTGAAGGTCTGCACCTGGGCGGACTCGCCATCGAACCGGGCGGCCAGGGTCAGGGCCTCCAGACGGACGCCGGTGATGGTGTCGCGGAAGGACCCCTGCCGGACGTCCAGGCTGCCGGTGATGCGCGGGTCATTGATGGAGCCGGCGATGGCGGCCTGGCCCTCGACCTGACCTGCCAGACGCTGTTCGCCGCCCAGGAAGATGTCCCAGATCGGCTGGATCTGGCCGCTGAGGGAAACTTCGCCGGACATGGGGCGGGTGCGGTTGACGGCGAGGCGCAACGGGGCGGCGGAGGTCTCTACCGGCAGGGTCATTTCGGCGTTGGCCTGCACCCCGCCTTCATCCACGGCGCGGGCCGTGAGGCGCAGGGTGTCGCCGGCCAAACGGGCGTCCAGGGTTCCATTGACCGCCAGACCTTCCGCCGCGTCGACGCTGCGCAGTTCGGTCATGGTCAGATTGGCGGAGCCCGACAGGTCGTCGCCCGCTCCGCGCAGGGACACGCGGCCCGTGACGCGGCCACGCAGGTCCGGCGACAGGGAGCCCAGACTTACGCTGGTCAGATTGGCCTCGATCAGGGAGGCGTTGCTGTCCTGGCGCAGTTCTCCCACCAGGGCGCCGCCGCCGACGCCCAGATCGACCCGGACGACCCGCCCATCGCCGGCCAGAGCGATGACGGCAGGGCTGCGGGTGTTGAAGGCGATCTCGCGCACGCGGCCGTCGCCGGACAGGGTGACGGTCTGGGAGCCGTTGGCCCGGGCATAGACGCCCGAGCCGTTGAACGAGACCGGGGTGTCGCCCGCCACGTCGGTGGTCAGGGTGAAGGGCAGGCGGCTCAACGTGCCCCTGCCGTTCAGGTCCAGGGTGCGGATCAGATAGCTGGAGCCCGCGAAACGGACATTGCGGCCCGTGACGTCGAGGATGGCGGTGTCAGCGCCGGCGCCTTCGGTGAGGCGTATGCGCCCGTCCGCCTCGCCCGAGGCGAGGAAGGCGCCCTGGCGGGCGGTGAAGGTCAGGTCGGCGCTGGCGGGCGCGCCGTTCAACAGGGCGATGTCGCCCTGGGCCTCCAGGCCCCCGGCGTTCACGTCCACGCCGCTGAGCCGGACTCCGCCGTCGGCCAGGAAGAAGTCGCCCGAGGCGCGGGCCGGGCCATAGTTGCTGTCGGCGGTCAGGGCCAAGCGGCCGTCGGAGGCGTTGGCGCCGCGCCGGAAGCTGAGGATCAAATCGGCTCCCGTCAGGGTGAGCGGTCCGGCGGCGATCTCGGCGAAGGCGGCGGTCAGATCGGCGCGAGGCTGTGACAGGGTGCCGGTGATCGCTCCGTCGCCGGACATGGCGCCGTCGAGCTCGACCGGACCCACGCCGAACGGGCCCTGGGCGTTCCAATTCAGCGCCAGACGGAGGCGCCCGTCGCCCTCGATCAGCCCTCGCGCGCCGGCCCGGCCATCGGCCCCGGACAGTTCGGCCCGGTCGATCTCGACGCGGCCATCGCTGAAGGACCCTGTGGCGGTCAGGCGCGGCGTTTCGCCAAGCAGGCGATCAAGCTCGTCCATGCCGGTGGCCAGTCCACGGCCGCGGCCGTCGAAGGTGATCGCCCAGGGCATCCCTGGCCGCGCCTGGCTGGCGCGGACGGGCCCCCCGAAGGCGCCCCGCGCCCCGGGACGGACGAGGCCGGCGTCGGTGACTTCGGCCCGGCCGGCGAAGCGAAGGCTGCCGTTCATGCCGCGCGCGCCTGAGCCCTCGACGATCAGGCCCTGGCCGCGCAGGTCGATGTCCTGGAGCAGGAAGGCGCCGGCGGGGGTGCGGGCGGTCTCGAAGGTCAGGCGAGGCTGGGCGCCCAGAAGGCCGCCGATGACGCCCGCGCGCGATCCGCCCTGAACGGCCAGATCTCCATCCAGCGCCATGGCGCCGCCGCGGACCTGGACATTCAGGGGGCCGTCCAGACGCGCGGCGCTGTAGCTGGCGGCCTCAAGATTGCGGACGCTGACCGCGCCGTCCAGCGTCCAGGCGGCGCCGTCGCCCCGGAACACACCCGCCCAGGCGGCGGGCCCGGCCAGGCGTGTTCCGGTGAGGCGCGTCAGGGAGGGGGTGGCCACGTTCAGCCGGACGCCATCCGGCACGGCGCGGTCTTCGGTCCGGACAAAGCCCCGGGCCCTCGAGGTGAAGTTTTCGGCGCGCAGGTCCCAGGCCATGGCCTCGAATCCGGGCCGTTCGGGATCCGCGACGGTGGCGAGGCCGAAGCGGGCGGTGCGGCCGATGCGGCGCACGAACGGCTCCAGAAGGTCCGAGCCGGAGAAATCGGCAAAGCCGGAGATGCGCGTGCCGCCGCCCTGGCGGAAGCGGCCGTCGATGGTCAGGGGCGTGAATTCGCCGGTGCGGACCAGGGCGTCGATTCCCTCGCCATTGACCCGGGCCCGGGCGAGAAACGGCTCGTTCGGCGAGTATCCCAGAGCGCCGGCCAGCGGACCGCCGCCCGCCTCCTGCGCCAGGGCGTTCACGCGGAGGTCGTCGATACCGTCGCCCCACTGAATGTCGCCGTAGAGGAAGTCGCCGCGGCGCGAGAGGCTGAAGGCCCGGATTGCGGCGGACTTCGCGCCCACGCGGCGGATGTCCGCCTGTCCGGCGACAGTCCAGCGGCCGTATTCCTGGCTGAAGCCTTCCTCGAGGTGGACGTCGGCCGAGAACCGGTCGATGTCGATGGTGAGGGGGAGGCCGCCGCCGGGCGGGTCGTCCGAAGGCTCGACTATGGGGCGGCGGATCAGACGGATCCGGTCGGCCGTGATCTCGCTGGCGTGGAAACGCCGCGTGACGAGCGCAAGATAGGACCAGTCCACCCGCACATCGGTGGCTTCCAGCCAGACGCCTTCCGCATCCGTGATCGTGACCCGGGCGATGGTGAAGTCGTCCCAGAGGTCGCCGGACAGCCCCTCCACATTGATGGCGCCGTAGTCGCCCAGCTGCTTGCCCGAAACGAAGCCCACCACCAGATCCCGTCCGGCGGGGGACAACACCACCAGACGTCCGCCGATCAGCACCAGAACGGTCAGGGCGATCAGGCCGCCGGCGATCATGCCCGCGATCAGCGCGGCCCACTGGCGGCGCGTGCGGCGGGCCTTCGCCTCTTTCGGGGTTTCGGGCGCCGTTTCCGGCGGCGTGTCAGGTTCGGGGGGCGTGTCGGTCAAAACGCCTGTCCGATGCTGATGTAGAGCTGGAAGTCGGCGTCGCCTTCGCGCTTGTCGAGCGGGAACGCCACGTCGGCGCGGATGGGGCCGAAGGGCAGGCGGTAGCGGACGCCAAAGCCGGCGCCGTAACGCATGTTGCTGAGGTCGGGCGTCTCCTGGAAGCCCACCGCGCCGCCGTCCACGAAGACAACCGCGCCAAACCTTTCGCCGATGTCGCGGCGCACCTCGACGGAAGCCTCGAACAGGGACAGGCCCCCGCGGGGTGTGTTGTCGGTCAGGCGCGGACCCACACCCTGAAAGGCGTAGCCGCGCACCGATCCACCGCCGCCGGAATAGAACAGCCGGTCAGACGGCACCAGAAACTCCTCCACGCCCACGATCGAACCGACACGCAGGCGTCCCGCCAGCACGGTCCTGCCCTCATCCTGAAGCGGGAGGTAGCCCGTGCCCGTGACGTCGGCGCGCAGGAAGTAGACGTCGTCGTCGCCCGTCACCGCCGTGGGCTGGGCCGAGCCGGACAGGCGCCAGCCGCGGCGCGGATCCAGAGGGTCGTTGGAGCGATCCACATGGAAGCCCCCGCGACCTGTCAGGATCGCCAGATTGCGTTCAACGTCCACAGGCCCCCGGGTGATCGGATCGAACCGCGTTTCGTTGTAGAGTCCACCGTCCAAGGCCACGCCGTAGCTATACCACGAGGTGCGGCCGAACCGCTGGCGCAGGTCGGCGCTCAGGCTGATCGCGGTGCGGTCGTAGGCGTCAGTGTCCTCGTAGATGGCGGCGCCGGCCACCCGGAGTGTCTGACCCGGACGTCGCCAGTGGGGCAGCGAAAGCTCGGCGCCGAGGCGGCTGTCGATGCGCGCGGCGCGGGCGAGGAACCGGAGGGTGTCGGCGCGCCCGAACCGGTTGTGCCAGGTCCAGATGCCGTCCACCCCGGCGCCCTCGGTGGTGGAATAGCTGACGCCCGCCTCGAGGAGGCGGCGGGGCCGGTCGGTCAGGGTGACGATGACGGGGCGCAGACCCTGGGCGTCGGTCTGGTCGGTCGGCGCGAGCGCCACGCCCACGCCGTCGTAGACGCCGGTCTCCAGCAGACGGCGCTCAAGTTCGCCCACGGCCTCGGGATCGTAGACGTCGCCCTCGGTCCACGGAGCGAGGCCCCCGACCCAGCCCGGCCGGGTCGGGCCCCGGGTCTCCAGCCGCACGCCGTCCAGCCGGACCAGCACTCCGGCGTTGATGCGGTAGGTGGGCTGGACCTGAAAGACGGCGTGATCCACGACCACGCGGCGAGGCTCGGCGGCGGCGTCGGCGTAGCCCCGGCGGGTGAGCCCCGAGACGAGCCGTCCTTCCATGGCGATGACGTCGGCGGCCCTGCCGGGCGCCCCCGGCTTGGTCTCCACCGCGCCGAGCACAGCCTGGGCCGTCTGCTCGTCGGGCGGGGTCTGCAGCCAGTCCACGCGTGGTTGATCAAGGGCGAAGCGCGGGCCGGGCGTCACGATGATGACGGCGCGCGGCGGGCTTTCGCCCTCGACGACTTCCTCGATCACCGATTGATAGTAGCCCTCGGAGCGAAGCAGGGCCTCGGCGTTTTCGGCGGCGGCGGCGGCGCGGCGGCGCGCCTGAAAACGGTTTTCGATGCGGGCGTCGGTCTCGCCCACGGCGCGTTCGAGCGCTTCAAAGAGATCGCCGTCCACCTCGCCCCTCACGACGGCGCGAGGCTCGGCCTGGACGGCCGTCGCGGCGCCGAGGGCCGTCAGAACGACGACAATGAGGGGAAACGGACGTTTCAAACGCAATCTCTCCGGCCCGCCGGGAAGTCGAGGAGGCCGGGCGTGACCGCCGTCAAGCATCTCCATGTGTCGGCCTCGCGGCGGGAACCGGGCCTCAATAGAACAGGGTCTCGCTTTCCGGTTGAACCGTCTCTTCGGAGCTCGCGGGCGGCGGGGGAAGCTGGGAGTAGTCCGTCGGCGGGGTTTCCGGCGTCGTGGCTGCAGCATCCACGCCCTCATCTCCGGCTGCGGGGGCTGGCTCCATCGCGGGGGGAGGAGGCAGGTCGCCCTGCGCCGGATCGCGATAGGCCTCATCGTCACAGGCGGCCAGGGCCGCAACGGCGGAAATCGCCACGATCAGTCTGAATTTGCTCATCATCATTCCCCAACCCGGTCAGGCCCCGTCGCCACAGGCAACGCCTGACCCTCGCCCCTGTTCCATCCGTGAGGGGGAGACATCCGTCAAGGCTTGGAAACCAATCGTTTGCACTGTGAGAGATACCCTTGTTCTCAGATGCAAGGGAGGCCGTCAGGCCATGGGCACATCCGGATACGCAGCGGTGGCGACGGCGCGGGGCAGGGAATTGCCCACCCGCCTCGGCCTCGCCCTGTTCATCGGCGGAGCCGCCATGGTGATGTCGCCCTCGATCTGGCCCGTCATCTGGTTCGCGGCGATGCTGGCGGGGCAGGCTCTTGACTGGATCGCGTTCCGATCGATGCGCCTCGGCGCGGGCGAGTCCACGCGGGCGCGGCGGGTCCTGTGCGTCGGCGTTGCGGCCCTGAATACGGCAATCTATTCGTCCATCTCGGTTTATCTGTGGTTCCGGGGCGGGGAGTTCGGGCCGTTGTTCGCCATGATCCAGGTGGCGGGCGGGCTGCTGCATGTCAGCCTGCACATGCATCATGTACGGCCCCTGCTGATCGCCTCTGTGATCCCCCATGCGACCTATTTTCTCGGGCTGCCTCTTCTGACCATCGTGACGACCCGCGATCCCGCGGCTGTGGCCATCCTCATTGCGGCGCTGCTGTACGTGGCGCATCTGGTCGTGGCGGTGCGGCAGTCCATGCGGACGGCCGGCGACATGCGGGCGGCCAAGATCGAGGCGCTGATGCAGCGAGACCGCGCCAAACAGGCCAGCGACGCCAAGTCCGAATTCCTGGCCGTCATCAGCCACGAGATCCGGACGCCTCTGAACGCCGTCATCTCGGCGGCGAACCTGCTGCGCCGCACGCGCCTGGACAGCCAGCAGCGCGAGCATGTCTCCATGCTGCTGGACGGCGGGGACATGCTGCTGGGCCTGCTCAACGACGTGCTGGACTTCTCCAAGATCGAGGCCGGGAAGATGCGGCTGGAATCGACCGAGATGAACGTGCGCAACAAGCTGGCCGCCCTGCGCCGGCTGTGGGAGCCCAAGGCTACCTCCCGTGGCATTCGCTTCAGCGTGGTGGTGGATGAGGCCGTGCCCGATGCGATCCGCACCGATCCCCTGCGGTTCCAGCAGATCCTGTTCAACCTGCTGTCCAATGCAGTGAAATTCACCCGTGACGGCGCGATCCGGGTGAACGTCGGCTGGGACGACGCGACCTCGAGCCTCACGGCCGAGGTCCACGACACCGGATGCGGTATTGCGACGGATCAGATCGACAGCATCTTCGACAGCTTCGAGCAGGCGTCGGCGGGCGACACGCGGCGGTACGGCGGTACGGGCCTGGGCCTGGCCATCAGCCGCCGCCTTGCCCAGGCCATGGGCGGGGACCTGACAGCGACCAGCGCGCCGGGAGAGGGCTCGACCTTCACCCTGACCGTGCGGGTCGAGGCGGTGGGCCCGGCCGATGCTATCGAGCCCGCGCCCGTCGCGCGCGCCGCGACCGTCTCGCTGCAGGGCCGGTCCATCCTGGCGGTGGACGATCACGAAGTGAACCGGCGCATCCTGGCCCTGCTGCTGGAGCCCCACGGCTGTCGCCTGACCCTGGTGGAGAACGGGGCCGAGGCGGTGAAGGCGGCGGGAGTCGAACCCTTCGACGCCATCCTGATGGACATGCAGATGCCGGTGATGGACGGGCTGGAGGCCACGCGCCGCATCCGCGCCGGCGGACCGAACGTCGCCACGCCGGTCATCGCCCTGACCGCCAACGCCATGGATGTGCACAAGGCGGCCTGGGACGCGGCGGGGGTTCACGCCTTCCTGACCAAGCCCATCGACGCGCCCCTGCTGGCCCGCACCCTGGGCGAGGCTTGCGCCGAACCGCGCCAGACCGCCAAAACCGCCGCCGAAGTCGCAGCCTGAGCGTCGCGAAAAAAGAGGCCCCCATCCGTCTTGCCCTGCCGGGGCGACATCCGTATGGTCCGCGCCGCTTCAAGGTGTGGGAGCCCCTAGCTCAGTTGGTTAGAGCATCTGACTTTTAATCAGAGGGTCCTCGGTTCGAACCCGAGGGGGCTCACCATTCCCACGGCGCCGAATGCGGCGCCCGAGCGTTGAAGCCGCTACCGTCTTTCTTCTGATCGGATGAGCCGATGGCTGACACGCCGTCCAAACGCCCCGCGGGCTTTGTCGACTTCGCGCCGGATCAGGTCCGCCGGTTCTGGAAAGCCGTCAGCGTCGAGCCGGACGGGCAGGGCTGGGCCGTCAGGCTGGACGGCAAGATGCCGAAATCTCCGGCGGGCCACAGTCTGGTGCTGCCGACGCAGGCCGCAGCCCAGCTGGTGGCCGAGGAATGGGCCGGGCAGGGCGATGTCCTCATCCCCGCCACCATGCCCCCCACGCGTCTGGCCTTTACCGCCATCGACCGGGTGCGCGAGGTGCGCGAGGCGGTGGCCGATGAGATCGCCGCCTACGCCGGGTCGGATGCGATCTGCTATCTGGCCGAGACGCCGGACACCCTGGTGGAGCGGCAGGCGCGGGACTGGACGCCCTGGCGCGACTGGGCCGAGCGGGATCTGGGCTGCGTGCTGGTTCCGGTGGCCGGCATCGTTCACCGGTCCCAGGCTGATGAGTCGCTGGCGGCGGTGCGCAAACAGGCGCTGGCGCTGGATGATTACGCCCTGACCGGACTGGCCATGGCCACGCCGCTGCTGGGCTCGGCCGTGCTGGCCTTCGCGGTGCAGCGGGGCGCGCTGTCGGGCGCAGAGGCGTTCGACCTGTCGCGGCTGGACGAGGCCTTCACCGAGGAGCGCTGGGGCGTGGACGCGGAAGCGGCCGAGCGGACCGAGGGCCTGCGCGCCGAGGCGGTGATGCTGGAGCGGTGGTTCGCGGCGCTGCGCTGATTTTCCAATTTGGAAAATTATCACTTGACGAAGTGGAAAGTCAGTCTCATTTTCCAGTATGGAAAGTGAGGAGTTCGCCATGACCAACCAACCCGACCCGCGAGAGGCGCTGGACGCCATCGCAAATGCCCGCCAGGCCGTGCCGGGCGAGATGAAGTATCCTTTCAGCTACGATATCGCCTATGGGCTTTGCTGCGGCCTGCTGGTGGCGGGGCAGGGGCTGCCGACCCCGTGGTCGGCCCTCGTGCTGGTGGTGTCCATCGTGGGGCTGGTGGGCCTGATCCATTGGTGGAAGCAGAAATACGGCTGGTGGGTCAGCGGCTATTCACCGAAGCGGGCCCGCTGGGCGGCCATCGGCCTGGCCGTGGTGCTGATCGGCCTGATGGGGCTGTCCCTCTGGGGCAAGACGGCCGGGATCGCCTGGACGCCGCTGGCCACCGGCGCGGCGGGCTTCGTCGCCGCCATCGTCGGCGGCCGCATCTGGATGGCGGTGTGGAAGCGTGAGCTGGCGGAGACGGCGGGATGACCGCCGTTCCAGTCTTCGATCCGGTGATCCACGCGCCGGGGCGGCTGCAGATCTGCGCCATCCTGTCCCGCATCGACGAGGCCGAGTTCGCCATGATCCGCGACGCCATCAAGGTGTCGGACTCGGTGCTGTCCAAGCATCTGAAGCAGCTGGAGGAGGCCGGCTATCTGAAGCCCCGCAAGGCGGCGGTGGACGGGCGCCAGCGCACCTGGCTGTCGCTGACGCCCGCAGGACGCAAGGCCTTCGCCGCCCATGTGGCGGAGCTGACGCGGCTGGCGGGGATGGCGGGCTGAGTCAGCTTCCGTTTCCTTGCCGGTCCCGGGGATGCTGAATAGCGTTCATTGAAACAGAGGAAAGGCGTTCCGAATGAGCCTTTTGTTGGTGGTCATGGCCTTGGCGGTCCAGGGTGACGCCCTCGTCGGTGATGTCTGTGGGGAGCTGTTTTACTGGGAAGGTGATGTCGGCGCGGTTCAGGTGGATCCGCAAAGCGATCTGGTGCGGCTTGAGCTGACGCCGCCTCGTCGGGACGGCGATGGGGGCGCTGACCGCGGCCGGCTGGTTCTGAGCGCCGGAGTCGCGGGCCTGATCGGCGAAGTGGGCCCATGGGCGCCGCCCGAGGCTGGGCTGAGCCTTACGCCGCCGCGCGTTCCCCTGTCCCGGGGCCGGCTGCACACGCGCATCCGCTTCGGCGCGGACCGGCGGGCCCGGACAAACCGGAGCCCCCGGCTGGATTTCTACTGGCTCGAGGGCGGCGACCAGGTCGAGGCGTGGACCGGCTGGTCGCGCCTGGGGCGGGAGGGGCCGGACGCGGTGCGGCGATTTCGCTCCGGCGGGTCCTTGACGGTCGACCTGATTGCGCCCGACAGCGAGGAACCGGACCGCATCGTCTCCAGTGCGCGCTTTGACTGGTCCGACGCGGAAGTCCTGATCGCGCGGGCGCGGACTCATTATGACGGCTGCCCGGCGACCTGACGACGACTTGCCACCCGGCGCGCGCCTCCTTAAGCCTCGCGCTTCAAGGAGACACCCCATGCACGACATCCTCGAACAGCTCGAAAAGCGCCGCGAAGCCGCCAAGCAGGGCGGCGGCGAGAAGCGCATCGCGGCCCAGCACGCCAAGGGCAAGCTGACGGCGCGCGAGCGCATTGATGTGCTGCTGGACGAGGGCTCGTTCGAGGAGACCGACATGTTCGTGGAGCACCGCTCCCACGACTTCGGCATGGAAAAGCAGCGCATCCCCGGCGACGGGGTGGTGACGGGCCGCGGCACCATCGGCGGGCGGCTGGTCTATGTGTTCTCAAAGGACTTCACCGTGTTCGGCGGCAGCCTGTCGGGCGCCCACGCGGCCAAGATCGTCAAGCTGCAGACCATGGCCCTGACCAATGGCGCGCCGATCATCGGCATCTTCGACGCGGGCGGGGCGCGCATCCAGGAGGGGGTCGAGAGCCTGGCGGGCTATGCCGACATCTTCCTGCAGAACACCCTGGCCTCGGGCGTCATTCCCCAGATCAGCGTGATCATGGGCCCGTGCGCGGGGGGCGACGTCTATTCGCCCGCCATCACCGACTTCATCTTCATGGTGAAGGACACCTCCTACATGTACGTCACCGGCCCGGACGTGGTGAAGACGGTGACAAACGAGGTGGTCAGCCACGAGGATCTGGGCGGCGCCCGGGTCCACGCCCAGAAGTCCGGCGGCGCCGACGGGGCGTTCGAGAACGATCTGGAGGCCCTGTCGGAAGTGCGCCGTCTGGTCGGCTTCCTGCCCCTGTCGAACCGCGAGAAGCCGCCGGTGCGCGAGAGCTATGACGAGCCGCAGCGCGACGAGCCCAGCCTCGATACGCTGGTGCCCGCCAATCCGAACCAGCCCTATGACATGAAGGAGCTGATCCTGAAGGTGGTGGACGAGGCGGAATTCTTCGAGATCTCCGAAGGCTTCGCCCGCAACATCATCACCGGCTTCGGCCGGCTGGACGGCCAGACCGTGGGCGTGGTGGCGAACCAGCCGCAGGTGCTGGCCGGGGTGCTGGACATCGATGCGTCGAGGAAGGCCGCGCGGTTCGTGCGGTTCTGCGATGCGTTCGGCATTCCGCTGCTGACCTTCGTGGACGTGCCCGGCTTCATGCCCGGCACGCGCCAGGAATACGGCGGCCTGATCAAGCACGGCGCCAAGCTGCTGTTCGCCTACGCCGAGGCCACGGTGCCCAAGCTGACCGTCATCACCCGCAAGGCCTATGGCGGCGCCTATGACGTCATGAGCAGCAAGCACCTGCGCGGCGACGTCAACTACGCCTGGCCCACCGCCGAGATCGCCGTCATGGGCGCCAAGGGGGCGGTGGAGATCATCTTCCGCAAGGAGGCCGGCGACCCGGAGGCGCTGGCGGCGCGCGAGGCCGAGTACAAGGAGCGCTTCGCCAACCCGTTCGTGGCGGCGTCACGGGGCTACATCGACGACGTGATCATGCCTCATGGGACACGGCGGAGGCTGATCCGGGCGCTGGGGACGCTGAAGGGGAAGGTGCTGCAGAACCCGTGGAAGAAGCACGATAATATTCCCTTGTAGGAGAAGTTCGTGGATGATTTCGTTCGCAGAGTTTATCTTTCAGAGATACTTCGACAGGCCGAGAACGCGCTGGCGTCGGTGCAAGAGCTGAATCATTATCTGCGGGCTGCTGATCTCCCTCCGGCCAACCGAGTGCCTGGTGTGCTAAGAGCGGTGGACGACTTCTTGGGCGACGCTGCGAGAATTCGTCTGATGCTTTGGCCTACGAGGAGAGCCGCTCAAGAGCGGGGCGAGGCCCTCCGCGCTGAGCTAGAAGTTTCGGACGATCATCCACTATACAATGCGACGCTTCGGCATCACCTCGAGCACTTCGATGAACGTCTTGATGCTTGGGCTGCGGAGTCGCCAAATCGAATATATGTCGATCATCTTCTTGGGCCACGAAACATGATCGGCGGCGTTGCTGCGAAAGATATAATCCGGCAGTACGTAACTGAGGAAAATGTTTACATTTTCAGAGGCGATGAATTCAATATTCAAGAATTGGTTACTGCTGTGGATAATTTGATCCCCGTCATCAAGCAGGCCCTTATTGCCACAGACAGAGTTGGATCCTAACCAACCTCCTCTTCCTCTGTGCCCGCAATCGCCTGCGCTCGCCCACGGCCGAGCAGGTGTTCGCCAATAGGCCCGGCGTGGAGACCGCCTCCGCCGGGCTGGCGCCCGATGCGGAGGAGCCTTGCTCCGCTGAACTGGTGGAATGGGCCGACATCATCTTCGTCATGGAGCGCGCCCACCGCGCCAAGCTCCAGCGCCGGTTCAGGGCGCATCTGAAGCGCGCCCGCGTCATCTGCCTCGACATCCCGGATGATTACGCCTTCATGCAGCCGGAGCTGGTGGCGCTGCTGGAGAAGCGGGTGGGGCGGTTTCTTCCTTCCGGCCTCCGATAAAGGGCCACCTTGTCATCCCGGCCGGAGCGACGCAGAGAGCCGGGACGAAGGGGCGCTGATTTTGCCGCCCGGACAGCCGGGAGGCTGAGCCGGGCGAAGGGCCGCCGTTGGCCCGGATCGGCGCGGGGCGCCGTCCGGGCCCTGGGAGAGGAGGGCGTGGCGTCCCGTCCCGGATAGCGCCTGCGGCGCTTCCGGGATGACAAGGGGGTGGTTCTGCGCCGCCGTCGCGTTGCACGACGGGGCTTTTCACATATCGCTGTTCTTGTTATGTTCCTTTGAGGGAGGCGGACATGCGGGCGCACAGCTACTGGGTCTACATTCTCGCCAGCGGGCCGTGCGGGTGGCTGTCTGTGGGGATGACCAACGATCTGGTGCGGCGGGTGGAGGAGCACAGGCGCGGGCAGGTTGACGGCTATACGCGGGAGAACGGCATCGACGGGTTGGTCTGGTACGAGCCGCACCAATACGTGGATCAGGCGATCCTGAGGGAGAAGCGGATCAAGCGGTGGCGGCGGGCGTGGAAGTTCGCGCTGGTGGAGGCGGGGAACCCGCAGTGGGGGGACCTTTACCCTGCACTGGTGGGTGGTGGGGCGCTGCCGTCCCGTCCCGGATAGCGCCTGGCGGCGCTTCCGGGATGACAAGGGGCTAGGTTGGCTCCGTCGGTGCTTGCGAACTGCTCCCCATTGCCATCCCGCACTGCACAATCCATGCTCGCTCCCCTGACGTCGCCAGCGAGGGGATATGCCGGACGACAGGCTGGAGGTCGCGGCGGGGTTCGCTACGGAGCGGGGGCCGCGGGCGGATAATCAGGATTTCGGCGGGGTGCACCTGGGGTCGCCCGAGGAGCAGCGCCTGCATGGGGTGATCGCGGCCATCGCCGATGGCGTCGGCGGGGCCCGGGGCGGGCGCGTGGCGGCCGAGCTGGCGGTGCGCAGTTTCATCGACGGCTATCTGGACCAGAAGCCCCTGTCGGGGGTGGCGGCGTCGGCGACAGCGGCGCTGCGGGGGTTCAACCGCTGGCTTCACGCCACCGGGCGCAGCGATCCGAAGATGGAGGGCGCGGCGGCGACCTTCACGGCCATGATCCTGCGCGGGCGCGAGGCCACGGTGGTCCATGTGGGCGACAGCCGGGCCTGGCACTGGCGCGACGGGGTTCTGACGCGGCTGACCGACGACCATGTGTTGAACCGGCCGGGGCAGGACCACATGCTGTTCCGCGCCGTGGGCATCGAGTCCGATGTGAAGCTGGACGTGCGGGTGCAGGCGCTGGAGCCGCACGACAGATTGCTGCTCACCACCGACGGGGCGCACCGGGCGCTGAACGAGGGGGAGATCGGGCGCATCCTGGGCCGCCGCGCCTCGCCCGACGCCGATGCGCAGGCCATCGTGCAGGCGGCGCTGGCGGCGGACGGGCAGGACAACGCCACCGCCATCGTCATCGACGTGATCCGCACCGGGGCGCTGGACTGGGCGTCGCTGGGCGCACAGAGCGAGGCCCTGCCCATGCCGCCGCCGCCGAAGGCCGGCGAGATCGTGGACGACTGGCGACTGGAGCGGCAACTGGCGGACGGGCGGCACACGCGGCTGTTCGTGGCGCGGGATCGGCAGGGGGGTGACCCCGTGGTGCTGAAATTTCCCAAGCCGGGCGGCCTGTCGGAAGCGGACCTGCGCGCGATCCTGCTGCGCGAGGCCTTCATCGGCCAGCATGTGGACAGCCCCCATCTGGGGCGGACGCTTCCGGTCGATCCGGCGCGCCAGAGCCGGCTGTACAACGTCCAGCCCTTCCATGAGGGCGGCACCCTGCACGGGCGGCTGTCGCGGGGCGAGCCGATCCCCATGGCCGAGGGGGTGCGCATCGCCGCCTGTCTCGCGCGGGCGGTCATGGCCCTGCACCGGCAGGGGGTCGTGCACCGCGACATCAAGCCGGACAATGTGATCCTGAGCCCGGGCGGCGGGGTGAAGCTGATCGACCTGGGCGTGGCCCGGGTGGAGCGGGTGGAGGAGACCGGCGCCCGGGCGCCCGGCACGCCCGGCTTCGTGGCCCCGGAGATGTTCGCGGGCGACAGCGACGGGGAGGAGAAGACCGACCAGTTCGCCTTGGGGGTGACGCTGTACCGGCTGTTCGCGGGCGAGGCGCCGTGGGGCGAGGTCGATCCGGACAGCCGCCTGCCGTACGAGCGGCCGACGCCCCTGACGCGGCGCCGGCCGGACGCGCCAGCCTGGCTGGAGGCGGCGATCATGCGGGCCATCGCGCCGGACCCGGCGCACCGCTGGGCCGACGTGCAGGATCTGGTGCAGGCGCTGGAGAGCGGCGGGGCGCTGGCGGTGGAGCCGCCGCGCGAGATGTCGTTGCTGGAGCGCGACCCGGTGCGATTCTGGAAGGGGGTCAGCCTGATCCTGCTGATCGCCCTGATCGTGTCTCTGGTGTTGGGGTAAGAGCACCGCGGATCAGGGGCGCCCTACCGCGTTCAGGCCGGCGCGCAACGCGTCCCCACCGCCGTCCAGTTCGGCCTCGAGCGCGCCGTGCACGGCGATCCAGATGGGGGTGGCGCGGGCCAGCAGGGCGCGGCCCTCGTCGGTCAGGGTCGCGCGGCGGCTGCGCCGGTCCTCGGGATCGATTGAAACGGTCGCCAGCCCCTGACGCTCCAGCGGCTTGAGGTTGGCAGTCACGGTGGACCGGTCCATGGCCAGCAGGGTCGCCAGCGCGCTGATGGGCGGCGGTGTGGGGCGGTTCAGGCCGTTCATCAGCGAGAACTGTCCGCTGGTGATGCCGAGAGGGCGGAACGCCTCGTCGAATCGCCGCGCCAGCCGCCGCGCCGCCCGCTGGGCGTGCAGGCACAGGCAATGGTCGCGGATGTGCAGGGTGGTCTGGAACGCGGCGGGAATCGTCTTTGACATGGCGGCAATTATGTTGATATCAACGTAAAATGCAAGCAGTGAAACGGAGAGGAGTGCGTCATGATGCAGGTGTCCGCGTTTAAGTGGGTCCCGCCTTTCGCCCAAGGGCTGGTGCGCGACCTCAGGGTCCGGTGGGCTCTGGAGGAGGCGGGGTTCGGCTATGACGACCACCTGCTGGGGCCCGAGGATCAGGCGTCGCCTACGTACCGGGCCTGGCAGCCGTTCGGTCAGGTGCCGGCCTTTCGCGACGACCGGGTGGAGATGTTCGAGTCCGGCGCCATCGTCCTCTATCTGGCCCAGAAGTCCGATCAGTTGATGCCTCGGGATGAAGCCGGGCGGGCCATGGTCATGACCTGGATGTTCGCGGCCCTGAACAGCGTGGAGCCCTTCGTCACCAATCTGGTGCTGATCGACCTGTTCTATGCGGGTGAGAGCTGGACGGTGGAGCGCCGTCCGCAGGTCGAGGCCGCCCTGCGCCGCCGTCTGGATGATCTTCAGACGGCGCTGGGCGAGCGTCTGTGGTTCGTGGGCGACCAGTTCAGCGCCGCCGACATCCTGATGGCCACGGTGCTGAGGAACCTGCGGCACCTGGACATCCTGACGGACTATCCGGCGCTGTCGGCCTATCTGGAGCGGTGCACGGCGCGGCCGGCATTCAGGCGGGCGCTGGCCGAACAGATGGCGCCGTTCAAGGCGAACGAGCCCGCCTGAGCCGGGGGTCAGGCAAAGCAAAACGCCCGGTCGGGCGACCGGGCGCTTTCAATTCGATTAGCAGATCAAGGAATTACTTGATCTTGCCTTCCTTGAATTCGACATGCTTCTTCGCGACCGGGTCGTACTTACGAACGACCATCTTCTCGGTCATGGTGCGAGCGTTCTTCTTGGTGACGTAGAAGAAGCCGGTGTCCGCCGTGGAGTTCAGGCGGATCTTGATGGATGCCGGTTTGGCCATCGGGGATTACCTTAGTGCAAACGGCCGGAACGGATCGGTCCCGGCCGCAGAAATCGGAGCGGCGGAACATACTCAGGCCCGCGCCAAAGTCAACGGCGGGTTGGGCATGACCGGTTTTGCTTGTGCCGGGCGGCTTGGCCGTTAGGCTGAAGGTCATGAACATGACCCTCAAGGCCTTCAGCGCCCCCGTCGCCATTCTGTCCGCCCTGGCCATCGCCGCCTGCTCGCAGCCTGCCAATGACGATGCCGCAACGGCTGAAACCGCCGACGCCCAGGACGCCTTCTTCGCCAATCTGACCGAGCTGTGCGGCCAGCGGTTCGAGGGGCAGGTCATCACCGACGACCCCGTGGACGATGATTTCCGCGCCCAGCGCCTGCTGATGCACGTGCGCGACTGTTCCGACAGCGAGATCCGCATCCCGTTCTGGGTCGGCGAGGACCACAGCCGCACCTGGGTCATCACCCGCAACGACGACGGCGGCCTGACCCTGAAGCACGATCATCGCGACCCGGACGGCACGGAGCACACCCTGCACTGGTACGGCGGCGACACCGAGACCGAGGGCACGGCCACGCGCCAGGAATTCCCGGTGGATCAGTTCTCCATCGACCTGTTCAACCGGACCGACGCCCAGGTCTCGACCACCAATGTCTGGGCCGTCGAGGTGAACCCCGGCGACACCTATGTCTATGAACTGGCCCGCGAGAACCGCCTGCTGCGCGTCGCCTTCGCCCTGACCGAGCCGCTCGAGGACCAGGGCTAGTCCACCTCGATCTCGAAGATCGTCACGGACGAGGCGACGATCTGGGGGACCAGCAGGCGGCCGCGGCGGGTGTCGTAACCGATGGCGGCGGGCACGGGGATGTCGGCCGCCACCGCGCGGGCCTCGCCCCCGGCGCTGACGTGATAGACGTTGTGACCGTTCTGGCTGGCCACCAGCAGGCCGCCGTCGGCGAGGGGAACAATGCCGTCGATGCGGCCGGTGGGCAGGGTCAGTTCCCGCACCACCGCGCCGGTCTGCGCATCGCGGAAGGTCAGCACGTCCGACAGCAGGCCCCCGTGCACCACCAGGCCCTCGGCCGTCACCGCGACGCCATTGACCCGGTTCAGGTCGGCCGACCGCGAGACGAAGGCCTCCACCGTCCCGTCCGGCTGGATGCGGTACAGGGCGCCGGGGTCGGTGTCGGTGCCGGAATCGGTGACATAGGCGACGCCCGCCTCGTTGACGTACAGGTCGTTCAGGCGCACCGCGTCCGGCACGTCGATGGTGCGCAGCGGCGCGCCGGTGCGCCGGTCGAACACCCGGATGGCCTTCTGATCCGCCACATGGATCTCGTCGCCCCGGATGAACAGGCCCAAAGGCTCATGGAGGCTGACGCCGTCGACGCCGCCTTCGATCCACTTCAGTTCCACCACCTCGCCCTCGGGCGACACCAGCGAGACGAAGCCGTCGTTGCCGGGCCCGCGCGGCCCCAGGTTGGCGACGATGTAGCGATCATCGGCCGCGTCGTAGCGGACCGCCTCGGAGTTCTGGAAGCCGACGTCGGCGATCACCTGCTGGGCGGTGGCCGGCGCAGCGAAGGCCAGGGCGGCGGGCAGGGCGAGACGGGCGAGGGTCTTCATGGCTGATCTCCGGGAGGAAGGGTCAGGGTCGGTTCAGCCTAGACGTCAAGCTCCGCCACGGCGAAGCGGGCGTTCTGCTGGATGAAGTCGAAGCGGGCCTCGGCCTTGCGGCCCATCAGACGCTCGACCAGATCCATGATCTCGTCCTCGCTCTCGGGCAGGGTGACGCGGGCGAGGGTGCGCTTCTTCGGATCCATGGTGGTCTCCTTGAGCTGGGCGGCCATCATCTCGCCCAGACCCTTGAAGCGGCCGATTTCCACCTTCTTACCCTTGAAGGTGGTGGCCAGAAGCTCGTCGCGGTGCGCGTCGTCGCGGGCGTAGTCGCTGAGCGGCCCGGCGGAGAGGCGGTAGAGCGGCGGCAGGGCCATGAACAGCCGGCCTTGGCGGATCAGGTCCGGCATGGCGCGGTAGAAGAAGGTGATCAGAAGGGCGGCGATGTGCGCCCCGTCCACGTCGGCGTCCGTCATGATGACGATGCGCTCGTAGCGCAGGTCGTCGACGCTGAACCGGGTTCCCGCCTGCACGCCCAGCGCCAGCATCAGGTCGGTCAGCTCCACGTTCTGGCGCAGCTTGTCGGCGGTGGCCGAGGCCACATTCAGGATCTTGCCGCGCAGGGGCAGGATGGCCTGGGTGGTGCGGTCCCGCGCCTGCTTGGCCGAGCCGCCGGCCGAGTCGCCCTCGACGATGAACAGCTCCGTGCCGGCCGCTGCCTGACGCGAGCAGTCCGACAGCTTGCCGGGCAGGCGCAGCTTGCGCGTGGCGGCGGCGCGCTGGACTTCCTTGTCCTTGCGGCGGCGCAGCCGGTCCTCGGCCCGGTCGATGACGAAGCCCAGCAGGGTCGAGGCCTGTTTGGGGCTTTCGGTCAGCCAGTGGTCGAACGGATCGCGCACCAGCTGTTCGGTCAGGCGCTGGCCCTCGGGCGAGGACAGGCGGTCCTTGGTCTGGCCCTGGAACTCGGGATTGCGGATGAACACCGAGACCATGGCCCCGGCGTTGGCGATCACGTCTTCAGCGGTGATCAGGCCCGCGCGCTTTTCGCCCGACATCTCTCCATAGGCCTTCAGGCCCTTGACCAGGGCGGCGCGGAAGCCCGCTTCGTGGGTGCCGCCGTCGGGCGTCGGCACGGTGTTGCAGTAGGACGAGACGAAGCTGTCGGCGTCGCCGAAACCGATGGGCGACCAGGTCACGGCCCATTCCACGGCCCCGGCCTCGCCCTTCTTCTCCACACGGCCCGCGAAGGCGGGGGTGACCGTGTCGATCTCGCCGATGCGCTCGGCCAGGGCGTCGGCCAGACCGCCGGGGAAGTGCAGGGTCGCCTCGGCGGGGGTGGCGTCGGTGATCCGCTCCGGGGCGCAGGTCCAGCGGATCTCGACGCCCCGGAACAGATAGGCCTTGGACCGCGTCATGCGGTACAGCCGCGCGGGCTTGAACGCCGCGCCGTGGCCGAAGATCTCGTCATCGGGCCGGAAGCGGATCAGGGTGCCCTTCTTGCGGCTGGTCCCGACCTGTTCGATGGGCCCCAGCGGGTGGCCCCGGCTGAACGACTGACGCCATTCGTGCCCGTCGCGCCAGACGGTGACGTCCAGCCGTTCCGACAGGGCGTTGACCACGGAAACGCCCACGCCGTGCAGGCCGCCGGAGGTCTCATAGGCCTTGCCGGAGAATTTGCCGCCCGAGTGCAGCACGGTCATGACCACTTCCAGCGCCGACTTGCCCGGATGTTTGGGATGCGGGTCCACCGGGATGCCCCGGCCGTCGTCGCGCACCGACAGGAAGCCCTCGGCGTCCAGATCCACGGTGATCAGCCTAGCGTGGCGGGCCACCGCCTCGTCCATGGCGTTGTCCAGCACCTCGGCGAACAGGTGGTGCAGGGCCCGCTCGTCGGTGCCGCCGATGTACATGCCGGGCCGCTTGCGCACCGGCTCCAGCCCTTCCAGCACCTCGATGGACGAGGCGGAATAGGCGTTGGCCGCACCGCCCGTGGGGGCCGGATGCGTCTCCACCGGCGCGGCCACGGCCTCGGGCGCGGCGGGGGCCTGAACCTTCAGTTCGGGCTTGTCCGCCTTGGGGGCGGGCTCGGGGAGATCGTCAAACAGGGAAGCGGGAGAAGTCATGCGCCAGTCTTGCCGCGATTCGGGGAGCGATCAGCTAAGCTCCCACGCCCCGGGTAGCAAGCGTCAGCGGTTCACCACCCCGGCATGGGCGGGCAGGGGCCTCGCCGCGGGACGTCTGGCGGCCGCGCGCCGCCTCGGCTCGGCGATCGCTTCCGGCGGCGTCAGGGGCGCAAATGCCCGCGCCAGAACCGCCATGAACAGCACCCACGGCAGGTCCTGGTGCCGCAGCAGCACGCTTTCCGACAGGCTCAGCAGCAGGAAAGCCGCCAGATAGCCCGCCGCCCAGAAACCTTCCTGACGGCCCGCCACCGGCAGTCGCAGGAAGCTGCCCATGACGCCGACCACCACCACCGCGCCCACCGACCACACGCCGATCCAGCCCAGCTGGATCAGCACCTCCAGCCAGCCCTGGTGGGCCGAGGGCACGTCCCACTGGTTCTGCACGCGGATATAGTTGGCGGGGTCGGAGTGCAGGCCCCAGAAAGCGGCGTAGCCGTAGCCGGTCATGGGCCGCTGCTCGCTGAATCGGCCGATGGCCTCCCAGATCTCGGTGCGGCCGGTCAGGGACGGGTCC
The DNA here is from genome assembly GCF_013823285.1 of Brevundimonas sp. Classification (GTDB taxonomy): domain Bacteria; phylum Pseudomonadota; class Alphaproteobacteria; order Caulobacterales; family Caulobacteraceae; genus Brevundimonas. Next base: position 48,189 of record NZ_PNLV01000002.1, on the reverse strand, counting down.
TTGCCGAGCGCTTCGAGGATGAACTCCGGCGCGGCGAACAGAATGCCCGCCAGCGCCGCCACGGCCACCACGCCGGTCCAGACCCCGGCTACGGCCAAGGCCGGGCCGATCTTTCTCAGCACCCACAGGCCGCCGATGACCCCGCAGGCGGCCATCAGGCACAGCAGGGCGGTCTTGGACTGGGTGCCCAGGATCATGAGCACACAGAACGGAAAGGCGACCATGGCCAGCCGCCGGTGCGGCCCCGGCGAGGCCAGCACGGCGGCGGCGGACACCGCGCCCGCCACCATGACCCAGCCCATGGTGTTCTTCTCGTACCAGACGCCGCGCCACAGCCCGGCGTTGACGTCCTGGTGGATGCCGATGGACGGCAGGGCCACCACGAAGATCAGGCTCAGCACCGCCAGGATCAGCGCCGTCTGGGTCAGCAGGATCGGCAGCCGTCGCCCCGGCCATGCCGCGGCCAGATAGACCGCGAAGAAGGTGCTCATCACCAGGGCGATCACCCGCCGGATGGTGATGTCCGGCGCCAGCGACCAGTAGCGCGAGGCATAGGCCAGCAAAGCCAGCAGAAGCAGCAACAACAGCGGAAACCACAGCCGCGCCATGGCTTCGTAACGGCTAGCCATCAGGCCGAGTATCGCCCCATAGGCGGGCAGCCACATCAGCCGCAGCAGGCTGGAGTCCGCGCCCCCGCCGCTGGACGGCGCGAACACCGGCCCCAGAATGGCACCTGACAGCATGATCAGCAGGATAATCGAGGCCACGCGCTCCCACATGGCCGGCTCCCGATAGCCGGGCGGCGGTGTCCTGTGCGGGGGCGGGGCGGGTGCGTGAGTCACGCGCCGAAGGTTGCGCGCGGGGCGTTAAGGATTGGCTTACCGGGACCGGTTGGCCGCTGGTCTACGTTTTCTCAACGAACGTATCGATCACCTTCTTCTCGCCGGCCTTCTCGAAATCCACCACCAGCTTGTTGCCCTCGATGGCGCGGATCGCGCCATAGCCGAACTTCTGGTGGAACACGCGCTCGCCACGCGCCCAGTTGGACGAGGCCTTCGGGTCCCCCGTGGCGATCAGGCGGCCCTTGCCCTCGATGACGGCGTTGCGGGCTATGCGGTCGCGGGGCGTGGTCGAGGCGGTGAAGCTCTGGGCCCGCTTCCAGCCGGGGCTGGAGTACCCCGCGCCGAACACCGGCGTGTCGTCCCAGCGGGACCTGGCTTCCTTCAGACCCGGCCCGGCGCCGTAGTAGCCGGTGTCGCTTTCGGCCTGCACATGGTCGATGGGCAGTTCGTCCACGAAGCGGCTGGGCAGCTGACTGGTCCAGCGCCCATAGACCAGACGATTGGCGGCGAAGCTGATGCGCGCGTCCTCGCGGGCCCGGGTGACGCCCACATAGGCCAGGCGCCGTTCCTCCTCGAGGCCCTTTTCGCCCTTCTCGTCGATGCTGCGCTGGGACGGGAACACCCCTTCCTCCCAGCCGGGCAGGAACACCAGCGGGAACTCCAGCCCCTTGGCGGCGTGCAGGGTCATGATCTGCACGGCGTCCTCGCCCGCGCCCCGGTCCAGATCCATGACCAGCGAGACGTGCTCCAGATAGGCCTGCAGACTGTCGAATGCCTGCATGGACTGGGTCAGCTCCTTGAGGTTGTCCAGGCGGGTCTGGCCGCTGGCCCGGTCGGCGCGCTGCATGTCGGTGTAGCCGCTTTCCTCCAGAATGGTCTCGGTCAGCTCGCCATGGGTCACGGTCGCCGCCATGGCCCGCCAGCGGTCCAGATCGCGCACGAAATTGGACAGGGCCGTGCGGGTGCGGGCCTGCAGTTCGTCCGTGTTGATCAGGCCGCGCACGGCGGTGAGGGCGGACAGATTGTGCTGGCGGGCGATGGCCAGGATCTTCTGCACCGAGGTGTCGCCGATGCCGCGCTTGGGCGTATTGACGATGCGCTCGAACGCCAGATCGTCGTCCTCGGACTGGATCAGCCGCAAATAGGCGTGGGCGTCGCGAATCTCGGCCCGCTCGAAGAAGCGCGGCCCGCCCACGACGGTGTAGGGGATGGCCAGCAGGACGAAGCGCTCCTCGAACGCCCGCATCTGGAACGAGGCGCGCACCAGAATGGCGATGTCGCTGTATTTGCGTCCGGCGCGGCGCTGGGTCTCGATCTCGTCGGCGATCAGGCGGCTTTCGGCCTCGCCGTCCCAGACGCCCTGCACCCGCACCTTCTCGCCGCCGTCCGCCTCGGTCCACAGGGTCTTGCCCAGACGGCCCTTGTTGGCCTCGATCAGGCCCGAGGCGGCGCCCAGGATGTGGGACGTGGAGCGATAGTTCCGCTCCAGCCGGATCACCTTCGCACCCGGGAAATCCCGCTCGAAGCGCAGGATGTTGTCCACCTCGGCGCCGCGCCAGCCATAGATGGACTGGTCGTCATCGCCGACGCAGCAGACATTGCCGGTGGAGGACGACAGCAGGCGAAGCCACAGGTACTGGGCCACGTTGGTGTCCTGATACTCGTCCACCAGGATGTATTTGAACCGCCGCCGGTACTCCTCGGCCAGATCCGGGTTCTTGCCCAGGATGGTCAGGTTGTGCAGCAGCAGGTCGCCGAAGTCGCAGGCGTTCAGCGAAACCAGCCGCGCCTGATAGGCGGCGTACAACCCCTTGCCCTTGCCGTTGGCGAAGTCCTCGCCCGACGGCAGGGTGTCGGGCGTCCAGCCGCGGTTCTTCCAGTGGTCGATCATCCCGGACAGGGACCGGGGCGTCCACCGCTTGGTGTCGATGTTGGCTGCTTCCAGCAGCTGTTTCAGCACCCGCTCCTGATCATCCATGTCCAGAATGGTGAAGCTGGATTTCAGCCCCACCAGCTCCGCATGGCGACGCAGGATCTGGGCGGCCACGCTGTGGAAGGTGCCCAGCCAGCGCAGGCCCTCGGCCGACGGGCCGATAAGGTGGGTGATCCGCTCGCGCATTTCGCGCGCGGCCTTGTTGGTGAAGGTGACCACCAGCAGCTCCCACGGCCGCGCCTTGCCGGCGGCCAGGATGTGCGCCAGCCGCGTGGTCAGGACCCGCGTCTTGCCCGTGCCGGCGCCCGCCAGCACCAGCACGGGCCCTTCGGTGGTTTCGACCGCCAGCCGCTGTTCGGGATTGAGCCCGGCCATGTAGTCGCCAGCGCCCTGGGGGGCGCCCTCGGGCGGACGGGCGCGGGCCAGGTCGGAAATGCGGGGAGACGGAAGATCGGTCACGAAACGAAAGGCTGCCTGATGCGGATTCGAAAGGGGAGAACATAAGTAGCACGCGCTCACGCGCCAGCGCGACCACAGGGAACCGCAAGGCTTCGATTCCGTTTCGGCTCCATCAGATAACAATGGGAGGATTCGATCATGGCGGAAGACGGTAAGGGAGGCGGCAACTCGGGCCTGGCGTTCATCGTCGGCGGGTTGGTCGTGGTGGTGATCGTCATCGCCTGGTTCCTGTTCGCGGGCGGCGGCATGCCCGGCGGCGAAAGGGACGTGGACGTCGATGTCAGCCTGCCTGAGGCGCCTGCCGCGCCCAATGCTGAGTAAGGAAATATCCAATGACTGATCCGAACATGCCTCCGGCCCCGCCTCCCGAAGAGCCGCGGGCCCAGACCACGGTCCACAACCACAATCCGCCGCCGCCCCCCAAGAAGTCAGGCGGCGCGGGTCTGGCGTTTATCATCGGCGGCCTGGTGGTTCTGGTGGCGATCATCGCCTGGGTGTTGTGGTCCGGCGGCGCCATGACCCCGACGCCGCAGGATCGCGACGTGGACATCAACGTCCAGTTGCCAGAGTTGCCCAATGTGGAGCCGCCAGCCAACCCGGTCCCGGCCCCGCCGGCGCCCGAACCGGCGCCTTCGCCGGACTGACGATCAGCGCAGTTGGTAGCTGATCGTCGTCACCACTCGAACGCGCTTGTTGGGGGTCGAGGACTCGTCCCCGTCCCCCTCATCGCGTGGAAGAATCTGGAACGATCCCTGGGTCGCCTGCTTGATGGGACCCAGACGCGCGCCAGAGTCCTGGGCGAATTGTTCGGCGCCGCTGCGGGCCGACGCAGTGGCTTCGGCGATCATCCGGGGGCGTACGTCATTCAGACCGGTGAAGATGTAGGAAGGTCCCTGAAAGTCCTGCAGAACGACTCCCTGCCGAACCAGTTCGTTCAACGCCCGCGTCGTCGTCTGGACCTTGCTCACGTCGTCAGTCCGCACGCTGACGCTTTGGGCCAGTATGAAACGGGCGCGGATGTTCTGAGGTGAATATTCCCGCGACAGCAGGTCTGTGACCTCAAGCCGCCCGAGGCTGATTTCGTCCTCGCTGTAGCCCTGCGCGGCCAGAAACCGTGTCACGATCGCAAGGTCCGCGTCGATGCGGGACTGGACCTCGGACAGGCTGTCGCCGGAAGCGGTGAAACGTAAAGGCATCACCGCTATGTCTGCGTGAACATCCTGCTCCGCCAGACCGCGCACGGTGACAACCCGGTCACCGACCCTTGCGTTGACGACCCCGTTGCCGATCAGGGCGCCGCCCCCGATCAGGCCTGCGGCCAGCAAGCCTCCGAAAACGGCGGCGGGGATCAGGCGGCTATCGCTCATTTTGGGGCTCCCGGATGGTGCGGTGATGATCTGCCTGTTACGGCAAGGCTTCAATCCCCCGGTCGCACAGAGTGTCGTGATCGCCAGTCCAGAGCCGTGAGACGGCAGGCCGACGCCAGCGGCCGGCGTCCCCTGTTTGCATCGATGCGCGCCACAAGGCCTGCGGCGGTCAGGCCGTCATGGGCCGCGATCTCATCCAGCACCGCCCAGAATTCCGGCTCCAGCGCCACGGAGGTGGCGTGGCCGGCGAGCAGGACGGAGCGTTTCTTCAGGGTCGACACGGCAGGGTCCCATCAATCCGGGGCGCGTTGCGCAGGCTAGAGCGCGAAGCCGCGCGGGTCATCACAGGGCCGCCGGATCCTATGGCCACTTCACCTCGGGCGGCATGGAGCTGAGGATGGAGTCCACATTCCCGCCGGTCTTCAGGCCGAAGGTGGTGCCCCGGTCGTACAGCAGATTGAATTCCACGTATCGTCCGCGTCTTATGAGCTGTTCCTCGCGTTCGGCCTCTGTCCACGCTTCGCCCATCCGCTCGCGCACCAGCCGGGGATAAATGTCCAGGAAGGCCAGACCCACGTCGCGTGTGAAGGCGAAGTCCCGGTCCCAGTCGCCGCTGTCGTGGTGATCGTAGAATATGCCGCCGATTCCGCGCGGCTCGTTGCGATGGGGCAGGAAGAAATACTCCTCGCACCACGCCTTGTACCGGGCGTGCCAGTCCGGGTCGTGGGCGTCGCAGGCCGCCTGCATCGCCGCGTGGAAAGCGACGGCGTCCGGGAAGTCCTGCTCGCGCTGATACGCCAACAGCGGGGTCAGGTCTGCGCCGCCGCCGAACCAGTTTTTTGTCGTGGCGATGAAGCGGGTGTTCATGTGCACCGCAGGCACGCGCGGGTTCTTCATATGGGCGATGAGGCTGACTCCCGTGGCGAAGAAACGGGGATCTTCCGCCGCGCCCGGCACCTGCTTGGCGTAGTCTGCCGGAAACTCGCCGTGGACAGTGGAGACGTGCACGCCCACCTTCTCGAACAGACGGCCGTGCATCATGCCCATGACGCCGCCGCCGCCCGCCTCGCGGTTCCAGGGGGTGCGCACGAACCGGCCCGGCTCGCCGGGATAGAGAGCGGCGGGGGCTTCGTCCTCCAGCGCCTCGAAGGCGGCGCAGATGCGGTCGCGCAGCTCTTCGAACCAGGCGCGGGCGCGGGCCTTGCGGTCTTCCATGGCTGGATCGGTGGTCTCGGTGGTCTCGGTCATGGGGCGATTGAAACCACGGTTGGAGGCCGCGCAACAGACCCGGCGATCGCGGGCGCTTGTGTCGCAGGACTGTGGCGGACACTCTGACGCCATCCGATCAGGGGAGTCGCTTCATGAACCGTTTCGCCGCCGCCGCCGTTGTCAGCCTCATGATGGCTGTGCCCGCCGCATCCCAGACGCCTGAACAGGCGCGCGCGATCCTGGAGACCACGCCGCTGATCGACGGTCATAATGACCTGCCTTGGGCCCTGCGCCAGCGATTCGGGTCGGACGTGCATGGCGTGGATCTGACGCAGGATCAGTCGGGCCTGACGCCGCCGCTGCACACCGACATCCCGCGCCTGCGCGCCGGCGGGGTGGGGGCGCAGTTCTGGTCCGTATATGTGCCCGCGAGCATGGAGCCGCTGGAGGCCGCGCGGGCGACCTTCGAGCAGATCGATGTGGTCAACCGGATGCTGGCCGCGCACCCGGACGCGTTCGCATTCGCCGCCACCGCCGACGATGTGGAGCGTCTCCACCGCGAGGGCCGCATCGCGTCCCTGATCGGCATCGAGGGCGGATACTCAATCGCGGACTCCATGGGCCTGCTGCGCCAGTTCTTCGACGCAGGCGTGCGCTACATGACCCTGACCCATTCAGCGACCACCAGCTGGGCCGACGCGGCCACCGACGCGCCCCGTCACAACGGCCTCAGCACCTTCGGGGAGGCGGTGGTGCGCGAGATGAACCGCCTCGGGATGCTGGTGGACCTCAGCCATGTGTCCGAGGCCACGATGATGGACGCCATGCGTGTGTCTGCGGCGCCGGTGATCTTCTCCCATTCATCGGCCCGCGCCGTGACCGACCACCCCCGGAATGTGCCCGACAGCGTGTTGCGCCTGATGCCCGAGGATGGCGGGGTGGTGATGGTGACCTTCGTGCCCGGCTTCGTGAATGAAACGGTGCGCGCCCATGGCGCGGCCATGGCGGCCGAGCGGGCGCGGCTGCAGTCACTGAACCCTGGCGATCCGGATGCGGTTACCGGTGGCCTGGCTGCGTGGCGTGAGTCGAACCCGGCGCCGGTGGCCACCCTCTCGGACGTCGCCGATCACATCGACCACATTCGTCGGGTGGCGGGCGTGGATCATGTGGGTCTGGGCGGTGATTTCGACGGGGTCGGCTCGTTGCCCGAGGGCCTGACCGGCGTGGAGACCTATCCGGCCCTGCTGGCCGAACTGATGCGGCGCGGCTGGTCCGAGGCGGATATCCGCAAGCTGGCCGGCGAGAACGTGCTGCGCGTCATGCGGGCGGCGGAAGCGACGGCGGTCAGCATCGCGGACCAGCGCCCGTCCCTGGCGCGCATCGACGACTAGATCTGGGCGCGCGCCATTCGCAGGAAGCCCGCCACGTCCACGGTCTCGGCCCGCGCGTCGGGATTGATGCCGGCGGCCTCGCAAAGGGCCGCGCCGCCGAGGGTCTTGAGGCTGGACCGCAGCATCTTGCGGCGCTGGCCGAACGCGGCGGCGGTGACCTGTTCCAGCCGCTTCAGCACGGCAGGCTCTGGCCGGTCGGCCCGGGGCGTCAGATGGACGACGGCGGAATCCACCCGGGGCGGCGGGGTGAAGGCGCGGGCCGGCAGGTCCATGACCACGCGCGCCTCGCACACCGCCTGGCTGATCACCGCCAGACGGCCGTAGGCGTCATCGCCTGCCTCGGCGGCGACCCGCTGGGCCACCTCCTTCTGGAACATGAGAGTCAGGGCGTGGGGCGTCCACGGGCCGGTCAGCCACTTGATCAACAGAGGCGTGCCCACATTGTAGGGCAGGTTCGACACCAGATGCGCCGGGCCGTCGACCAGTTCGGCTTCCTTCACCTTCAGGGCGTCGGCCTGGATGATTTCAAGGCGGCCCGAACCGTCGTCCAGTTCGTTCAGGAGGGGGACGAAGCGGGGGTCCTTCTCGACCAGCACGACCTTGCCCGCGTCGCTTTCCAGCAGGGCGCGGGTCAGACCGCCGGGGCCGGGGCCGACCTCGATCACCGCGCGGCCCTCGAATGGCCCGGCGAGCCGGACGATCTTTCGGGTCACGTTCAGGTCCAGCAGGAAGTGCTGGCCAAAGCTTTTCTTGGCCGACAGCCCGTGGGCGTCCAGCGATTCGCGCAGGGAGGGGAGGTCGGTCATGAGGCGGCGTGGCGAGCGTCGGCCATGGTTGCGGCCAGACGGACGGCGGCGATCAGGCTGTCGGGACGGGCGACGCCCTTGCCCGCGATGTCGAAGCCGGTGCCGTGGTCGGGCGAGGTGCGAATGATGGGCAGGCCGAGGGTGGCGTTGACCCCGCCCCAGAAGTCCAGCGTCTTGACCGGGATCAGGGCCTGATCGTGATACATGCATATGGCCGCGTCATAGGCGCGGCGCGCCTCGTCGTGGAAAAGGGTGTCAGCGGGCAGGGGGTCGGTGATCTGTATCCCCTCGGCGCGCAGGGCCTCGGCGGCCGGCTTCAGAATCTCGATCTCCTGCAGGCCCAGAGCGCCCCCTTCGCCCGCGTGGGGGTTCAGAGCCGCCATGGCCAGACGGGGGCGGGCGATGCCGAAATCACGGTTGAGGCACTCATGTACAACCCGGGCCGTGCGGCGAATCCGGGCGTCGGTGACCAGTTCAGGCACCTCGTCCAGTGAGACATGGATGGTGACCAGACAGGCGCGCAGATCCCTGGCGGTCAGCATCATCACCGGCCCCCGCGACCCTGAATAGGGCATATCGGCGGTCAGTTCGGCGATGAACTCGGTGTGACCCGGAAAGCGGAAGCCGGCGGCGTAGAGCGGCGCCTTGGCGATGGGCGCGGTGACCAATCCCGCCGCTTCGCCGGTCAGCGCCAGATTGACGGCCTGTTCTATCCAGTCGGCCACAGCGACGGCGTTGGCCGCGTCGGGGCGGCCCGGCGTGACGGAAGCAGGCGCGGGTCTGTCGAGGACGGGCAGGGCGTGGCCGAACCGGCCCCTCGCTTCGGCGGGATCCTGGATAGAGGCTAGCGGCGACGGTCCTGCCGCCGCGAGGGCCTCGCTGTCGCCGATGACGACGAAGGCCATTTCCGGATCATTCCTGAGAGCCGCCCAAGCCTTGTGGATGATCTCCGGACCGACTCCGGCGGGTTCGCCCAGCGTCATGACCAAGGGCGCGCGCATGGTTGCGGCGGGCGCCCCCGTCATGGCTCAGCTCTTGAAGTCGATGTGCGCATCTTCCCGAAGATCGCGGATGTAGCGACGCGCCAGCATGGAAAGCTGCTGCCCCCTCAGGCGGTTTTCCACTTCGTTGAAATTCGGGGCTTCGGGGCCGCCCGCGCGACGATCGCAGACGGCAAGCAGGTGCACCCCCAGCGGCGTGCGCACAGGCGCGCTGATCGAGCCCACCTCGGCCGAGCGGGCCACCTGCTGGAACTGCGGAGCAAGGTCATCCACATCAGACTCACCGAGATCGGCGCCCAGCATGTCCGTTTCCTGCCGGGACCGCTCGAGAATGTTGTCGCAGGTCAGGCCGGAGCGAAGGGCGTTCAGCCGCTGGGTGGCGGCGGCGATGACCTCGTCGGAAGCGTCCGGGTCCGCCTCGATCATCACTTGACGGAGGTTCACCAGACTGGTGGACGAGCCGTCACGCTTGTCGCGCAGGTAGATGATGTAGACCCCGCCTTCGACCGGTATGGGCCGCGAGAGCTGACCGGCTTCCATGTTGTCCAGGGCGGTTTGCAGGCCCGGGGGCACTTCTCCCTGGATCAGCCAGCCGGCGTCGCCGCCGCTGGCGGCCGACGGGGCGGCCGAGAACTGGCGGGCCACAGCCATAAAGGGCGCTCCCTGAATGATCTGCTGCACCAGCTGGTTGGCGCCGTTCATGGCCGCCTGCTGGCCGCCGACGCGCGATGCGTCGAGGAAGATTTCGCCGACCAGATACTGGGGACGGCTGGCGGCGGCCGAGATACGCTGAATGGTCTGGTCGACCTGGTTCCGACCGACACGGGCGCGGGGACCAAACCGGCCCCGCACGAGGGCCTCCCATCCGATGCGGACGCGCATCTCCTCCCGAACTGTCTCGGGACGGACACCCCCGTCCGCCAGATAAGCAAGGTACGCCTCGGACGTGATGCCCACTGACTGGGCGATCATTGCGAGTTCGGCGTCCACATCCTCATCGGGAATGTTGACCTCGTAACGCGCCAACTCCTGTCGTTGCAGCTTCTCGTCGATAAGAGTGTTCAGGGCCTGCTGCTGAATGGCCGGCAGGTTTTCGGCGGTAGGCTGAACCTGGGTCATGGCGATGAGCAACAGCATGCGCTGACGAAGCTCATAGCTGGTGATCGGCACATCATTGACGAGCACAACAAGCCCTTCGGCCAGATCAAAATCCGCAGCCGGGGCCGGGCGTTGCGGGGCCTGCTCTGCGGAAGGGTCCACCTGGCCGGCCACGGGCGTATCCGGCGCGGTCTGGGCCACAGCCAACTGGCCCGGCGCCGCAGAAGCCAACATGGCCGCGACCGCGACCCCCGCCGTGTAACGCTTGAAAAGCATGTTTCGTCTTTGTCCCTGGATCCGCTCAGCGCTCATTTCGGCGGAGCGTACCGATGAATGGCGCCCATATCATGGTTCGGACGGACGTCCGATCACCACATGTCATCGCGTTGATAACCTGTACCGCCCAATGTGGCGAGGGTTAGGCGCACATAGGCCCCGGTGCGGGGTCCGGATGGGTCAACACGCGTGTTGTCCCGGCGGTATCCGATCTCGAAGCGGATGCAGTCATCCTCGAACAGGAGACCGACTTCGCCCCGGGTGAACCGGTCCTCCTGAAGATCCATGATGCCGCGGCTGGCCACACCCCAGTTGCCGCTGACGAACTGCTGGCCGCTGAACTGAACGAACTCGTAGTTCCGGTAGGTTCGGGTGGCCAGGGGGAGGGTGGGATCGACATCGACGGGGTTTGAACGGTCGACGATATAGCTGACCGTGGCCAGGTTCCGCGCGCCCCATGAACCGTCCACCATGATTTCCGCCCGGCGCACCTCGCCGCCGTCGTCGATCTGGGCGTGGGCCCAGCCCCGGATCTGAGATCCGGGCGAGAACGTCGCAGAGACGACCCAGTCCGAGGCCCGATCCGCCAGACCCGAGGGGTCGAAGAGGCTTCCGGTTCCGTCGCCGGTGGGCACCAGGTAACGATCCTCCCGTTCGTCCCGCCAGCCCCGTCCGAGGAAGATGCTGGCCGAACGATCATTGTCCCAGCGCAGACTGGCTCGGCCGCCCGCCACAAGGCGCAGCCCGCCTTCATAGAGATCGTGGCCGGTGAAACGGTCGATAGCGAACAGGGAGGTCTCATCCAGATCCGTCACCTGACTGTCCTCGTTGGGCAGGCGGGGATCGAGGTCGGCGCGATTGGAGATCGAAATCTGGGCCAGCGGCTCCAGAACCAGATCCGCTCCGTTTTCGAACCTTCGGATCAGCGGATAGCTGACATCGAGACCTGCGGTGGCTCTGACCCGTGTCGTCGTCACAGCGTCATCGCCGGTTGAGGGCAGATCGTCCACCGCATAGGCGTCGCCGCGCAGATTCACGAAAGGCTCCCATCTCAGTCCGATGGGAGACGTCAATACGCGACGCCAGTCCGCGCTCAGCACAATCCGCGCGCTGTCCACGCCCGGATAGCCGGAGAAATCCGGGTCGGAAGGATCAGCTGAGGGAACCTGATCCGGCGCCAGGACAGGCGCACCCACATAGTTTTCGCGAATCAGCACCGCTGCGTTCCCGCTCAGGCGAAGCCGTCCGCCCAGGATGCCCTGACGCGGCTCCCACATGGCCTCGATCACGGGGGCCGCGACCGGAGTGACGCCGTCGCGTTCGAAGACGTTGTTGGCCGGGTTAGCCCGATCGACCTCCAGGACACGCAGACTCTGAATGGTGAAGGCTGCCGCTGACAGGTAGGATCGTTCCGTCTGGTGTTCGGCGTAGAGCTGCGAGATCAGGCGGCGGCGGTCACCGTAATAGAGGCCGTTGTCCTGGTAGGGGTCTTCCGTTCCGTAGCGGTCGAACAGCGTCTTGTCTGACGCACGCTCTGCGGTGAAACCCCAGCGCCATGGCCCGTCCGGATTGAAGGCTCCATGGGCCAGCAGATAGCCGCGATGGTCCTGATCCTCGACCCCGGGAATGTCCGCATATGTGTAGCCTGCCCGGGCCTCGACAATCCCGTCGCCGAAATGTCGGCGCCACTGCAGGTTCAGGAACGGATTCACCTCGGTGTTGAACTGGGGGCTGATGACCCAGTCCTCCGACGGCGACACGACGATCAGGTAAGGTTGCTCGTAGGAAAGCCCCCGCGCCTCGTCGTACTCGATGCGGGGGACCAGAAAGCCCGAGGCCCGCTCCACCGTCGGGTCTGGATGCGCGAAGAAGGGCAGCCACAGCACCGGCACACCGCCTACGCGGAACAGGGCGTTCTGGTACAGAATGGCGCGCAGGCTCTCGTCCTGCACCACCTTCTGCGCCTGGATGGACCAGGTCGGCTCCTTGCGGCGGCCGTCGTCGTCGCAGATGGGGCAGGGGGTGAACAGAGCGTAATTCAGCTCGTTGACGGCCTGCGATCGCCGGACGGCCGTGGCAGCCATCAGGTGGCTGCCGTCGACACTGCGCACAGCCAGATTCACCGCCACCCCGGTCTGCAAATTCTCGTTCATCTCCAGCAGATCGGCGGTCACCACCGTGCCGTCGACGTCGATCAGTTCGACATCGCCCAACGCCGTCGCGACGCCGGTGTTGAGATTGTAGGTGACCTCCCGGCCGCGAAGATTGCGGCCTTCGAACCGGGCCAGGACGCGCTCATTTCCGCCCCGCGCCGCTACCTCGCCGGTGTCGCCGTCGCGAATGACGTCCTCCGCCTCGATGTAGAGGGCGCCGTCAGGAAGGCGGTCGGATGGCGGTTGCTGGGCCAGGGCGGCGCCGGGTCCGAGCAGCACGACAGCCGCACCTGTGAGCAGGCGTCGACGCATGGTCGATCCGCTGTTCAAACGCCAAGCATGCGGCATGCTTACCAAGTCTTGCTCCCGGCCGAAACGACGCGGCTTTCCGGTTCCGTCGTCCGGTTACCCGTCTTCGGTATAGAAGAGCAAGGTGAAGGCGGACAGGGCCGTCAGTATGGGCGGGAGCCAGGCGGCGAGAAAAGGCGGAATCGCCTCGGCCGCGCCCAGAGCCGCCGTGAACTGATTGATGAAAAAGAAGGCGAAACCGAGGATCACCGCCGCGGCGCTCATGCGGGCCAGATCGCCGAGCCGCATCAACCGCAGTGAGAAGGCCGCCGCCAGGATCGACATGGCGGCTAACATCAGGGGCGTGGCCAGCAACTGCTGGAACTTCAGGCGGTGTTCGGTGGCCGAGAACCCTGCAGCCTCAATTCGCGCGATCTGGGGCGGAAGCGACCAGAAGGGTGTGGAGTCCGGGTCGGCGAACTGGTTGAAGGCGTCGTCATCCGCAATGCTCGAGGGCAGGTCCAGGGAGGCGTAGGGCCGCGCCTGCTGACCCACAGAGGCGCCCCGTGCATCGGTCAGCCGCCAACTGCCCGACGACAGGGTGGCCGTGGCGGCGTCGATCCGTTCCGAGAAGCTCCGGGCCCCGTCCTGCCCCACAGTGTAGATGAAGAAGGACACGTCGTTCAGCCGGCCCGTCGCGCGATTTCGACTGTCGGCCCGTATGACGATCTGTCGGTTGTCGTCGCCTTCCCGCAACCAGATGGCGGATTGCTCCGCGCCTCCTGTCCCGCCCCGGATTCTGGCGCGTTCACGCTCGTAACTCCCGTCCAGAGACGCGGCCAGGGGATGAAGGATCGTCACAGTGGTCACCCCGATAATGAGCGCCGCCACGCCCGCGGGAAACACGAATCTCCAGGCTGAAACGCCTGCGGCGCGCATGGCCACCAGTTCACTGCGGCGATTCAGGCCCACGAAGGCGGCCAGAGTGCCGAACAGGAACACGAAAGGCAGAAGTTGAAGGATCACCGCCGGAGACTTCATCATGGTCAGGCCGAACAGGCGCGCGGCGCCCAGATCGGCGTAACGACCGACGGAGCGGGACACCTCAACGAAATCGATTAACAGGACGAGGCCCGCGATCACCGCAAGCGAAACGCCCAGGGCCTTCAGGACCTGGAACAGGACATAGCGCTCGATGCGGGTGAAGGTGTAGCCGCCGGTCATGACGCGGCTCCAGCGGGGCGAGGACGCGGCAGGGCCCCCAGGGCCCGCCGAACATTGGCGACTGGGCTGGACTGACGAAACACCATGCGCAGCGCCAGGACTGTGACGCCCAGAGGTATCAGATACTGCAGGGGCGCCAGCCACACATTCCAGGCGCTGGCGGCGACCACGCCGTATCCGGCGACGCGCGCGACGAGGAAGGCCGCTGCAGCCGCCGCAACGCGCCCTCCATAACCCGTGCGCCGGAACTGCCCGCCAAGTACGGCGGCGAGGGCCAGAGCCATGGCTGTAAGGGCGTACAGGGGGGAGGTGATGCGTGCGTGCGCTTCGGCCAGAAGCTCCTCCCGGCTGCCCGTCCGCTCCAGCATGTCGGCGCTGGGGCGCATCAGCTCCGCCAGCCACAGATCCGATTCCCGGAAGGCGATGACCTCTTCGGTTCCCGTGAAGGGCGTCAGATCGAAGGCGTATTCATCGAAAGAGAGAAAATTCAGGACCCCTCGATCAGAGAACTGCTGCATCGAACCAGGCCCCATCAGCAGCGCCGGCGCACCGTCTATACGGGTGAATCGAGCGGTCGTGGCGTCCCAGGTGGTGACCTTGTCTCCATCCTGGATGTGGACGAACAGATTCCGGATCAGGCCGCTCTGCTCGATTTGCTGGACGTAGACCGTCAATCCGCCGCCCGCCTGAACGAACTGTCCCTCCTGGACCAGCAGCGACGCCAGGTCGGTGCGTATGGCGAACGCCGTCTCGCGCGCCTCGCGTTGGGCGGCGGGCTGGATGTAGAGGGACACGAACATGCTGAGCAGGGTGACGAGGACCGCCAGCCTCATGCCGGGTGCGACCACGCGCCAGCGCGTCACCCCGCCAGCGAAACAGGCGGTCAACTCCTGTTCTCTTTGGAGACGGGTGAGGGCCATCAGCCCCCCTACCAGCACGCCGATGGGCAGGATGACGGCCAGGAGTTGGGGCGTGGCCAGGGCGGTCAGCTTGAGCATGATCCACGCGCTCTGGCCCCGTTCCACGATCACTTCGAGCTGGTTGAGGCTCTGGCTCAGCACGCCGATTCCACACAGTGCCCCGCACGCCGCCGCGACGGGCAGGGCGATCTGACGGAAGAGGTAGCGGCTGATAAGGTTCATTTGCGGCGTCGGCGCCGGTTGCGGCCCGGCGGTTTGGGGGGCATGTAATACATCATCCTTGCGCGCCGGGAAGCTCAGCCGGTGCGTGTTCGCTTATCCCAAGACCGGGACTGGAACCCGGCCAGGAGTTCGTTTCCATGAAAGTAGAATTCGTCGCCGACGCCGGCGTCGCCGAGATCCTCGCGCTTCTCGTGCACGAGGGCCGCGTCTTCTCGGGCGAGACGGCGGGATACGACGCCGCCGCCTCGGGCGCCCTGACCCGCGCCATGAAGGCCAGCCGCTTCACGGGCGGCGCGCTCAGCCACCTGGCCGTCGCCGCGCCCACCGGCGTGGACGCTGAACAGGTGCTGCTGGTGGGAGCGGGCGACAAGGCCAAGCTGGACGACCAAGCCATCGAGAAGGCCGCCGCCCAAGCCTATAGCGCCGTGAAGATGTCAGGCGCCGAAGCCCTGACGCTGGACCTGAAGCATCTGTCCGCAGAACAGGCCGCGCGCGCAGCCTTCGGCGTCGTGCTGGGCGCCTATCGGTTCGACAAGTATCGCACAACCCTGAAGCCCGAGAAGATTCCGTCCATCCAGACGGTTCGCGTGGTCGCCGCCGATCCCAAGGCGGCCAAAGCCGCATTCCAGCCCCTGTCGGCGGTGGCCGACGGCGTCATTTTCGCCCGCGATCTGGTCAGCGAGCCGGCGAATGTCCTCTATCCCGCCGAGTTCGCGCGCCGGGTCAAGGACCTGGAGAAGCTGGGTCTCGAGGTCGAGATCCTGGGCGAAGCCGAGCTGGAAAAGATCGGCATGCGCACCCTTCTGGCCGTGGGTGAGGGCAGCGAGCGCGAAAGCCACGTGGCCATCATGAAGTGGAATGGCGGCAAGCCGGGCGACCAACCGCTGGCCTTTATCGGCAAGGGCGTCTGTTTCGACACCGGCGGCATCTCGCTCAAGCCCGCTGACGGCATGGAGGAGATGAAGTGGGACATGGGCGGCGCCGCCGCGGTGGCGGGCCTGATGCAGGCGCTGGCCGGACGCAAGGCCAAGGCCAATGTCATCGGCGTCATCGGGCTCGTTGAAAACATGCCCGATGGCAAGGCCCAGCGCCCCGGCGATGTGGTCAAGTCCCTGTCGGGACAGACGGTGGAGGTGATCAACACCGACGCCGAGGGTCGCCTCGTGCTGGGTGACTGCCTCTGGTACGTGCAGGAGACGTTCAAGCCGAAGTTCATGATCGATCTGGCCACCCTGACCGGGGCCATGATCGTGGCTTTGGGCAACGAATATGCGGGTGTCTTCGCCAACGACGACGCGGTCGCCGACGCCATCCTCGCCGCCAGCCCCAAGGTGGACGAGCCGGTGTGGCGCATGCCGCTGCCGGACCGTTACGACCGCCACGTGGACAGCCAGATCGCTGACATGCGCAATGTGGGCAACGGCCGCGCTGGCGGCTCGATCACGGCGGCCCTGTACCTGCAGCGCCACGTCAACAAGACGCCCTGGGCTCACATCGATATCGCGCCCACCGCCTGGGTGAAGGACTCCAAGAACCCGATGGTGCCGGACGGCGGAGTCGGCTTCGGCGTGCGCCTGCTGGACCGCATGGTCGCGGATTCATACGAATCCTGACGTGAGCGAGGCGGGGTCCGGCGAAATCTGGTTCTATCACCTGGAGCGCTCGACGCTCGATCAGGTGCTGCCGGAACTGCTGGACCGGACCCTGCAGAGGGGCTGGCGGGCGCTGGTCCGCGTGAGCGATCCCGGCCTGATGGAGACTCTGGACGAGCGGCTGTGGGCGTGGCGGGAAGACGCTTTCCTCGCCCACGGCCGCGCCGACCATCCTCACGCCGATCGCCAGCCCATCCTGCTGACTTCCGATGCGGCGAACGGCAACGGCGCTCAGGCCCTGTTCATCGTCGACCGCTCAGACATGGATGCATCCGAACCGTTCGAGCGGTGTTTCATCATCTTCGACGGGCGGGACGAGGAATCGCTCCAGCATGCGCGGGGGCGTTGGAAGACCTTGAAAGAGGCCGGGGCGAACCTGGCCTACTGGAAGCAGACGGAGCAGGGAAAATGGGAAAAGGCGGCCTGACATGGATGGGTGCAGTGGCGCTTGTGGCGGCGTCCTGTTCGTCCGCCCCGCCCCCTGTCGCTCCAATCCAGACGTCCGCCGCGTCAACGCCCGCGAGCGAGGTGATTGACTACGCCGCGGCGACCCAGCCTATCGGCACACGCATGCCGCAGATGGACGGCGACCTCTGCCGGGCGGCTGAGTTGCAGAACATCGTCGGGCAACCTCGCACCGCGATTCCCGTTCCTGTGGATGTGATCAACCGGCGAGTGACGTGCACCACCTGTCCGATAACCGAGGATTATTCGCCTTACCGTCTGAACATCTTCTTTGATCAGGAAACCGGGATCGTTGAAGAAGTTCGTTGCGGCTAACCCGAAAGGCCATTCCATGAAGACCGCCATTGTCGCCAGCCTGACCCTCGCGGGGGCCGCCACCCTGGGCGCCTGCACCGCCCTGCCGCCCCATGAAGGCGGCCCCGGCGTGCCGCCGCCGGTGGAGAACCAGTGCCGCGCCAGCGAGTATCGGAACCTGATCGGCCAGAACCGCAGTCAGATACCCCCGGCGCCGGCCGGGGCCACATGGCGGGTCACCTGCACCAGTTGCCCGGTGACCATGGACTATCGCCCTGATCGCCTGAATATCCTTTATGATCAGCAGTCGGGCGTGGTGAGGGAAGTGAAATGCGGCTGATGTCTTCGTCGGTTTTGGCCGGCGCGGTTGCGGTGATCGCCGCGTGCGCGCCGCAGACCGACTCCCCGCCCGAAACGCCGGGCTCCGGATTTGATGAAGGGGCAGGCATGGCTTGGCGCTGCGACGCCGAGGGCGCGCGTTCGCTCATCGGGTCGCACCACGGCGCCGTGACCTTTCCCCAGAACTCCAATGTCCGGATGGCCTGCACGACCTGCGCGGTGACGCATGACTATCAGGAAGACCGCCTCAACCTGTTCTTCGATCAGGAAACCGGCGTCATTGAACGTCAGTTGCGGCTAACGCAGACTGGTTTGACGCTCCAGGCTGTAAAGGGCTTCGTCCAGGTCCTCGGCCCGCGCGGCGACCACCGCGCGAGCGTCAGCGACGCCCCGATTGTAGAAGAGCGGCCCGAGTTCCGCAGCCAGTTCGTCCAGCAGGCTCTCGGCCTGAAGGCCGCCGATCTCGTGATCCAGCTCATCCTTCAGCCAGGTCTGCAGCCGCGCGGCCGCTGCCTTTCGTGCTTCTCGAGACAGGTCCACGGGTTTCATGCGGTCGCCTCAGCCAGCGCCTCTTCGGCCCGCAACCATTCGGCCTCGGCGGCGTCGAGGTCCGCCTGCGCTTTCGCCCGGGCGCGGGTCAGACCTTCCAGCGCCTTGGGATTGCTCACGGAGGCATTCGCCATCTCGTCGTCGAGACGGGAGATATCAGTGGTCAGCTGGCTCATCCGCTCCTCGGCCTTCTTGACCGCGTGGCGCAGGGTTGAGGGGGAGGGGCCTGATTTCTTGTCGTTCCTTTTGCCCTTGTTGTTCGAGGATGGCGCGGCGTCCGAAGTCTCGTTCTTGATCTGACTCGGCTTGACGGCGGACTGTCTGGCCCTGTCCAGAACGAATTTGGCGTAGTCGTCCATGTCGCCGTCCCACGGCTTGACCGTACCGTCGGCCGCCAGCCACAGGCGGTCGGCGACCATCTCCATCAGCGAGCGATCGTGGGTGATCAGGATGACGGCGCCGGAATAGTCGTTCAGCGCGTCGAGCAGGGCCCGGCGGCTGTCGATGTCGAGGTGGTTGGTGGGTTCGTCGAGGATCAGGATGTGCGGCGCATCCATCGCCACCTGGTTGAGCAGCAGGCGGGCGCGCTCGCCGCCCGACAGGCTGGCGACGGTGGTTTCCTGCTTCTCATAGCCCAGACCCCATTGCGCCAGCTTGGAGCGGCGGCTGCTCTCGGGCGCGTCGGGCATGGCGCGGCGGATGATCTCCAGCGGCGTGTCGGTCGGGTCCATGGCCTCGATCTGGTGCTGGTGGAACCAGCCGACGCGCATCTTGCGGTCGCGGTGCAGCTCGCCTTCGGAGACGTTCAGCGCCCCGGCGATCATCTTGGCGAAGGTCGACTTGCCCGCGCCGTTGACGCCCAGCAGGCCGATGCGGTCGTCCAGATCCATGCGCAGATTGAGATTGCGCAGGATCGGCTTGCCCGGCTCATAGCCGACATTGGCCCGCTCCAGCCGGATCAGCGGCGGCGCCAGGGGGCGCGGCGGCGACGGCAGGATGAAGGGGGCGACCCGCTCCTCGATGGTGGTGGCGACCGGCTGCATCTTGGCCAGGCGCTTCATCCGCGACTGGGCCTGGGCGGCCTTGGAGGCCTTGGCCTTGAAGCGGTCGACAAAGGCCTGGAGGTGGGCGCGCTCGGCGTCCTGCTTGGCCTTGGCCGACATCTGCAGGCGGGCCTTTTCGGCGCGGGCCTGTTCGAACTGGTCGTAGTTGCCCGTGTAGAGCGTCAGGGTGTGGTTCGCCAGGTGCAGGATGTGGGTGCAGACCTCGTTCAGCATCTCGCGGTCGTGGGAGATGATGAGGGCGGTGTGCGGGTATTTCTTCAGCCGCGCCTCCAGCCACAGCGCGCCTTCCAGATCGAGATAGTTGGTCGGTTCGTCGAGCAGCAGCATGTCCGGCTCGGCAAACAGGGCGGCGGCGAGGGCCACGCGCATGCGCCAGCCGCCGGAGAATTCCGACATCGGGCGCTGCTGGTTTTCGTGATCGAACCCGAGACCGGCGAGGATTTCCGCGGCGCGGGCGGGGGCGGCGTCCGCGTCGATCTCGATCAAGCGAGTCCAGATCTCGCCCATCTCCTCGGGCTCCGCGGTCTCGAGGCGGCCCAGCAGGGTGTGGCGCTCCTCGTCGGCCTCGAGGATGGTCTCGAGCACGCTGACAGGGGTGGCGGGGTGTTCCTGGTCGACCGAGCCGATGCGAGCGGTTTTGGGCAGGCTGATCTCGTCGCCGCCGGCGGCCAGTTCGCCGAGGATCAGCTTGAACAGGGTCGATTTGCCGATGCCGTTGCGGCCCACCAGCCCGACCTTTGCGCCGGGCGGCAGGGAGACGGAGGCGTCCTCAAGGAATTTGCGGCCCCAGGCGTTGAAGGTCAGGTCGGTGATCTGGAGCATGGCAGGCGAACAATCAGTCAGGAGGGGGGTGGAGCGGCAAACGGCGACGCCCTCAAACAGCGAGGCGCGACGCGCCGGGCGACAGGGCCAAAAAGGAAAACGCTTCCAGTTGGAAACCGGCAGCGGCGCGTCTATAAGCCCGCGACCCTCAAACCACCAAACCCAAGAAGTCACTCCCATGACCGAACGCACCTTCTCGATCATCAAGCCGGACGCCACCCGTCGCAATCTGACCGGCAAGGTCAACGCCGTGATCGAGGACGCGGGCCTGCGCATCGTCGCCCAGCGCCGCATCCAGATGACCGAAGACCAGGCCAGGAAATTCTATGAAGTCCACGCGGAACGCCCGTTCTACGGCGAACTGGTGGAGTTCATGACCTCCGCGCCGGTGGTGGTGCAGGTTCTGGAGGGCGAGAACGCCGTGGCCCGCTACCGCGAAGTCATGGGCGCCACGAACCCCAAGGACGCCGCCCCCGGCACCATCCGCGCCCTGTACGCCGAGAGCGTCGGCGAGAACTCGGTGCACGGTTCGGACAGCCAGGAGAACGCCGCGCTCGAGATCGCCCAGTTCTTCACGGACGCCGACATCGTCGGCTGATCGCCGGTTTTCGGGGAACCGCCGCGTCGGGGGATCGTTTTTCTGGCCTCTCTCACGGAGAACAGGCCATGAAGACGATCATCAAATTCATTCCCGTCGCGGGCGCCGTGGCGCTTCTGGCCGCTTGCGGCACGACGATGGAGCAGCGCGCAGCCACCGGCGCCATCGCAGGCGCTGCGGCCGGTCAGGCTATTGGCGGTGACACAACCTCTACTGTCGCCGGGGCCGTGATCGGCGGCGCGGCCGGAGCGGCGACCCGTCCCGACTGACTTTCGGATACATCTTCAGAAGGAAACGGCGTTGGTTTAGACCGACGCCGTTTTTCTTTGCCGGATGAAGGCAGCCAGGGCCTCCGGGTAAAGACGGTGTTCCGCCATGCGGACTCGCGCGGCCAGGGTCTCGGCCGTGTCTCCTGCTTCAACCGCTACACGGGCCTGACCCAGCACCGGCCCCTCGTCCACCCCCTCGGTCACCAGATGCACGGTGCAGCCCGCCTCGGCGTCCTCCGATGCGATGGCACGGGCGTGGGTGTCCAGCCCGGGATACTTCGGCAACAGGCTGGGGTGGATGTTCAGCATCCGCCCCTCCCAGGCGCGCACCAGAAAGGCGGTCAGGATGCGCATATAGCCGGCCAGCACCACCACCTCGACCCCGCGCAGGCGCAGGGCCGCGTCGATGGCCAGTTCGTGGGCGTGGCGGACCTTTCCGAACGGGCGATGGTCGATGGCCAGGGCCTCGATCCCTGCGGCCCGGGCCAGCGCCAGCCCTCGCGCATCGGGGTTGTTCGAGATGACCACTGCGATCTCGGCCGGATAGTCCGCCGCTTTCGCCGCCTCAATGATCGCGGCCATGTTGGACCCGGCGCCCGAGATCAGGATGGCGACGCGGGTCTTGCCGTCTTTCGCAGGCGGCGGTGAATGATCGTGACCATGGCCGGACATGCCGGGGTCAGGCCGCTTCCAGCTGGCCGCAGACAAAGGCGGCTTCGCCCGCGTTCAGCAGCGAGGCCAGAACGGGCTCGGCGTTTTCGGGGCTGACGATCAGAATGAACCCCACGCCGCAGTTGAAGGTGCGGCGCATCTCGTGGTCGCTGATCCCGCCGGTCTCGGCCAGCCACTGGAACACATGGGGCAGGGGCCAGGCGTCCCAATCGAACGAGGCTTTCAGCCCTTCGGCGATGCAGCGGGGCGGGTTCTCGATCAGGCCGCCGCCGGTGATGTGGGCGCCGCCCTTGATCAGCCCGGCCTTCATCAGCGGCACGATGGATTTCACATAGATGCGCGTGGGGGCCATCAGGGCCTCGGCAAGGGTGTGCCCCGGCGAGAAGGGCGCCTCGTCGCTCCACTTCAGGCCAGATTTCTCCACCACCTTGCGGACCAGCGAATAGCCGTTGGAGTGCGGGCCCGAAGAGGCCAGGCCGATGATCACGTCGCCGGTGTTCTGCAGATCGAGCCGCGGCAGCACCTGCCCCCGCTCCACGGCGCCCATGGAGAAGCCCGCCAGATCGTAGTCGCCGTCGCCGTACATGCCCGGCATCTCGGCCGTCTCGCCACCCACGAGGGCGCAGCCGGCCTGACGACAGCCCTCGGCGATGCCAGCCACCACCTGGGTTGCGGCCTCCACGTCCAGCTTGCCGGTGGCGAAATAGTCCAGGAACAGCAGGGGTTCGGCGCCCTGGGCCAGCAGGTCGTTGACGCACATGGCCACCAGATCGACGCCGACGCCGCTGTGCAGGCCGGTCTCGATGGCGATTTTCAGCTTGGTGCCCACGCCGTCGGTGGTCGTGACGATCAGGGGATCCACGAATCCGGCAGCCTTCAGATCGAACAAGGCGCCGAATCCGCCCAGAGAGGGCTCCGCGCCCGGCCGCGCGGTGGATTTCGCCAGCGGCTTGATCGCCTGGACCAGCCGCTCGCCCGCGTCGATGTCCACCCCCGCTTGCGCATAGGTCAGGCCGTTGGGGCGGGTGTCGTTCGATGCGCTCATGTCACGCGGGCCTTCGAATTCGTGTCGGATGTGGATCGTGCTCTTGCCACGACCGGCTTGCGCCGGGCTATAGCATCCTCATGACGCCGATCACCACAAATGAGGCGCTGGCCCAGTTCTGCGACCAGCTGTCCGGTTCCGAGTTCATCACCGTCGATACCGAGTTCATGCGGGAGACGACCTACTGGCCGAAACTCTGCCTGATCCAGGCGGCCACATCGGTGAATGCGAGCATCATTGATCCGATGGCGGAGGGCCTGGACCTGACGCCGTTTCTGGATCTGCTTCGCGACCCCGCGATCACCAAGGTCTTCCACGCCGCGCGGCAGGATGTGGAGATATTCAACAAGCTGGGCGCCATGCCCACCCCCCTGTTCGACACACAGGTGGCGGGCATGGCTGCGGGCTTCGGGGATCAGGTGGCCTATGATTCGCTGGTCCGGCAGATGCTCAAGAAGGACGTGGACAAGGGCAGCCGCTTCACCGACTGGGCGCGTCGTCCCCTGTCGGAGTCGCAACTGACCTATGCTCTTGGGGACGTAACCCATCTGGCGGCGTTGTATCCCCGTCTGCGCGACCGTCTGGCGCGTGAAGGACGGCTGGACTGGGTCTCCCAGGAAATGCAGGCGCTGACCGATCCTGCGCTTTACGACACCAGTCCCGAGAACGCCTGGAAGCGCCTGAAACCCAAGCGGTTTTCCGCCAAGTATCTGGCCGCGTTTCAGGCCACGGCCGCTTGGCGCGAGCGCGCGGCGCAGGAGCGGGATCAGCCCCGCGGCCGCATCCTCAAGGATGACGCCATCGACGAGATCGCCACCCAGGCCCCCACCGATGTCGACGCCTTCAGCCGTCTTCGCGCCCCGCCCAAGGGATTCGGAGGATCACGCCTGGGGCAGGATCTGATCGAGGTTTTGCGCGACGTTCTGAAAAACCCCGAGGAGCACGCGCCGGAGATCCAGAAGCCTGCCGGGCGTGAACCGGCCCCGGCTTCGGTGGTGGAACTGCTGAAGGTGCTGCTCAAGGCCAAGTCGGAACAGGCCAATGTGGCCACCAAGCTGCTGGCCAATGTCTCGGACCTGGAGAAGATCGCGCTCAGCGACGACGCCGACGTGGATGCCCTGAAGGGCTGGCGGCGTCAGCTGTTCGGCGAGGACGCGCTCAAGCTCAAGCGTGGCGAGATCGCCCTGGTCCTGAACGGGGCCAAGGTCGAGGTGGTCGAGATCGAAAACTGACGGCTTCTATTCTGCCGCCGGCTCCCACAACTCGATCGGATTGCCCTCGGGGTCGTGGATGCGGGCGAATCGACCCACCTCGGGCGCGTCCCATTCCGCCTTGGTCAGCACCTTGATCCCGGCCGCTGTCAGCGAGGCGATGAGGCCGTCCAGGTCGTCAACCCGGAAATTGATCATCCACTGGCGGTCGGCGGGGAAGTAGTCACTGTCGGCCTTGAACGGCGCGAACACCGTCGGTCCGGCCTGTTGCGGCCAGATCCAGGGATTGTCCTCGGTGGGGCCCACGCCGAGATGCTTCACATACCAGTCGGCCAGCGTCTTCGGATCTTTCGACCGAAAGAACAGCCCGCCTATGCCTGTCACCGCCATGACCTTTCCTTCCGTCAGCCGATTTCGAATGTGGCGCCCAGGGTTTCGGCCAGCGCCTTGACGCGCCGCCGGGTCTGTTCGCCCAGCAGGGCGTCGGCGTGATCGGCTGTCGCCCTCAGCCGCAGGACGCCGCCCTTCAGACTGACTACCGTGCTGGCCAGGATTTGCGGCGAGCGCACAGACATGTCGCTGCCCAGCCGCATGGCCAGACCAAGGGCCCGGGCGCGCAGCCTCTGGTCGTCATTCAGCAGGCGTTCGACGACGCGCGGGGCCGGGGTCTCGGCCGATCCGCCGTATCTGGCGTTGATGGTGCTTGCCAGGAAGGCCCGCTCGGCATGGGTCTGGCCCGGCGCGGGCGCACGCAGCACCTGATCGAACGCCAATTCTACCCGGTGGTCCGGATGAAGCCGGGCTCCCACATCGGCCAGGCGGCAGGCGGCGGCGGTCAGGACGCCGTCCCGCTCCTCGCCGAACGCGGTCGGCAGGGCGGCCATGACGCCCGTCAGCCAGCCTTCCAGCGCCCCGGGCAGGCCGGGGGACACGCCCTGACGCAGCCCGATGGCCTCGCAACTGGCCAAGAGAGGATCGGCGGACACCAGCGACGGCGCCAGGCTTTCGAACAACAGGCCCTCGCGCAGACCCCAGGCCGAAAACTCCACCCGTTTGAATCCGCCATGCTCCAGAAGCCCCTCCAGCACGAGGGCGGCGTAGGGGAGGGTCTCCACCCGCCGCTTTGAGACTCCCGGCGTGCGCGCCAGTGAGGCGGGCGACTGGTGGGCCACCAGATGGGCGGTGTCGTGAGCCTGCTGGGCCGTCATGGCGTACTGGTGCACGATCCGCAGCGGGTGATCGATCATGGACATGTGGATCTGGGCCAGGCTGCGCCAGCCGCCGCCCACCGCGTGCAGCACGGCGCCGGAATAGTCCCTGGCCATGGGTTTCAGGCGTTCTGCAATCATGGCGCGGGCGTGATCGGCGTCAAACCCGTCAGGCGTCGCCAGAGAGAACGGGCCCAATGGCAGGGTCACCCCGCCCTGGACCTTGCCGCCCCCGATCCGGCAAAGCTCCAGGCTGGCGCCGCCCAGGTCCGCGGCGATCCCTTCGGCGTCCGGCGCTCCGGCCAGCACGCCAAGGGCCGCATAGCGGGCTTCCTCCTCTCCGGTCAGGACACGCACCTGAAGGCTGGTCTCGGCGGCCACGCGCTGACGGAACTCTTCGCCGTCCTCGGCGTCTCGTACAGCCGCGGTGGCGGCCGTCAGAACGGCGGCCGGGCGCACCCCCTCGACGATGGAAGCGAAGCGGCGCAACGCCGGCAGCGCCATCCTCACCCCTTCGGGCGACAGGCGGCCGGTGGCGGCGATGTCCCGTCCCAGACCCGCCAGAACCTTCTCGTTGTAGACCGTCCAGATGGCCCGGCCCTCGAGCCGGTACAGGACCAGGCGAACCGAGTTGGAGCCCACGTCGATGACCGCCACGTCGTCGCGGCCGTCGCGTCCATCCACCTTGCCCGGCGGAGGCCTATCGATAGGGACGGTCAAACGTGATCACCTTGGGCAGCACCTTCACCTTGCGCCCCCGGCCTGACAGGCTGGGGTTCTTGATGAAATAGTCGTGTGCGGAGAAGGGGCGCTCGGGATCAGCGGGTTTGACCCGGTGATAGTTCCCGGAAGAATCCAGAACCCAGCTCTGGGCGTCGTCCTTCAGGTTGGCGACCATGATCTGGTCCAGCACCTGATCGTGCACCGTGGCGTTGGTCACGGGCGCCATGACCTCGACCCGGCGATCCAGATTGCGGGTCATCCAGTCGGCGGATGAGATGTAGACCCGGGCCTTGTCGCTGGGCAGGGCGTGGCCGTTGGCGAAGGCCACAATGCGGCTGTGCTCAAGGAAGCGGCCGATGATCGACTTGACCCGGATGTTCTCCGACAGGCCCGGCACGCCGGGGCGCAGACAGCAGATGCCCCGGATGACCATGTCGATGCTGACCCCGGCCTGACTGGCGCGGTAGAGCGTATCGATAATCTCGGGATCCACCAGGGAGTTCATCTTGACCCAGATGGCGGCGGGCTTGCCGGCCCCCGCAGACTCCATTTCCTGCTCGATCATGCGGATCAGGGACAGCTTCATCCGCAGCGGCGAAACGATCAGGCGCTCCATCTCGCCGGGCTGGGCATAGCCGGTGATGTAGTTGAACACCTTGACCGCGTCGCGCCCGATGCCGGGATCGGTCGAGAACAGCGACAGGTCGGTGTAAACCTTGGCCGTGACCGGGTGATAGTTGCCCGTGCCCGCGTGCACATAGGTCTTCAGCCCGTCGGCCTCGCGCCGCACCACCACGCTCAGCTTGGCGTGTGTCTTGTACTCCACGAAGCCGAAGACGACGTGGACGCCCGCCCGCTCCATGGCCCGCGCCCAGCGCAGGTTGGCCTCCTCGTCGAAGCGCGCCTTGATCTCCACCAGGGCTGTGACGTTCTTGCCGTTTTCGGCCGCCTCGATCAGGGCGGCGACGATGGGGCTGTCCTTGGAGGTGCGGTACAGGGTCTGTTTGATGGCGATGACGTTAGGGTCGCGGGCGGCCTGACGCAGGAACTGGACCACCACGTCGAAGCTCTCGAACGGGTGGTGGATCAGGATGTCCTTCTCGCGGATCGCCGCGAAGACATCGCCGCCCTGGTCGCGGACCCGCTCAGGGTAGCGTGGCTCGAACGGAGGGAATTTCAGCTCGGGCCGGTCGCCGGGTATGAGCTCGGACAGTTGGGCCAGGCCCAGCATGCCGTCCACCATCACCACGTCCTGGGGCTCAGCGTCCAGCTCGCGGATGATGAAGGTCTTGAGGTCCTCCGGCATGGAGGCCTCGATCTTGACCCGCACCACTGAACCCAGGCGGCGCTGTTTGAGCGCCTCCTCGAACTCCAGCACCAGATCCTCGGCCTCTTCCTCGATCTCGATGTCGGAATCCCGGATCAGGCGCAGCACGCCCTTCTCCAGAACCTCGCAGCCGGGGAAGAGGTGGTCGATGAACAGCAGCAGCAGGGCTTCCAGCGTCACGAACCGCCGCCGTCCCTTCACCGAGCGACCGTCGGTGGCCAGCTCCCAGAAGCGCCGCACCTGGGTCGGCACGGGGACCAAAGCGTAGAGGATGCGATTGTCCCGCTCGCGGCGCAGCTTCAGCGCCAGGGAGAAGCCCAGATTGGGCAGGAAAGGGAACGGATGCGCCGGGTCGATGGCCAGGGGCGTCAGGACGGCGAACAGCTGATTGAGGAACTCCGGCTCCAGCCGGTCGCGCTCGGTCTTGGTGATCTTGGCGGGATCGACCACCTCGATGCCGGCGTCCTTCAACTCCCGCCAAAGGGCCCGCCACTGGGCCTGCTGTTCGGCCATCAGGGCGCCGGCGGCGGTGTTGATGCTCTCCAGCGTCTCGGCGGGCGTGAGACCGTCGGCCGAGACCACGCGCAGCCGTTGACGCACCTGGCCTTTCAGGCCCGCCACGCGGACCATGTAGAATTCGTCCAGGTTGTTGGCCGAGATGGACAAGAACCGCACCCGCTCCAGCAGGGGGTGCGCGGGGTTGGCTGCTTCTTCCAGAACCCGTGCGTTGAACGCCAGCCACGACAGTTCGCGGTTGAAGAACCGCTCGGGCGAAGCCAGCAGCGCCTCGTCGAGCTTTAGCGGGCGAGCATGGGAGGAGGGGACCTCCTGGCCGGTGGTGCGGTCGGCGATGGGAGAGGCGTCACTCATGCCGGTGGTTGTGGCAAGTCGGTGTGACGGCCGCAAGGCGCAGCGTCAGTCCGCGGCCGCCTTCTTCTTCGCCGCCGGCTTTTTCGCCGCTGTTTTCTTCGCCGGAGCCTTCTTCGTTGCGGTCTTCTTCGGCGCCGCCTTCTTCTTTGCGGGCGCACTTCCAGCCTTGGCGGCCAGCAGGGGCAGGGCCGCCTCCATGGTCAGGTCCTCGGGCGCGGTTCCCTTGGGCAGGGTGGCGTTGATTTTGCCCGACTTCACATAGGGACCGTAGCGGCCCGCCATGACGTGCACCGGCTCACCCGTCTCGGGGTGCGCGCCCAGATCCTTCAGCGGCGCCATGGCCCCGCCGCGTCCCGCGCCCCGGCTGGCGCGCTTCTCGGCCAGCAGGGCGACGGCGCGGTTCAGGCCCACATCGAACACCTCCTCGATGTCGGACAGGTTCGCATAGGTGCCGTCGTGGGCCACGAAGGGACCGTAGCGGCCCAGACCGGCGGTGATCAGCTTGCCGTCCTCGGGGTGTATCCCGACCTCGCGCGGCAGGCGCAGCAGTCGCAGGGCCTTCTCCAGATCCACGGACGCCGGCGACCACCCCTTGGGCAGGGACGACCGTTTGGGCTTCTCGGCCTCCGGCGGGGTGGTCTCCACATAGGGACCGAAGCGGCCGATCTTCAGGTGCACCGGCTGGCTGGTCTCGGGATCAAGCCCCAGTTCGCGGTCGCCGCCATTCTCGCCGTTCTCGCCCGCGTCCGGCGAGGCGACGGGGCGGGTGTAGCGGCATTCCGGATAGTTCGAGCAACCGATGAAGGCGCCGAAACGGCTGGTCTTCAGGCTCAGGCGGCCGTCGGCGCAGGACGGGCAGGCGCGCGGGTCGGTCCCGTCGCCCTTGTCCGGGAAGATGTGCGGGCCCAAGGCGTCGTTCAGGTGATCGAGGATGGCGGTGGTGCGCAGTTCGCCCGCCGCCTGGGTGGCGGCGTGGAAGTCGTCCCAGAACCGGCGCAGCAGCAGCTTCCAGTCCAGTTCGCCCGCCGACACCTCGTCCAGCTGGGTCTCCAGCGCGGCGGTGAAGTCGTATTCCACCCAGCGGGCGAAGAACTGCTCCAGGAACGCCGTGACCAGCCGTCCCTTGTCCTCGGGATAGAACCGGTTCTTGTCCATGCGGACGTATTCGCGGTCGCGCAGGGTGGTCAGGATCGAGGCGTAGGTGGAGGGTCGCCCGATGCCCAGCTCCTCCAGCTTCTTGACCAGGGTGGCCTCGGAATAGCGCGGCGGCGGCTCGGTGAAATGCTGTTCCGTCCGGATAGCTTCCGCTGTGGCCGCAGCGCCTTCCTTCAGCGCGGGCAGGCGGCCCCCGTCATCGTCCTCGTCCTCGGCGCCCTTGACGCGCTCGTCGCGGCCTTCTTCGTAGACGGCGATGAAGCCGTCGAAGGCGACCACCTGACCGGTGGCGCGCAGGCCGGTCTGGCCGTCTGGCGTTTCGATGTCGACCGTGGTGCGGTCCAGTCGCGCCTGCTCCATCTGGCTGGCGACCATGCGCTTCCAGATCAGCTCGTAGAGCCGCTGCAGATCGCCATCCAGGCGCAGGGTCTCCGGCGCGCGGGTGATGTTGGTTGGGCGGATGGCTTCGTGCGCTTCCTGGGCGTTCTTGGCCTTGGTCTTGTAGTAGCGCGGCTCGGACGGGACGTAGGCCGGGCCGAAGCGTTCGCCGATCACTTCGCGCGCCTGGGCGATGCCTTCAGGGGTCACATAGACCCCGTCGGTCCGCATGTAGGTGATCAGGCCGCCCTGATCGTCCACGCCTTCATACAGCTTCTGGGCCGCCTGCATGGTGCGCTGGGCGGTGAAGCCCAGCTTGCGCGAGGCCTCCTGCTGGAGGGTCGAGGTGGTGAAGGGCGGCGACGGGTTCCGCTTGACCGGCTTCTTCTCGATCGAGCGGATGGTGAAGGCGCCGGCCTCGATGGCGGCGCGGGCGGCCTGGGCCGTCGCCTCGTCGGTGATGTCCAGACGCTGGACCCGCTTGCCGGCGTGCTTGACCAGACGGGCGGTGAACGGCGGGCTGTCTGCGGTCAGGTCCGCTTCGACCGACCAGTACTCCTGCGCCTTGAACCGCTCGATCTCCATCTCGCGGTCGACGACGATGCGAAGGGCGACGGACTGCACACGTCCTGCCGACCGGGCGCCCGGCAGCTTGCGCCACAGCACCGGCGACAGGGTGAAGCCCACCAGATAGTCCAGGGCGCGGCGGGCCAGATAGGCCTCCACCAGCTCCATGTCGATGTCGCGGGGCTGGGCCATGGCCTCAAGCACCGCCGATTTGGTGATGGCGTTGAAGGTGACGCGCTGGACGACCGCGTCCTTCACGGCCTTCTTCTTCTGGAGGATCTCCAGCACGTGCCAGCTGATGGCCTCGCCCTCGCGGTCGGGGTCGGTGGCCAGGATGATGCGGTCGGACGACTTGGCCGCCTCGGCGATCTCGCTCAGGCGCTTGGACGCCTTGGCGTCGACCTCCCATGACATGGCGAAGTCTTCGTCCGGCTTCACCGATCCGTCCTTGGACGGCAGGTCCCGCACGTGGCCGTAGGAGGCCAGCACACGGAAGTCCGGGCCGAGGTATTTGTTGATGGTTTTGGCCTTGGCCGGGCTTTCGACGATGACGAGGTTCATGAAGTCGCAGTCTGGAGGAGGGGAGCGCGAACGTGGTGGGGTCCGGCGCCGGTGTCAATCGCCAAGCCGGCTGACGCTTGCCCTGATTGCTCTGGTCAGGCCGTGGCGACCATGCCCCCCGGCAGTAGAACCGCGCGGCCGGCCAGACATAATTCCAGCAGCGCTGCGTTGGTTTCGCCAATGGACGCGCCGGCGGCGCGGGCCAGTTCGTCGCGCGGGGCGGGGACGGGCGAGAGCAGGGCAGCCAGGCGTTCGATCAGGTCCAGGTCCGCGTCGATCGGGCCAGGTTCCCACGCCGGGACGTCGGGCTCTCGCAGGGTGCGCAGGCCGTTGAAGGCGTTCAGGACATCGTCCACGCCCTCGCACAGGACCGCGCCCTGACGCAGCAGCTCGTTCGGACCTTTCGAACGTGGGTCCAACGGGGACCCGGGCACGGCGAACACGTCGCGCCCCTGTTCGCCCGCCAGCCGCGCGGTGATCAGCGAGCCGGAGCGCAGTTCGGCCTCGACCACGATCACGCCCCTGGCCAGCCCCGAGATGATGCGGTTGCGACGGGGAAAGTCGCGGGCTTGCGCCTTCGCGCCCATGGGGCTTTCCGAGACGACGCAGCCCTGGTCGGCCAGACTTTCGTAAAGCGCGGCGTGCTCGGGCGGATAGATGTCGTCGACGCCGCCGCCCAGAACGGCGACGGTTCCGGTCGGCAGGGCGCCTTCGTGCGCGGCGCCGTCGATGCCCCGCGCCATGCCTGACGTTACGATGAAGCCAGCCTGACCCAAGCCCGTCGCCAGCCCCCGCGCGATCCGCTGGCCGCCCGCCGAGGCGATGCGCGCGCCGACGATGGCGAGGTTGTCGCGGTTGAGCAGGGTCGTGTCGCCCCGCGTCCAAAGCAGGGGCGGGGGCGGGTCCAGCGCGGCCAGCTGCGGGGGGTAGTCGGGATCGCCCAGCAGCATCAGGCGGGCCCCCGCCGCCTCGCCCGCCGCAAGCTCGGCCTGAATGAGACCCACGTCCGGCAGAGGGTGTCCGCCGCCGCCTCGCCGCGCCAGACCCGGCAGGGCGTCCAGCGCCTCCCGCGCGGTGCGGAACTGCTGCATCAACTGGGAGAAAGCGACGGGACCGACACGGTCGGTGCGCGCCAGACGCAGGCGGGCGAAGCGTTCGGCCTCGTCCGCCGCGGGGGTCACTTGGCCTTTGACCCGATACGGGACTCCGTCCCCTTCATCAGCCGGCCGATGTTCTCATGGTGCCGGATCCAGATCAGCACGGCGGTGAACACGCTCAGAAGCAGGATCGGGGCCGGGACGGGCAGCCCCAGGACCGCGAGGGGCAGCAGGGCATAGAGCGGCGTGGCGGCCGAGGCGATCAGGGCCGCCAGCGACGAATATCTCAGGGCGAAGGCGACGATCAGCCAGGTCGCCCCCGCCATCAGGCCCAGCGGCCAGGCGGCGGCGATGATCAGGCCGAAGAAGGTGGCCACGCCCTTGCCGCCCTTGAAGCCCAGCCAGATCGGGAACAGGTGGCCCAGAAACGCCGCGCCGCCGGCGATGACCGCCGCCGCCTCATTGTCGAACAGCCAGCGCGCGATCAGCAGGGCAGCCGCGCCCTTGCCCGCGTCCAGCAGAAGCGTGGCCAGGGCCAGATCCTTGCGGCCGGTCCGCAGCACATTGGTCGCGCCGATATTGCCGGAGCCGATGTTGCGCACATCCCCTGCGCCCGCCGCCCGGGTGATCACCACCCCGAACGGAATGGAGCCCAGCAGATATCCCCCAAGGGCCGTAAGCCCCAGCGTCAGCATCGCCGGTCCGACCAGATCCTGCACTCGAATGCCCCTTTAACGTGCGTCGTGCACGATGCGCCCGCCGACGATGGTGAGCAAGACCTTGCCCTGCAGCACGCGCCCGTCGAAGGGCGAGTTCTTGGATTTGGACCGCAGCTTGTCGGCGTCGATGACCACCGGCGCATTGGGGTTGAACAGCACCAGATCGGCCGGGGCGTCCGCTTGCAGCTCGCCCGCGTCCAGCCCCAGCAGGGCGGCCGGGCCGCTGGTCAGGGGCCGCAGGATGTCGATCAGGTCCAGCCCGGCCTCGTGGTGCAGGCTCAGCGCGGCGGGCAGCAGGGTCTCAAGCCCCACGGCGCCGGGCGCCGCCTCGCTGAACGGACGGCGCTTGTCCTCGGCCGGGGCCGGGGTGTGGGCCGAGGTGATGACGTCGATCAGCCCTTCGCGCACCGCCTCAATCATGGCCTGCCGGTCACTCTCGGCGCGCAGGGGCGGGTCCAGCCGGTAGAAGGTGCGGTAGTCGCCGATGTCCACCTCGTTGAAGCACAGGTGGTTGATCGACACGCTGGCGGCGACCTCCAGCCCCCTGGCGCGGGCGCGAGCCAGGCAATCCAGCGCCGCCTCGGTGGAGATCTGGTCGGCCAGGAACCGGGCGCCGGTTTGTTCCACCAGCGCCAGATCGCGCTCCAGCTGGATACGCTCGGCGATGGCCGGCGCGCCCGACAGACCCAGCCGCGTGGCCAGTTCGCCCGAGGTGGCGCAGGCGCCCTCCGACAGCCACGGGTCCGCCGGGCGGTGGGCGATCAGGGCGTTGAAGGCGGAGGCGTAGCTCATCACCCGCTGCAGGGTGCGGCTGTTGGCGATGATGCGGTCGCCGTCGGTGAAGTACAGGGCGCCGGCCTCGGCCATCAGACCGATTTCGGCCATGCGCTCGCCGTCCAGCCCGCGCGTGGCGGCGCCGGCCGCGCGCACATTGACCAGATTAAGGGCCGCGCCGCGCCGCTGGATGAAATCGACCATGGCCGGGTCGTCCACGGCCGGGTCGGTGTCCGGCTGGATGACGATGGTGGTGACCCCGCCCGCCGCCGCCGACAGGCTGGCCGACTTTAGGGTCTCCTTGGGCTCGGCGCCCGGCTCGCCAGTCTTGACCCGGATGTCGATCAGGCCCGGCGCCAGCACCATGCCGCCGGCGTCGATGATTTCGACCCCGTCCGGGGTCCGGGTCGCGGCGCCGTGGACGACCTCGACGATGCGGCCGTCCTGGATCAGCACCGCGCCGGGGCCGTCATAGTCGCCCGCCGGGTCCACCAGCCGGGCGTTGATGATCGCCAAAGCCTTGGAGGATGGGCCGCTCATCGTTCCGCCTCCTGCCGCGCGGACAGGGAGGCCAGCACCGCCATGCGCACCGCCACGCCCATCTCCACCTGATCCTGGATCAGGGAGACGGCGGGGTCGTCGGCCACGCCGGAGTCGATCTCGACACCCCGGTTCATGGGGCCGGGGTGCATCACCCTGGCGCCGGGCGCCGCCCAGGCCAGCTTCTCGGCGTCGAGGCCCCAGAAGCGGTAGTATTCGCGGGTCGACGGGGCCAGGGCGCCGTCCATGCGCTCCAGCTGCAGGCGCAGCATCATGACCACGTCGCAGCCCTTCAGCCCCTCGCGCATGTCGTGAAACACCTCGCAGCCCCAGCGGTCCGCGTCGCCGGGCACCAGGGTTGGGGGGCCGATCAGGCGCACCCTCACCCCCATCATGGACAGCAAGGCCACGTTCGAGCGCGCGACCCGGCTGTGGGCAACGTCGCCGCAGATGGCCACCGTCAGCCCCCCCACGTCGCCGAAGGCGCGGCGCAGGCTCAGCATGTCCAGCAGGGCCTGGGTGGGGTGCTCGTGCCGGCCGTCGCCGGCGTTGACCACGGCGCAGCCCACCTTCTGGGACAGCAGCTCCGCCGCGCCCGACGCCGAATGGCGCACCACCAGAATGTCCGGCTTCATGGCGTTCAGGGTCATGGCCGTATCGATCAGGGTCTCGCCCTTGGCTACCGAGGAGGTGCGCGGGTTCATGCTGACCACGTCTGCGCCCAGCCGCTTGGCCGCGATCTCGAAAGAAGCCGAGGTGCGGGTGGAGTTCTCGAAGAACAGATTGACCACCGTGCGCCCGCGCATCAGATCCAGCGCCTTGGCCCCCTGACGGTTCACATCCACGCAGGCGTCGGCCAGATCCAGCAGCGCGGTCAGCGTCACGGGATTCAGATCGCCGGCGGAATTGAAATGGGCCCGGGGAAACGGCGTCAGCCGTGAACGGACAAGATCGGTGACGGCCTGGGTCATCGAGGCCTCGCTATAGGGCTGAGTCCCGCCGAACGCCAGCGCTGCGACGCCCCAGTCACAGGAATCCGAACAGGAACAGCATCAGGGGCATGGTGAACAGGGCGCCCAGGGTGGTGAAGGCCACCACCGCCGCCATCAGGGGGGCGTCCCCGCCCATCTGGCGCGCCAGCACATAGGAGGCCGCTGCGCCCGGCGCCGATCCGGCCAGCAGGACGATGCCCAGCGCCGTGCGGTCGGCTCCCAGCACGATGGCGAACCCGGCCATGATCAGGGGCAGGACCAGCAGCTTGGCGGCCGTGACCAGTCCCACCACCACCGGCCGTCCCGCCGCGTCGCGGAAGCTTAGCCCCGCCCCCGCCACCATCAGGCCCAGCACGATAGCCGCGCCCCCCAGCATGGCGAAGGGCGTCATCAGGACGTCCGGCGGGCGCAGGCCGGTCAGGTTCAGCGCCGTGCCGATGACGCAGGACCAGATGATCGGATTGACCCACAGCGAACGCCCCACCATGCGCCAGCCGCCGCCCTGGCCCACGCCCCATCTGGCCAGCACCAGCACGCAGACGATGTTGATGGAGGGGATCAACGCGCCCAGCGCCACTGCGGCCAGCCCCACGGACTCCTGTCCGAAGATGGACGCGGCGACCGGCAGGAAGACGAAGCCGTTCCAGCGGATCACCCCCTGGAATACGCTGGTGTAGGCGGCGTCGGACACCTTGATCAGCGGCTTGGCCAGAAAGGTGATCAGGGCCATCAGCATGGCGCCCGCCAGCGTCGCAAGCGCCACAACGCCCGCACCGCCGCCGGTGAAGTCGGCGTTCCAGATGCCGGGGATCAGGAAGGCCGGATAGAAGACGAAATAGGTCAGCCGCTCCACCGGCCGCCAGCCGTCCTCGGGCAGGAAGCGGGCGGCCTTCAGACCCCAGCCCAGGGCGATCAGGGCGAACACCGGCAGGAAGCCGGACAGCAAGGCGTTCATGCGGGCCTCAGCCGATCCAGCGCGCCTTGCAGGATCCAGGCGGCGGCGGTCCGGTCGA
Organism: Brevundimonas sp.; assembly: GCF_013823285.1. Lineage (GTDB taxonomy): Bacteria > Pseudomonadota > Alphaproteobacteria > Caulobacterales > Caulobacteraceae > Brevundimonas. The sequence continues at coordinate 12,096 of NZ_PNLV01000002.1, read as the reverse complement.
TCACCCCGGCGCGCCGTTTCCGGTTCAGGTCCAGATCCTCGATCAGGAACCGCTCCACCGCCGAGGTGGACAGCCGCTCGTCCCAGAAGGCCACATTGATCGGGCGGATGCGCTCCAGATTGCGGGCGAAAGCGCGGACAGACTGCGCGCGGGCCCCCTCGCTGCCGTCCATGTTCACCGGCAGGCCGATGATCAGCGCCGAGACCTTCCGATGGTCCATCAGCTTGAACAAGCGCTCTGCGTCTGCGGTGAACTTCGTCTTGCGGATCAGCTCCAGCGGACTGGCGATCATGCGGGTGGCGTCGGACGCGGCCACGCCGATGGTCTTCTCACCCAGGTCCAGCCCCAGCCAAGGGGTGTCGGGCGGGCAGGCGGCGGACAGATCTGAAAGATCGAAAACAGGCACGAAACGGGCGGTAGGACTGGCGCAAGGCCGTGTCAAAGGCGAAACTGAATTCCACTGGCTGACGGAGGGACGGATGATGAGCAGAAATCTGGCGATTGCGGCGGCTCTGGGCCTGATGATTTCGGCCTGCGACGGTCTGCCCGAGGAAGAACACGCGGTGGACCGCACGCGCGAACCTGTCGCCGCCGCCGTGCCAACGGCCCAGCCCGCCGACACCCGCGCCCAGCCTGCGGGTGAGCCCGAGATCATCGAGCTCGCGGCGGGCGCCGCCCTGCAGTCGGCCGCCTCGGTGATGCAGCTCCATCCCATGGAGAACCAGAACGCCAAGCTGTTCGCCGTATCGGGCGGCGATCCGGCCATGAACGGTCTCGTCACCTATCTGGGCCTGTTCGCGGGTCCCGCCGAAGGCTGGCGCGTCTACCGGATCGGCGACTTCGAGGAGTGGACCGTGTCCGAGGAAGGCCGTCGCCGCGTGGTGCTGGACGCCCGCGAAAGCCGCATGAGCGAGGACGGCGACATCGTCACCGAAGATCGCCGCCTCATCGTGGAGTTCCGCATGGGCGAAGACGGCGTATCGGACCGGGTCACCGTCACCCCGGCGCGCTGATCGGCGCTGTCAGACGTCGTCGTCGCCGACGGGACCGCCTTCGCTTTCCATGCGATTGATCTGTTTCGCGTCCTTTCTGGTGAATTTCAGCCGGACGCCGAGGCCCTGTCGGCCATCTTCCGGGATGAAGACGGCGCCGCCGCTTTCCAGCGCAGACTGGATCGCGCCGCGTGCAGCGTCGCCGGGATCGATCTTGCCCCGTTCGAAGGCGGCCAGGGCCTCGGCCTCGACCCCGGACAGCCGGGCCACATGATCGCGCGGCCATTCCACAAGGACGCGGGCGGCGCGGGCCTGGGGTCCGGTGATGGGCATGGCGGGATCCTCATGGTCAGGGGGCAGGAGGCAGCTTAGTCCGGCCCGCCCCGAAATCCAGCCGGTGCGACGACGCGGACGGCCAGGCGCGCGCCGCTTGTGCAACCGCGAAGGGGCGGCTAATCCCGAGGTGACTTTCACTTCTTTCGTGATTTGGAGGGCCGCATGGCCATCGACGCCGCGACGGTGAGGCGCGTCGCCCACCTCGCCCGCATCAAGACGCCGGAAGACCGCCTTGAGCCGCTGGCCCAGGAGTTGAACGGCATCCTCGCGTGGATCGAACAGCTGAACGAGGTGGACGTGGAGGGCGTGGAGCCCATGACCTCCAATGTGCGCCAGCCCCTGCGCCTGCGCGAGGACGTGGTCACCGACGGCGGCAAGGTGGATGCGGTGCTGTCCAACGCTCCCAAATCCGCCGACGGCTTCTTCGTCGTGCCCAAGGTGGTCGAGTAAGCCATGACCGACCTGACGAAACTGACCCTCAAGGCCGCCGTCGACGGCCTCACGGCCCGCGACTTCTCGTCCGAAGAGATCACCGCCGCCTTCCTCAAGACCATCGAGGCTGCCAATCCGACCCTGAACGCCTATGTCCAGATCACGGGAGACAAGGCGCTGGCGATGGCGCGGGCGTCCGACGCGAAGCTGGCGAAAGGCGAGGGTGGGGCGCTGGAAGGCGCGCCGCTGGGGATCAAGGACCTGTTCTGCACCGACGGGGTCCAGACCACGGCCGGCTCGAACATGCTGAAGGGCTTCGTGCCGCCCTATGAATCCACCGTCACCGCCAACCTGTGGCGCGACGGGGCGGTGATGCTGGGCAAGCTGAACATGGACGAGTTCGCCATGGGCTCGTCCAACGAGACCAGCGCCTTCGGCCCGGTAGTGAATCCCTGGAAGTCCAGCGGCTCCAACGCCGACCTGACGCCGGGCGGCTCGTCCGGCGGCTCGGCCTCGGCGGTGGCGGCGGACCTGTGTCTGGCGGCCACGGCGTCGGACACCGGCGGCTCGATCCGCCAGCCCGCGGCCTTCACCGGTACGGTCGGCATCAAGCCCACCTACGGCCGCGCCAGCCGCTTCGGCATGGTGGCTTTCGCCTCGTCGCTGGATCAGGCCGGGCCGATCACGAAGACGGTGGCGGATGCGGCCATCCTGCTGCGGTCCATGTGCTCGTTCGACACCAAGGACTCCACCAGCCTGGACGTGGAGACGCCGGACTGGACCGCCAGCCTGGGCAAGGGCGTGAAGGGCCTGCGGATCGGGATCCCGAAGGAATATGTGGTTGACGGCATGCCCGCCGAACAGCTGGCGCTGTGGGAGCAGGGCAAGGCCTGGCTGAAGGACGCCGGCGCCGAGATCGTCGAGATCAGCCTGCCGCACACGAAGTACGCCCTGCCGGCCTATTACATCATCGCCCCGGCCGAGGCCTCGTCGAACCTGGCCCGCTATGACGGCATGCGCTTCGGCCACCGGGCCAGCGAGGCGAAGTCTCTGACCGACCTGTACGAGACCAGCCGCGCCGAGGGCTTCGGCAAGGAGGTCCAGCGCCGCCTGACCATCGGCGCCTATGTGCTGTCGGCCGGATTCTATGACGCCTATTATGTCCGGGCCCTGAAGGTGCGCCGCCGCATCGCCCAGGACTTCGACGATGTCTGGGGCAAGGTCGACGCCATCCTGACGCCGTCCACGCCGTCGGCCGCCTTCGCCTTGGGCGACAAGCAGGTGGACCCGCTGACCATGTACCTGAACGACGTGTTCACGGTGACCGCCAACCTGGCCGGCCTGCCGGGCATTTCGGTCCCCGCCGGTCTGGACAAGGGCGGCCTGCCGCTCGGCCTGCAGGTCATCGGCAAGGCGCTGGACGAGGCGACGGTGTTCCGGGTGGCCGACGCGCTGGAGCAGGCCGCCGGGTTCGTGGCGCGGCCGGAGAAGTGGTGGTGACTAAGGCTGGGTGGAGGCCGTGGATAAAAGGCCTTTCGGTCGCTGCAGGCATCTGTGCGTTCCTGTTTTCAGGAGCCGCGCTGATGGGTGCCGCTGTAATGCGCGACTACGGCGTGACGCCCTATCCATATGATGTGATCGCAGGGGCCACCGCCATCGCGGCGGTGCTGCTCGTGGGCTGGCCATGGGTCTTTTGGAAACCTTCTCCTGATCGGAGAGTGCCGAGAAAGACGCCATGAGCTTGAGGTCCAGCCGCCTTTTCAAACGTGCGGTCCTGGCCATCTACTGGGTCGCTCTGCCGATCTGCCTGCTTGCCTTCGTTGCATCCTTCACAGCCATGAGTCCGGACGGCGCCTATCAGCCTTCGTTGGGGACGGCGCTTGTATCGGCAGCGCTTGCCGGTCTCATTGGTTGGCGCCTCTGGCTCATCGCCAGATCCATGGGACACGTTGGAGAACTTCCGTCGCCTCGCCGATGGATCATCGTTGTCATCCCGCTCGCGCTGCTATCGCTGGTGGGCTTGGCCGTGATGCTTCTTGGTCTCGTCTGGACAGGTCTGGGTCTATGGTTGGCGCTAGAGCCCGGAGCGCTTGAAGGCGCGCTCATCTACCCTGACGGCGTTTTGGACAGTCGATGGGCAGGCGCCCTGACGGCTGGTTCCGGCCTGATTGCTTTGATCGGCGGCGCAGCCCTCAATATTCCCCTATTGCGCCTTTTGCCCCGCCGCAGGTCTGAAACGCCTTCACCCGCTGACGCGGCCGCTCTAGATACGATGCCATGACCGACACCAAGATTGAATCTTCCAAACTCATCCAGGGCCGGACCGGCCCGTGGGAAATCGTCATGGGGCTGGAAATCCACGCCCAGGTGGCGTCGAAGGCCAAGCTGTTCTCGGGCGCCGCCGTCGGCTTCGGAGCCGGGCCGAACGAGCAGGTGTCGCTGGTGGACGCCGGCTTCCCCGGCATGCTGCCGACCCTGAACCGGTTCTGCGTGGAGCAGGCGGTGCGCACGGGGCTGGGCCTCAACGCCCGGATCAATACGTTCAGCCAGTTCGACCGGAAGAACTATTTCTATCCCGACCTGCCCACCGGCTATCAGATCAGCCAGCTGTATCACCCCATCGTGGGCGAGGGCGTGGTGGAGGTTGAGGCCGAGGACGGGTCCTTCTTCAATGTGGGCATCGAGCGCCTGCATCTGGAGCAGGACGCCGGCAAGCTGATCCACGACCTGTCGCCGACCGAATCCTATGTGGACCTGAACCGCTCGGGCACGGCCCTGATGGAGATCGTCTCCCGGCCGGACCTGCGCAGTCCTGAGGAGGCGGTGGCCTACGTCAAGAAGATCCGGACCATCCTGATCTATCTGGGCACCTGCGACGGGGACATGGAGAAGGGCAACCTGCGGGCTGACGTGAACGTGTCGGTCTGCCGGGAGGGCCAGTACGCCAAATACAAGGAAACCGGGGACTTCAGCCATCTGGGCACCCGCTGCGAGATCAAGAACGTCAACTCGTTCCGCTTCATCTCCCAGGCCATCCAGTACGAGGCGCGCCGACAGATCGAGATCCTCGAGGACGGCGGCAAGATCGATCAGGAGACCCGCCTGTACGACCCCGCGTCCGGCGAGACCCGGTCCATGCGCTCCAAGGAAGAGGCCATGGACTACCGCTACTTCCCGGACCCGGACCTGCTGCCGCTGGAGATCGAGCAGGCCTGGATCGACGAGATCAAGGCCTCCCTGCCGGAGCTGCCCGACGAGAAGCGCAAGCGGCTGATGAGCCAGTACGGCCTGTCGCAATATGATGCGGTGGTGCTGATCTCCGAACAGGCCAAGGCGGACTATTTCGAGGCGGCGGCGAAGGGGCGCGACGCCAAGCTGGTCTCCAACTGGGTCACCAACGAACTGTCGGCCCGGCTGGCCGCCGACCATCTGGACTTCGACCAGAGCCCGGTCCCGGCCGCCCATGTGGCCGAGCTGGTGGCGCTGATCGAGGACGGGACCATCTCGTCGAAGATCGCCAAGGAAGTGTTCGACCACGTCTGGAACGGGCAGGGGAGCCCGTCCGAGGTGGTGGAGAAACACGGCCTGAAACAGGTCACCGACACCGGCGCCATCGAGGCCGCCATCGACGCCATCATCGCCGCCAATCCCGACAAGGCCGAGGCCGTGAAGGACAAGCCCCAGGCCCTGGGCTGGTTCGTCGGCCAGGTCATGAAGGCCACCGGCGGCAAGGCCAATCCGGCGGCCGTGAACGAGATCCTGAAGGCCAGGCTGGGGGTCGAGTAAGCCCCCACACCTTCGCACAATGAAAAAGGCCCCGGTGGATCGCTCCGCCGGGGCCTCTTTTCGTCTGAACGGGTCTACCAGTTCCAGGCGTCGAAGATCACCTCGATGATGTAGCCGTCATGCTGGTCGATCAGATAGATGTGGTTGTCCACGTGCACCCACCGGGTGCCGACCGGCGGATAACCCAGGCCGTAGAAGCGGTAGTCATTCACCTGATAACGCCAGAAGACGCTGGGCAGGTAGTCGCCCTCGGACCAGCGGCGGCCCCAATGTTGGCGCGGGACCTGATAGTAGCCGTAGCTGGGCGCGTAGTAGAACCCGACCCTCAGGCCAGAATAACCGCGGAACCAGCTGTGGTGACGCCACCAGTTGGCCTGCTGACGGCGCTGCCAGTCGCGGCGCCAGTGGTCGCGGTTCCAGCGCTGGCGGAACTCGCGATATTCCCGTCGATCCCGGCGGGCTTCGCGCCGGTCGTCCCGTCGATCATCACGACGGTCCCAGCGGTCGCCGCGCCGGTCGTCACGCCGATCCCAGCGGTCGTCACGGCGATCCGGGCGTCTGTCTGACCGGTCATTTCGGCGATCGTCGCGCCGGGCGTCCGGGTTGGGACGACGATCCCGGTCCCAATCGCGCCGGTCTTCTCGTCTGTCCGTGCGCGGGCCGCCGGTCTGAGGCGGGGTCGGCCTGCGGTCGGTCTGGGGACGGTCCGGGCGGTTCGGTCTGTCGCCGCGCCGATCCTCACGGCGCTCTTGCCGGTCTTCGCGCCGGTCCGTGCGGGGGCCGCCGGTCTGGGGCGGGGGCGGCGTGCGGTCGGTCTGGGGGCGATCAGGGCGCGCCGGTCTGTCCGCACGGCGTTCCTGACGATCACTGCGGCGTTCCTGCCGCGCCTCCTGCCGCTCCTGCCGTTGAGGCGTTGCGCCGCGGGTCGAGCCGGAGGAATCCGGGCGCCGGGTCTGTTCACGGGTCATTTCGCTGTTGCGGTCAGGGCGGCGGTCCTGGGCGAAGGCTTCGCCCGCGCTGGCCATGATCGGCACGACGAGCGACGCGATCGCCGTGGCCACGATGAAGCGTTTCATGCTGTTCATCCTCGTACCCGCCAGGGTGGCGGCGTTGATTGAAGACTGGGCAGTTCGCCATGAACCTTAACTGAACGTGGTTGTCAGCTATCGCCCTTGTATCTGTTCTGAAACGAAAAAGCCCCGCCGGGTGGCGGGGCTCCACGTTCGATGATGGCAGGTGATCAGTAAACGTTCAGGACGATGTCCGCGATCAGGCCTGTAGCCAGGGCGATCAGGACGATGTCGTTATTGGCGTGCACCCAGCGATACCCCCGCGGCGCCGGCCGCAGTCCGTAGAAATAGGGGTCACGCACATGGTAGCTGCGATAGGCGTAGGGCAGGGAGTGGCCACGCTGCCAGCGATAGCCATAATACCGCGGCTCGACCCGGTAATAGCCGTAGCTGGGGGCGTAGTAGTACCCCCGGCGGGCGCCGCGATAGTCGCGGAACTCGGGGCGGCCGCGCCACCAGTTGGGATTGCTCCGCTCCCAGCGATCGGCGCGGCGATCCTGACGGAAGTCGCGGCGGTCCTGACGGTTATCACGGCGCCAGTCGCGGCGGTCCTCGCGACGGTCACGGCGCCATTCGCGCTGGTCCTGACGGTTGTCGCGGCGGTAATCCCGTCGGTCCTCACGACGGTCCTGGCGCCACTCCCGGCCATCGCGACGCGACTGGGCCTCGGCGGCCAGGGGCGCGGAGACGGTGATGAGGCCGATGGCGACGGCGGCGGCCTTGACGAGGGTTTTCATGGCGATCCTCTCGAAGGGGCCGCGACGGATTTCTTGCGAGCGGCCGTTTAACTGTGTCGCCAAGGTCTCGCCCTTGACATGAATTCACCCTGAACGAGCGGTTCAGGTTAATTCCGCGCGCCTGTTGCGAGGGCGCACGCTCCTTCCCAAATCGAACCGTGACGCTGGAAAGGATCATCATGACCAAGCCCCTGGAACTCTGGTACTGGCCCACGCCCAATGGCTGGAAGGTCTCCATCGCTCTTGAAGAGATGGGTCTGCCCTATGTGGTCAAGCCGGTGAACATCGGCGCGGGTGAGCAGTTCACGCCCGAGTTCCTGGCCATCAGTCCCAACAACCGCATGCCGGCCCTGGTCGATCCCGAGGGGCCGGACGGCAAGCCGCTGTCGATCTTCGAGTCCGGCGCGATCCTGCAGTATCTGGCGAACAAGACCGGTCAATTCTATCCGACGGACATCCGGGCGCGGGCGGAGGTGGACCAGTGGCTTTTCTGGCAGGTGGGGGGCCTGGGCCCCATGGCGGGCCAGACCCATCACTTCCGCCAGTACGCCCCCGCCCTGATCAAGGACCAGCGTCAGATCGCTTACGGGGTGCGTCGCTACACCGACGAGACCAACCGGCTCTATGGCGTACTGAACACGCGACTGGCGGATCGGGACTATGTGGCGGGGGACTACTCCATCGCCGACATGGCCATCTGGCCGTGGATCCTGCCCGGGCCGCAAGGACAGGACCTGGAGGCCTTTCCCCACCTGAAGGCCTGGATGGAGCGGGTCGGCGCCCGGCCGGCGGTTCAGGCAGGCAGGGCGGTCGGAAACGACCTGCGCGGCGATCTCGGCGCGGCGGGAAAACAGGCCGAGCAGGCGCGAAAGATGCTGTTCGGCCAGCGGGCCCGGTAAACAAGACCTTTCAACCGGATTGAGGAGTCCTGAATCAGCATTTCAGTATTCAGGACTCCTTTACACAAAAGATTTTGCGCGCCCTCCGCCGTTAACTTTAACTTCAATAGCGCCGGTCTTTGATCGTGTCACAGGACGAGGCCAGAAAGGCCTTCGCAAGGAGATACGGTGATGATCGCGCAAGAACTGGCGCACGACTGTGAAGCCCCCATGGACAGCGGCCTGCCGCTGCCCACTCCGGACATGGACGGAGACGCCCTGTTCCGCCTGGGCATGATGTATTCGACCGGTCAGGGCGGTGCGCCCATGGATCGGGTCAGCGCCCACATGATCTTCAATCTGGCCGCCATGAAAGGCTCGATCGAGGCTCGCGCCTATCGCAAGGAACTGTCCGCCGAGATGGACCGCGAGGATCTGGCCGAAGCCCAGCGCGCCGCGCGCCGCTGGATCGATCAGGGCGTGGTCAATCTGGCCGCCTAGAGCATGATCGTTTCGGATAGAACCGCGATCAGGCTCTAGAAGCGTGTGTAGACGCTGTCGTTGATCGAATAGCTGAAGCTGACCGGCAGCGAATCGCGGATCTGGCTGAAGAACACCGCCAGCTCCGCCAGGGTGGTGCGGGGCACGTACAGGATATCGGACCGGCGCAAGGCCACGGCTGTGGTGCGCGGTCCGCTCAGGTCCACCACCCGCATCATGCGCACATTGCCCGGCCCGCGCCGGACCAGCGCCACCTGGGACCGCCTTCCCGTGGGCAGGAAACCGCCGGCCATGATGATCGCCTGCCAGGCCTCGATGTCGCCGGGCATGTCGTAGACGCCGGGGGTTCGCACTTCGCCGTCCACCCACACTTTCAGCGGCCCGGCCTGGGTCAGGGTGACCTCGACCATAGGATGGCGCAGCTGTCTGGCGTAGGCCGTCGCCAGCGACGCCTCCAGTTCGGGCAGGGAGCGGTCCGCCGCCATGACCTGGCCGATCAGCGGCATGGAGATGCGCCCGTCGGGGCCCACGCGCACCGCCCGGTTCAGTTCGGGCGCCGTGGGCGTCTGGATGTCCAGTTCGTCGCCGGGATAGATCAGATACTCCGGCTCGGCGTCGCTCCAGTCGGCGAAGGCGATGTCGGGGAAGCCGGGGGTCTGCGCCGATCGGCCCAGTCCCGCGCCGCCGGAACAGCCGGCCAGGGCGCCGGTGGAGGCCAGGGCGATCAGAAGATGGCGGCGATCCATGGACATCAACGACTCGTGCGGCGGCTTCGGGCGTCAGGCTGACCCTGCAATCGTAACCGATGGTTAACGCGGAACGGCGAACTGTGGGTCTGTTAACCCTGTTTGCCGGGATTCGCCGTTCATGCGCACGTCCGCCTATCTGTCGACCCGCCCGCGATACGGGTTGCTGGACCTGGCGGCCCTGCTGTTCCGCGAACTGTGGGTCATGGTCGCCGTGTTCCTGGCCATCTGCATTCTCGGCGTCATCCTCATTCTGACGACCATCAGCAAGACCTACACGGCCCGGGCCGGGATCGTCGCCACAGTGGGGCAGGAGTACGTCTACCAGCCCACCGTGGGGACCGAGCGGAACAGCACCAATGTGCCCCAGGTCAACGAGATCGCCCAGGCCGAGGCGGCCATCCTGAACAGCAGCGAGCTGAAGCGCCGGGTGATCCAGGCGGTGGGTGTGGAGACCGTGCTGGGCGAACGGGCGGCGTCCCGGGCGGCCAGCGCCGAGGCGGCGGAGCGGAGCGCGCTGCGCACCATGATTCGCGACCTTGAAGTGTCCACGGCGCCCCTCAGCGGGGTGATCCAGCTGAGCTATGAGGCGCGCGACGCCGACACGGCGGCGGCGGTTCTGAACGGCCTGCTGGATCAGTACCTGATCTATCGCCGCGAGGTGTTCCAGGACCGCATGACGCCGGCCCTGCAGGAGCAGCGCGAGGTGTTCGAGGATGAACTGCTGGACGCGGACAGCGCCTATGAAGCCTTCCTGCGCACCAATGACATCGGCGACTTCAACACGGCCCGCGACAGCCTGGGGGCGTCCTACCAGACCGTCTTCGCCGAGCGGCTGGCGGTGGACGCCCAGCTCGCCCAGGTGTCGAACCGGCTGGCCCGGCTGCGGCTGGAACTGGGCTCGGTTCCCGCCGAGATCGTGCTGAACCAGCAGCTGAACGTGGCGGCCCAGGACCAGGTGCTGCTGCTGCGCACCGAGCGCGAGAACCTGCTGGCGCGCTATCAGCCGGACTCCCAGCCAGTGCGGGACATCGAGGAGCGCATCGCCCAGATGCAGGCCTTCGTGAACACCGGCACGGCGGTGGGGCCGCGCGACGTGCAGACGGGGCCGAACCCCATCTGGGTGTCGCTGGACACCGAGCGGATCCAGCTGACCGCCGAGCGGGACTCCCTGATCGGGCGGCGGTCGGTGCTGGAGGCCCAGCTGAACGACCTGCGCGCGCGCCAGTCGCGGCTGACGGAGCTGGAGTCCCGCAACGCCACCCTGTCGGCGGACCGGGAGATGCTGACCAGCAACATCCGCGAGTTCGCCCTGCGTGAAAGCCAGAGCCGCGCGGCCACGTCCCTGGCCCGGAGCGGGGCGGACAACATCCGCATCGTGGAACGCGCCTCGCCGCCCACGCGGGGGACGAGCCTGCGCATGCCCGGCATGCTGCTGGTGATCCTGTTCGCCGGGTTCACGGCCCTGTGCGTCGGGCTGATCCGCATCTTCCTGCGGCCCGGCTTCACCACGCCCGGATCGGCGGGGCGGACGCTGGAGCTGCCGGTGCTGGCGGTGGCCCCCCTGAAGGCCCGCTGAGTGTTCCCCTGAGAGCCTGATCGGTTGAGGTGGAATCGCTTCGCGTTTCCGCCGATGCCGTGAATCAGGCTCCCAGTTTAAACTGGACCGAAATCTGCCTGGTTGGACTGCGTCCAACCAAGCCGATTTCGGTCGGGGGTTGTGATAGCTTCGGCCAAACAGGTGCGCGTAACGATTCGATGGTCGACCTCACTGCGGAAATGGCGGGACTTTGGGCGGCGCTGGGTCCGGCGTCGGGCCATCGCGGCCGCGTGATCCAGTTCGTAGCCGCCAACCACGGGGAGGGGACCTCCGCCGTGGCGCGCGAGTTCGCCCGCCTGGCCGCCGTTCGGGCCCGCCGTCCGGTCTGGCTGGTGGACGCCGACCTGAACGCCCAGCAGCAGCTGGAGGCCGTCGGCGCCCAGCCGGACCGCTTCGGCAAGCTGGGCAAGACCGCCTACGCCTCGCCCGACGGCTCGTGCTTCTTCACCGTGTCGCCGCGCCTGACGGCCAAGGACGGCCGCCCGGTGGCGCCCGCCCGGCTGCTGATCGCCCAGCCCTGCCTCGGCGGCCGGCTATGGATCACCCGGTTTCGGGGCGAGGTGCTGAAGTCCGGCCAGCGGGTCGAGGCCCTGCACGATGCGGCCTACTGGGACGCCATGCGCAAGCACGCCGAGACCGTGGTGGTGGACGCCCCGTCCGCCGACCGCTCGGACATGGCCGTCAACCTGGCCCCCTATGTGGACGCCACCGTTCTGGTGGTCGCCGCGGAGACCACCCGCGCCGCCGAACCCATCGCCCTGCGCGACGAGATCGAGGCGGTGGGCGGCCGCATCGCCGGGGTGGTCATGAACCGCTCCACCTACCAGCCGCCGGGGTTCCTGAAGAAGGTGCTCGGTTAGACTGTCGGCGTGAAAAACAGTGCAACTGGAGTGCAACGGCGGCGGAATTGTTCAGCGAAAACAGTCGTGGCGTGTTCGCCCCTTTGCACCGCTCACCCCAGCGAAGGCTGGGGGCCAGATGGCGAATCCGATCCTCCGGACGTGGTGCGCGAGCAGCC
>NZ_PNLV01000001.1 GCF_013823285.1 Brevundimonas sp. | reverse complement strand
GGGCCGGATTTCGGACTCCGGGGTCCGAAAAAAACACAGTGCGAATTGTCCGAATTGTCCGAAATCGCCCTCCACGGCCTGATGCGCGCCGGGGCATTATAAGGGCGTGGGAGGGAGGGGGATTAAGTTTGTGGGGGGAGGCTTCGCAGTCGGAGCAGCAGGTGCTTTCGCTACTTTGGGGCGGGTAAGGCGGCCTGCTTCTTTGGGCCCGCAAGGGTCGGGGTGGGGGGCGCAAAGTCTTCAATAGCCTTAAAGACCCCCCATAGCTTGTCCACTTTCACGTGCTCTGCGAGGTAATCAGCGTAGGCTTGTTCCGCGTTCACGAGCAGTTCGTCGTAGAAGACTATCCTCGCGTTCACAGCCCGCAACGTTTCTGCGACCCCCTTCGCGCCCGTGGGCGTACGGTACTCGGGCGGCTCCCTACCCAAAATACACACGATTTCAATCGGGTAATCCCTAAAGGGCGTTTTGTCGAGGATAGCCTTCGCGCCGTCTCGGTACTTTCGAACCTGGGCGGCGAGCTTGTCCACGGCGACCGACGCAGAATATCGTTTCAGCTCAACAATTACATGCTTCCCGCTAGTGGTACGGTAGCCGATGTCGATGCGATCCTTCGCTTCCTGCCCCTTCAGCGCGTTGGTATCCTTATCCAGGAAGTTCTTCACTAGCGTTTCGATGTGCTGCGTGCCTTTGGCTCTTTCCCACGCGGGATCGATCAACCACAGATGCTTGTAGATGTAGCTTTGAAGGGCCCGCTCTTTTTCATTGGTCTTAAGTTTGTCCTTCAGCGTACGAATGATCTGAACGCGGCCGCTGACAATTTGCCCGTAATAGCTGGTTTCGAGATCGTCGATGCTCTCGAATATCTCCAAAATTTCACTGAGGTTCTCGTCTTTTATGTTGTCTAAGCGGTCCAGCTCATCCTTGTGGCGATAGGTCTCGAACGCAAGGATTGACGCCTTTAGGAGTTCCTTCTTGTCGTCATCACCCGATCGGATGGTGTTGAGACGCCCAATCCACCGCTCGGCCTTCTTTTTCGTGTCGCCATGAAGATGAGATAACCAGTCGGCGACTGCTGGCACCCCCATGGCGACCTTCGTGCCGTCCGTCCGCCGCCAATCGCTCCAAACGCCCGCGATGTGCCGGAGCTCTGAGAGAATGATCGAGCGAAGGGCTTCAAACCGGGGATCGTCCTGTTTGAGTGCTTGGCGACTACTCGTTGCGATATCGCCGCTGTCGTCGATGTCGAGCTGTTCGCAGGTCAACTCGCCGATCACATAATCGGCGTAGATTTCCTTCTGGGCAAAGTCATCAAGTACGTCTTCCTGGGCCATTTTCCCGCGCATGAAGATGGCAATCCTGTTGAGGTTATCGCCTTCCTCGTCTTTGAGTTGCTGCGGCAGTGCGACGGTTCCCACCCACCCTGTCAGCTTAAGACCGTGGGCTTTTAGCGCGGCCGCGACGGCAGACGAGCGGCTCTGAGCTGGGCGTTTCAGATGTTTGCAGGACTTGGCGAAGTCGTCCGCGTCGCCGTAGGTCCAAATGTATTCGAGGACGTTGTGATAGCCTCGGTCTTCCGGTCCGATAGCATCACCGTTCACTACGACGCTGAACTCGAACTTTGGGCCGATTATCGAGAAACGCCGCGCAACGCGTCGCTTGAGGCCCTCGACCGTCAAGGCGGACAAGGATTTCGAAAGGCCGCTCAGGACGATCCGGGTACCTTTCGTCAATTCGGCTGGCCAGTCCGCTAGTTCGTCCGGCGCGTAGGCACCTTCAGACTTCCCCGCGATCGCTTCCTTAATCACTTCGCGATCCATCTGGAACGCGGTCTTCTCGCCTTCGGCGATCGTGTAGACCTTTGCTACCTGCGCTATTGAGAAAATCGAAAGCTTCCCGATACCCTTACGGCCCATCGGATGGCGGCCTTCGTCCGTCGTCGGGCCCAGCTCGTCGCGGCGACGGAAACCAACGGTCAGAAATCGATCAATGACACCGTCACGGTTCATCCCGTGCCCGTCATCTTCGATCGTGATGGTCTCGGTCTTTTTGTCAATTGTGACCGTCACCGTGTGAGCGTCCGCGTCCCACGCATTCGCGACGATCTCTGACAAGACAGCAGGCACGTTGCTGTAGAGATTGATTCCCAAATGCTCCAAGGCATTCAGGCTGATTGTCATTTTGAGTGGACGCTTGATCATGCTTCGAGCGCTTCCAAGTGCTGCCGCACCGCACCGGCGATGGCATAGCCTAGCTTGACCGGCACGGCGTTGCCGATCAACCGACCAATAGCTTTGAACTGCACGCGCTCGCCGGGTCGTACGAACTGATAGCTGCGGGGGAAGCCTTGAAGCAGTGCGCCTTCTCGAAGTGATAGGGCCCGCATTTGTTCAGGATGTCCGAACCGGCCGTTGCCGAAGCCGAAGAACTGGGTGGTGATAGTAGGGGACGGCTGGTCCCAGACCATTCGGCCATACACTGATGAGTAGGTTTTGCCGGTCTCCACAGTGTGGCATTGCGCCACTAGTTCGGGGTCCCAATCTCGCCAAGTGCCACCTGGCTTCGAGACCTCAATGCGCTTTACGTTCATGGGGCTCAGCCTGCTCGCGCGGTGCAGTGGGTCGGCGCCATCCGCTTCACCATGCGAGATCTCAGGGAGCTTTCCGATCTCTTGCCTTACAGTGCGATGTTGCTTCTTGTGGGTTTTTTTGGGTAGCGCGATCGGTCCAAGTCGAGATGCGAGAAGGACCAAACGTGAGCGAGTTTGGGCAAGGCCATAGTCAGGGCCATACAACACATCGTAGGCGACCTTGTAATCGTTAGCTTCCAGTCTATCGACGAACGCTTGAAAGATTTTCCCGTCCTTGAATTCCAAAAGTCGGGGGACGTTCTCCATCGACACGATGTCGGGCAGAACTTCAGCAACAAGATCGCCGAAACGCCCTAGCAACTGCCACTTCGGATCGTCATTCTTCTGATTGTAGGTCGAAAACGGCTGGCAAGGTGCGCAGCCTACGAGCACCCTTGTGCGCCCAGGGACGAACAACTTTTCGATGTCGGCCGCACTCACATCCGTGATGTCCCGGCGAATGAGAGGGGCCTTGTTGTTGTGCTCGAACGCGTATCGGCATGCTTCATCCACGTCGATGCCGGCCGCAATTTGGAACCCTCGTTGTACGAAACCGTGTGACAGGCCGCCAGCACCACAGAAGACGTCGACGACTGACGCGGCAGGCGCACGAGTACGGGCCCGCCGCGGCGCGTGTCGTCTTGCCTGAGTCTTGGGTGTGCGTGTCAATTCGCTTTTCTCCGATTTCGCAGCTCTTCTTGCGGCACGTGGATTCCTGCATCGGCTAGCGCTCGGAGCACTATCAGCCGCATGGGCTCACCGCTTTCAGCCGCGCGAACCTTGAGGCTCGTTTTCGTCGCCTTCGGCACGGTAACCTGAAGGGGTTCGTCGGACTGCCCAGCCATCCACCGCATCCTTGTCTCAACAATTCATGCATTCATGATTTCATGGTGCGATATGTCAAGCTTAGTGTTCGAGCCGCAGATGTGGGAGAGCCCCCCCCGTCATTGCTCCCCCCGCCCCGCCGCTGTATGGCGCCTGTGAATCAAACGGGGGGTGATCCATGTCTGCTCAAGCCAATTCCATCGTCGAGGCGCGGTTCAGTCCGAAGCTGAAGGTGTATTTCTGGCTCAGCGGGGCGCTGATCCTGATCGCGACGATCGCGGGGATTCTGCTGTTGCCGTTCTGGGTGCTGCTGGGGGGCTGGTGGGCGTCGCGGTATCACGCCTCGCTGTCGTGCCGGCTGACCGACCGCAGCGTGGTGATCGGCAAGGGGGTGTTCTTCAAGCAGGAGCTGACCATCCCGCTGGACAAGATCCAGGACGTCTCGATCCATGAGGGGCCGCTGCTGGGCGCCCTGGGGCTGTTGCAGCTGCGCATCGAGACGGCGGGGCAGAGAAGCGCCGCCACGGGCAAGTCCGAGGCGGACCTGATCGGGGTGATGGACGCGCGGACCATGCGCGACCAGATCCTGGAGCAGCGGGACCGGCTGGCGGAGCGGGGCTTTGCGGCGCCGGCGGCCGTGGCGGGCGAGGCCGGGGCCGGGGCGGACGGGGTGCTGGGGGAGATCCGGGATGCGCTGTTGCGGATCGAGGCGCGGTTGAACGAGAAGGGCTGAGGTTCGGCCGGTTTTGATGACCCGTCACCCCCGGGCTTGTCCCGGGGGTCCACGGTGGATGCGGTTCCGGAAGGCGCCCGGTCGAGCCGGCCGTTCAGTCCTTCTCAAGCTCGCGCCTGAGGCCGCAGTGGGTCCCCGGGACAAGCCCGGGGATGACGGGGTTGTTGATCAGGCCACCGGCCCCTCCACCGCTTCGCGGTCCCCCTCCCCTGCGGCGCAGGGGAGGATTAAAAAGGCCCCGGTGAGGGATCACCGGGGCCTTTTCTATTCAGGGATCAGAACGATCAGTCGCGACGGCGGCGGCCGCGGTCGCCGCCTCCGCGGTCTCCGCCGCGATCGCCGTCACGCTTGGGACGGCCGCCGGTGTCGTCGGACAGGGGGGCTTCACCCCGTTCGGCGCGCTCGGCGTTGATCTTGTCGGTGATGTCCTCGCCGGTCTCCTGATCGACGACCTTCATCGACAGCTTGGTCTTGCCGCGGTCGTCCATGCCCAGGAACTTGACCTTGACCTCCTGGCCCTCGGTGAGGACGTCGGCCGGGTTGGCGACGCGCTCCAGGGCGATCTGGCTGACGTGGACCAGGCCGTCCTTGGCGCCGAAGAAGTTCACGAAGGCGCCGAAGTCGACCAGCTTGACGACCTTGCCGGTGTAGATGGCGCCGGGCTCGGGCTCCGACGTGATGGACTGGATCCAGGCCTTGGCGGCGTCGATCTTTTCCTGGTCCGAGGCGGCGATCTTGACCGTGCCGTCGTCCTCGATGTTGATCTTGGCGCCGGTCTTCTCGACGATCTCGCGGATCACCTTGCCGCCCGTGCCGATCACTTCGCGGATCTTGTCGACCGGGACCTTGATGGCCTCGATCTTGGGGGCGTAGGCGCCCAGCTCGCCGCGCGGGGCGTCCATGGCCTTGGCCATTTCCTGCAGGATGTGCAGACGACCGGCCGAAGCCTGGGTCAGGGCCTGCTTCATGATCTCCTCGGTGATGCCGGCGACCTTGATGTCCATCTGCAGGCTGGTGATGCCCACTTCGGTGCCCGCGACCTTGAAGTCCATGTCGCCCAGGTGGTCTTCGTCACCCAGGATGTCGGACAGGATGGCGAACTCGCCGGACGGCTCCAGGATCAGGCCCATGGCGATGCCCGAGACCGGACGGATCAGGGGCACGCCCGCGTCCATCAGCGCCAGGGAGCCGCCGCAGACGGTGGCCATGGAGGACGAGCCGTTGGACTCGGTGATCTCCGACACCAGACGGATGGTGTAGGGGAAGTCCTCGTTGCTGGGCAGCATGGGACGCAGGGCGCGCCAGGCCAGCTTGCCGTGGCCGATTTCGCGACGGCCCGCGCCGCCCATGCGGCCGGTTTCACCCACCGAATAGGGGGGGAAGTTATAGTGCAGGAGGAACTTCTCCTTGTAGGTCCCGGCCAGGGCGTCGACGTACTGCTCGTCCTCGCCGGTGCCCAGGGTGGCGACGACCATGGCCTGGGTCTCGCCGCGGGTGAACAGGGCAGAACCGTGGGTGCGCGGCAGGACGCCGACTTCCGAGACGATGGCGCGGACCTTGTCCAGGGCGCGGCCGTCGACGCGGTGGGCGTTCTCGATGATGTCGCGGCGCAGGACCTCGGCTTCACACTCCTTGAAGGCGGTGGAGAACTTGCCGGGCTCGACGCCGTCGGGGTTCTCGTCCGAGGCGATCAGGGCCTGGGCGGCCTTCTTCCTGGCGACGTCGACGCCCGAGCGGCGGTCGTACTTGCCGGTGTGGGTGTAGGCGGCCTTGATGTCGTCGCCGACCAGCTTCTTGATGGAGGCGACCACGTCCGAGACGTCGTCGGCCTGGAAGTCGAAGGGCTCCTTGGCCGAGTGCTCGGCCAGCTCGATGATGGCGTCGATCACCGGCTGCATGCCGCGGTGGGCGAACATCAGGGCGTTGAGCATGATCTCTTCCGACAGCTCTTTCGCTTCGGACTCAACCATCATCAGGGCGTCCTGGGTGCCGGCGACGACCAGGTCCAGGTCGGACGTGGGCAGCTGCTCCAGGGTCGGGTTGAGGACGTATTCGCCCTCGATGTAGCCGACGCGCGCGGCGCCGATGGGGCCCATGAAGGGCACGCCCGAGATGGTCAGGGCGGCGGAGGCGGCGACCATGCCGACGATGTCGGGGTCGTTCTCCAGATCGTGCTGCAGCACGGTGATGACCACCTGGGTCTCGTTCTTGAAGCCCTTGACGAACAGGGGGCGGATCGGACGGTCGATAAGGCGCGAGACCAGGGTCTCCTTCTCGGTCGGCCGGCCTTCACGCTTGAAGTAGCCGCCCGGGATCTTGCCGGCGGCGAAGGTCTTTTCCTGGTAGTTCACGGTCAGGGGGAAGAAATCCAGGCCCGGCTTGGGGGCGCGGCCGTAGACCACGGTGGCCAGCACGACCGTCTCGCCATAGGTGGCCAGCACGGCGCCGTCGGCCTGGCGGGCGATCCGGCCCGTCTCCAGGGTCAGCGGGCGCCCGGCCCAGTCGATGGTCTTGCGTTTGATGTCGAACATTTTTTCTCTTTCGTGTCCCGCGGGCGAATTCCGGCGGGGGCGGAGCGTCAGGCTTTGTTTCAGTCCTTCGGTCCCGAAAACCCGGCCAGCGACGTCGCGGACCGGGCGGGTTGAGTGAGGACCGGCGTGGCCCTCGCGTCATGGAGGCGTTCAGCCCCCGGCCGCCTTGCGGCGGATAAGAGAAAGGGCCCGCAGGCGGGCCCTTCCCGTCACCTGGCCCTAGCGGCGCAGGCCCAGCTTTCCGATGAGGGCGGTGTAGCGGCCTTCGTCGGTTTTCTTGAGGTGGTCCAGAAGGCCACGACGTTGCGACACCAGCTTGAGCAGGCCGCGACGGGAGTGGTTGTCCTTCTTGTGGGTCTTGAAGTGGTCGGTCAGGTTGGCGATGCGTTCCGTCAGGATCGCGACCTGGACCTCGGCCGAACCGGTGTCGCCCTCGCCGCGGGCGTTCTCGGAAATGACCTCGGCCTTGCGTTGCGCCGTAATCGACATCGTAGTCCCTTTCTTTGCCCTATCGCTCGCCTTGCGAAGGCTCGCTGCTTGAGGGCGTGGGGTGTCTTTCTGCGCCGCCGTGGCGGGGCTTCAGGACAGATTGAAAACGCGGTCGGGTTCGAGTCGACCGGCCCGCATCTGACAGAGGGCGACCAGGGTTCCGTCCTCGAACGCCGAAACGGTTCGCGAACCGGACTTGAGCCGGTCCTTGAGCGTTTCGACCTGTCGGGGAAGCAGAACGATCGGCCGTCCCTGCCGAAGCGAGAAGGCGTCCGATCCAGTCACGGCCAGGTCCGGGATGTCGTCCAGAGCGGTCGCGACCGGAAGTAGACCTTCCAGGGCGGCGCCCCTATACGCCAAATCCTCCAGCATTTCCAGCGTTACGGCGTTTTCCGCTGTGAAAGGCCCCACCCTTTCCCGGCGCAGGGCCGAGACATGGCCCTCGGCGCCCAGCATGACCGCCAGATCCCGGGCCAGGGAGCGCACATAGACGCCCTTGCCGGTGCGGGCGGTGATCTCCACGTGGTCGCCGTCGGGGCTGTCCGAGACGGCGATCTCGTGGACGGTGACGGGGCGGGCCTTGAGCTCCACCTCGACGCCCTCGCGGGCCAGGTCATAGGCGCGCTGGCCGTCGACGCGGATGGCGGAGAAGATGGGCGGCACCTGCTGGATCTCGCCGGAGAAGGCGGGCAGGGCGGCCTTTACGGCCTCCACCGAGGGCCGCACGTCGGAGCGGGCCGTCACCGCGCCCTCACGGTCCACAGAGGCCGTGGAGACGCCCCAGCGGATGGTGAAGCGATAGACTTTCTCCGCATCCATCAGGAACGGCACGGTCTTGGTGGCTTCGCCGAGCGCAATGGGCAGGACGCCCGAGGCCAGCGGATCGAGGGTGCCCGCGTGGCCCGCCTTCTGGGCGTTGAACAGGCGGCGGATGCGGCTGACCGCCTCGGTGGAACCCAGCTCGATCGGCTTGTCCAGATTGACCCAGCCGTGGACCGGGTCGCCGCGCTTTTTCCGGGCCATCAGTCTTTCGGGCCCGCCACGTCGTCCTCGTCGTCGGCCGCTTCGATGTCCGCGCGGACCTTGGGGTCGGCGAACAGCTGCTCCATGTGGCTGGCGGCGTCGAAGCTCTCGTCGTGGCGGAAGCGCAGGTCGGGGGTGAATTTCATGTCGATGCGGCGGCCCAGCACCCCGCGCAGGAATTTGGCGTGGGTGTTGAGGGCGTCGATGATCTCGGTCACGTGGCCCGCCGTGGGGGCGGTGTCGACGCCGGCGCCGAGGGGCTCCACGAAGCAGGTGGCGTGCTTCAGGTCCGGCGACATGCGCACCTCGGTCACGGTGACCGAGACGCCGGTGAGCGCCGTGTCGTGGATGTCTTCCTCGCGCAGCACCTCGACCAGGGCGTGACGGATCAGCTCGCCCGCGCGCAGCTGGCGCTGGCTTGGTCCTTGAGGGGTGGCGTTGCGGGTGTGTTGCTTGCGGCCCATGAGCGCCTCCTTGACGCGCTTGCCGGGGATCGAACCCGGCGGGGGTAACGGGAGGGGGCGCGGTCTAGTCCCCTGAGGCCGTCCTGTCCAGTTCCGAGGCCCGCCGGGCGGCGTCCATGACCTCGGCCGAGAAGAATGTCCGGGCGGGCCGGACGGACACGCCGCCTGCATTCAGAACCTCGGCGGACCAGTGATTGCACAGGCGCAGGACCGAGAAGGTCTCGTGGCTGGCCAGGAAGACCGCATCGTCGCCGGGACGCCCCGCGGCGATGCGGGCGCGCCCGTTCTCCAGCGCCAGGGACGCCTCGATGCGGTCGGCCAGGGCGTCGAAGGCGCGGGGCGACAGGGTCAGGCTCTCGCGGCGGTCATCGCTCCACGCCGCGGCCGGCTCGCGGCGGTAGGGGGCCAGCATGACCACGGACGGGTTGCCGGGCCGCAGGAAGGCGCGGGCGCCGTCAGGCAGGCGGTGGTGGATGGGCCTCTGGTCCACATAGAAGCGGGCGTCGCCCCAGCCCGCCAGAATCCAGTCGCCGGGGGGCAGGGCGCGCACCGCCTCGGCCAGAGGTCCGCCGCGCGCTTCCAGCCCCGCGCGGGGCAGGGCGATGTCGGTGTGAAAGCCGTTGTCCAGAATGTGAAGGACGACGCCTTGCCCCGGCGCGGCGGGGTCAAGCGCCGGGTCGCCGGGCCGGGTCCAGGTCAGGAGCGCGGCGATGAGGCCGATCAGGGCGGCGAGGGCGGCGCCGCGCATAACCTATTGCGGACGCGGGGCGCTGGAGGCGTCGCTGTCCGCCGGCGGGGCGTCGGTTCCGGCCCATTCACCCCGGAATTCATAGCGCAGCGGCGCGCAGTGGCGGAACCGGCCGTCGGCCCAGCGGCCCACGGCGTGCAGGGTCAGGGCCCGGGGTCCCCGGATGCGGCCGGACACGAACCAGACGTCCTCGGCGGCCGGGCACAGGGCGTTGGCCAGGGCGCGGCCGTCGCCCTCGGGCACGATGCGATAGACGGTGCGTTCGCCCGCGCCCTCGGGCAGGGCGTCGATGACGCCGTTCGGGCCGCCCCGCTCCAGAGCCGCCGAGCCGCGCCCGGCGGTGGAGAACAGCCGGCGGATGCTGATCCCGCCCAGGAAGCCGCGCTCCATCTCGAGCGTGACGCCTCGCGTCAGGCTGAGCGTCAGGGGATCGGCGGGGTCGTAGGCGTAGAACAGGGTCTCGGCGCGCGCCGGAGCGGCAGCGGCGAGCAGGGCCAGGGCGGCGAGGGCGGCGACGCGTTTCATGGCCATGGTTCTAGACAGCCGTGAAGGCGAGGAAAAGGCGCCGCGTCTCTCCTCCCCATCAAGGATGGGGAGGTGGCGCGGGCGTCGTCCAGGCGCCCGCGACGGAGGGGGCTGCGCAGAAGGAAGAAGAGTGGCGACGAACCGGCGAACACCGGGCCGCCCCCTCCACCACGCGGGCTGTATCGCCCGCGCGGTCCCCCTCCCCACGCGTGGGGAGGAGAGGGAGATGCCTACTCCAGCGTGCGCTGGATGGCCTCGACGGTGAAGCACTCGATGAGGTCGCCTTCCTTGATGTCCTGGAAGCCCTGGAAGTGCATGCCGCACTCCTGGCCCGACGGGACTTCATTGACCTCGTCCTTGAAGCGCTTGAGCGTGGCGAGGGTGCCCAGCTCCAGCACCACCACGTCGTCGCGGATGATGCGGACCTTGGCGCCCTTGCGGACCACGCCTTCGGCCACCCGGCAACCAGCGATCTTGCCGGTCTTGGAGATGTCGAACACCTGCAGCACCTTGGCGTTGCCCAGCCAGGTCTCGCGCTGGATCGGCGCCAGCATGCCGGACAGCACGCCCTTCAGGTCGTCGAGCAGGTCGTAGATGATCGCGTAGTAGCGGATCTCCACGCCTTCCTTCTCGGCCAGGTCGCGAGCCTGTTTCGAGGCGCGGACGTTGAAGCCGATGACCGGCGCGCCGGCCGACTTGGCCAGGGTCACGTCGCTCTCGGTGATGCCGCCGGCGCCGGCGTGGACGATGCGCGCGCGCACCTCTTCGTTGCCCATCTTCTCCAGCGAGCCGACGATGGCCTCGGCCGAACCCTGCACGTCCGCCTTGATGAGGACGGGCAGCTCCGAGACCTTCTTGTCCTGAAGCTTGGACATCATGTCGGCCAGGGAGACGGCGGCCGGAACGGTGGCCTTCTCGCGCTTCTTGCGGGAGCGGAACTCGGTGATCTCGCGGGCGCGGGCCTCGCTCTCGACCACGGCGAAGGGCTCGCCGGGATCCGGCGCCTCGTCCAGGCCGAGGATTTCGACCGGGGTGGAGGGGCCGGCCTCGGTCAGCTGTTCGTTGCGCTCGTTGAGCAGGGCGCGGACCTTGCCCCAGGCGGAGCCGGCCACGACGATGTCGCCGCGACGCAGGGTGCCGCGCTTGACCAGAACCGTGCCGACCGGGCCGCGGCCCTTGTCCAGCTTGGCCTCGATGACGACGCCCTCGGAGCGGTGCTCGGGGTCCGCCTTCAGGTCCATCAGTTCGGCCTGAAGCAGGACAGCGTCCA
Organism: Brevundimonas sp.; assembly: GCF_013823285.1. Classification (GTDB taxonomy): domain Bacteria; phylum Pseudomonadota; class Alphaproteobacteria; order Caulobacterales; family Caulobacteraceae; genus Brevundimonas. The sequence goes on along the minus strand of NZ_PNLV01000001.1, from coordinate 97,151 downwards.
TAAGGCCGTCCAGATTGGTGCGGTTCTTGGCGGAGATCTCGACCACCTGGGTGTCGCCGCCCAGGCTTTCGGCCACGATCTCGTGCTGCAGCAGCTCGTTGACCACCTTCTGCGGATTGGCGTCAGGCTTGTCGATCTTGTTGACCGCCACGATGATCGGCGAACCGGCCGCCTTCGCGTGGCTGATGGCCTCGGCCGTCTGGGGCATGACGCCGTCGTCGGCGGCCACCACCAGGATGACGATGTCGGTCACATTGGCGCCGCGGGCCCGCATGGACGAGAAGGCCGCGTGGCCCGGGGTGTCCAGGAAGGTGACGCGCTGGTCGTCCTTCAGGCGGACCTGATAGGCGCCGATGTGCTGGGTGATGCCGCCGGCCTCGCCGCCCGCCACGTCGGTGGTGCGCAGGGCGTCCAGCAGGCTGGTCTTGCCGTGGTCGACGTGGCCCATGATGGCCACCACCGGCGCGCGGGGCGTGGTGGCGTCCTTGTCGGCCTCGTCGGACAGGAAGCCCGTCTCCACGTCGGATTCCGAAACCCGGCGCACGGCCATGCCGAACTCGTCGGCCACCAGTTCGGCGGTGTCGGAGTCGATCACGTCGGTGATCTTCATCATCAGGCCCTGACGCATCAGGAATTTGATGATGTCGACGCCGCGCACGGCCATCCGGTTGGACAGCTCCTGCACGGTGATGATGTCGGGAATGACCACTTCGCGCGGACGGTTGGGGGCATCGGTGGAGCCGCCCTTGCGCTTTTCCTTCTCGCGTTCGCGAGCCCGGCGGACCGAGGCCAGCGAACGGATGCGCTCGGCTGCGTCCTCATCGCCTCCGGCCAGGGCCTGGATGGTCAGGCGGCCTTCGCGGCGCTTGGGCTCGCCCTTGCCGCGCGACACCGGCTTGGTGTCGCGGCGATCCCGGTCGTCCTCACGGGCGCGGCCGAAACCGGCGCCGGGGGCGCGGCTGGGCCGGGCCACTTCGGGCGTGGCGGGGGGCTGGTTCGGAGCGCCGCGCGCGGCGGGGGCGCCACGGCCCTCGGAGCGGTTTGCGCCGGGCGCCGGCCTGGGCGCCAGGGCGGAATAGCGGACGGTCTTGGTCGGCGCCGAGGACGGCGCGGCGGACGCGGGGGCGTCCGGGCGGCCGCTCATGGCGGCTTCGCGCGCGGACTGGCCGCCGAAGGCCGGCGGCTGCGGCCGTTCGCGGGGCGCATCCTTGCGGGGCGCGCGCTGGCCGAAATTCACCTTGGGCGCGCGCTTGGGCGGCGTCGAGAGGTCGGGCTTGGGAGCGGCGGGGGCGGCGGCAGGAGCCGGGGTCGGCGCAGCCTCGGCCGTCGGTGCGGCCCTGGGCTCGACCGGCGCGGCCGGAGCCTTCGCTTCGACCGGCGCGGGTTCGGCCGCCTTGGGCGCGGGCGCTTCGACCGGCTTGGCGACGGGCGCTTCGGCGGCGGCCTTGGCTGCGGCCTCGGCGTCCTTGCGGGCGGCGGCGTCGCGGGCGGCCTTCTCCTGCGCGGCGCGGGCCTGGGCCTCGCGCTCGGCGCGTTCACGGTTGGCCAGCTCGATGGCTCGGCGACGGGCCTCCATCTCCTCGGCGGACAGACCACCGGGCCCCTCGGCGCCCGGGGCGCGAGCGGGCGGGGCCGACGGCGCGGCGGGCGCGGGCCGGTTGCGGGCCACGTCGAAGCCCTGCGGACGCTGGACGCCCGGCGAGGCGCCCACACGGCGCTTGGTCTCGACGACCACGGTCTTGGACCGGCCGTGGCTGAAGCTCTGCTTCACCGTGCCGGTGGACACGGAGCCCGCCTGGCGCGGCCGCAGGCTCAGCGGCGCGCGCGGTCCCGTCGTGGAGGGGGTTCCGCCTTGCGGCTTGCCGTCGGTCTTGTTGTCGTTCTCGTCGCTCATCCGGTCGCTTTTACTCGCGGCGGTCGCCCGCCCATTGGTTCAAAAAACACAAACAGCCGTGCGTGGTCTCGCTTCCCTCTCAGGAAACGGAACCGCGCCCGTCGAAGGCTCCCGCTGGCCCGCTCTCAGTCGCAGCGTCGGGCCGGTCCGAAGACCCGGCCTGACGCCAGTCCTGGGGTCGGAGCGGTCGAAATCCCGCCAGTCGCCCGACCTCCTGGGTCCAGCGATCAGCCCGCCCGCCCGCAAGCAGGACGCTATGTATCGCATTTTCCAGCCCCAGGGCCAAACCCAAATCTTCGACCGTGAAGGCGCCGCAGACTTCGGGAGGGTTGGGCTGGCGCGCGGCCAGGGCAAGAATCTTGCCGCGGCCGTCCGCCGCGCCGTCCGACGCCTCGATCACCCAGGCGGCCTGGCCGCCCCGTATCGCCGCCGCGGACTTCTCGAAGCCCGAGATAAGCGCGCCTTCGCGCCGCGCAAGACCCAGCTGGTCCAGACAGCGCCGCACCAGCAGCCGCTCGATCTGGTCGGCCAGGTCGGGCGCGGCCTTGAGGGGCGCCTTGGCGGCGCGGGCGAAAAGACCTTTCGCCGCAGCGGTGGAGACGGACGCGCGGTCCGCCGCCACCCAAAGGCCCCGGCCCGGCAGCTTGCGCGCCAGATCGGGCACCACCGCGCCGTCCGGGCCGGCCACGAAGCGGATCAGGCGTGATTCCTCCATGACCTCGCGGGTGACGAGGTCGCGGCGTTCACGCTCCGATGTGGCTGCGGCGAGACCCATGGACGGCTGCGGCTCCCATCACGAATCGCGGGATTTTTCGAGGTCTTCGGCGAAGACCTCCGCGTCGCCTTCGGCCAGGTCGGCCTCCTCGACACCCTCGTCCTGCCCTGCGTCCGCTTCGGCTTCGGCTTCGGCGTCGGCTTCGCTGGGCTGGCTGTCGCCGCCGAACACGGCCTCGGCCTCGTCATAGACGCCTTCCTCCTCGTCGCCCTCGGGCTCCGGCTCGGGCTGGGGCAGCTCGGACGCGTCGATCCAGCCGGCGGCCACGCGGGCCTGCAGGATCAGCATCTCGGCGTCTTCCTGCGGCAGGCTGAAGCTTTCCAGCACGCCCGGCACGCGCACGCGCTCGCCGTTCTTCACCTCGAAGCCGCCGCGGATCTCGTCGGTGGCCAGATCGGCCAGATCCTCGACCGTCTTGACGCCGCCCTCGCCCAGGGCGACGGCGATGGGCAGGGTCACGCCGGGGACTTCCAGCACGCCGTCCTCGACGCCCAGCTCCTTGCGCTTGTTGTCCAGCTCGGCGGCCTGGCGGCTCAGGTAGTCGTTGGCGCGGGCCTGCAGCTCCTCGGCGGTCTCCTCGTCGAAGCCCTCGATGTCGGAGATTTCGTAGGCCTCCACGAAGGCCACGTCCTCGACGGTGGCGAAGCCCTCGGTGACCAGCAGCTGGGCGATGACCTCGTCCACGTCCAGGGCGTCCTGGAACAGCTGGGTGCGCTCGGCGAACTCGCGCTGGCGGCGCTCGGAGTCCTGGCTCTCGGTGATGATGTCGATCTGCCAGCCGGTCAGCTGGGAGGCGAGGCGCACGTTCTGGCCGCGACGGCCGATGGCCAGCGACAGTTGCTCGTCGGGCACCACCACTTCCACGCGGCCGGCTTCCTCGTCCAGAACCACCTTGGCCACTTCAGCGGGGGCCAGGGCGTTGACGATGAAGGTGGGCTCGTCCGGGTTCCACTGGATGATGTCGATCTTCTCGCCCTGCAGCTCGGCGACCACGGCCTGCACGCGCGAGCCGCGCATGCCGACGCAGGCGCCGACGGGGTCGATGGAGCTGTCGTTGGACAGAACGGCCATCTTGGCGCGCGAGCCGGAGTCGCGGGCGGCGGCGCGGATCTCGATGACGCCGTCGTAGACCTCGGGAACCTCCTGGGCGAACAGCTTGGCCATGAAGCCCGGGTGGGCGCGGCTCAGCATGATCTGCGGGCCCTTCACCTCGGGGCGCACGTCATAGATGTAGGTGCGGATGCGATCGCCGATGTTGAACACCTCGCGCGGGATGGACTGGTCGCGGCGCATGACGCCCTCGCCCCGGCCCAGATCGACGATGGTGTTGCCGTATTCGACGCGCTTGACCGTGCCGTTGACGATCTCGCCCACGCGGTCCTTGAACTCTTCGTACTGGTTGGCGCGCTCGGCCTCGCGGACCTTGCCCATGACCACCTGGCGGGCCATCTGGGTCTGCACCCGGCCGAAGTCGAAGGGCGGCAGCTCCTCGACATATTCCTTGCCCACCTCGGCCTCGGGGTCGCGCTTCTGCGCGTCCGTCAGGCGGACCATGGCGGAGTCGTTGAACTCCTCCAGCTCGTCCTCGGGCTGCCAGTCGTCCTCGACCACGGTCACGTGACGGGTCAGGGCGAGCTCGCCGGTCTTGGGATCGATCTTGGCGCGGATGTCGTGATGCGCGCCGTAGCGCGACTTGGCGCCCTTCTGGATCGCTTCCTCGATCGCCTCGATGACGATCTCCTTGTCGATGTTCTTCTCCATGGCCACGGCGTTGGCGATGGAGAGCAGCTCCATGCGGTTGGCGGAGATACCGGTGACAGCCATCAGGCTTCGTCCTCTGTTTGGTCAGGTTCGGGTTCGCCGCGAGCGCGGCGGATTTCCTCGCCCCGCTTGAGCAGGGCGTCGGTCAGGATGAGCTTGGCTTCGGACAGCCAGGCGAAGGGCAGAAGGGCGGTGTCGTCCTCGTCCTCGAGATCGACGGCCACCATGGGGTCGGCGCTCTCAGCGTCCTCGACCCCGGCCAGCAGGCCCCGGAAACGGCGGCGGCCCTCGATCATGCGGTCGGTCTCGAGCCGGGCCTCGTGGCCCTCGAACAGCTGGAAGTCGATCAGGCGGGTCAGGGGCCGGTCGACGCCAGGCGAGGAGACCTCCAGCAGATACTCGCCCGCGATGGGGTCGGCGGCGTCCAGCACCTCGCTGATGGCCCGGCTGAGCCGCGCGCATTCCTCGACCGAGATGTCGTGGTCGCTGGGCCGTTCGGCCATGACCTGCAGCCGTCGGCGCTGGGTCCCGCCCATCAGGCGCACCCGCACGATGTCCAGACCCAGCGATTCCGCGATAGGGTCCAGAAGCTCGATCAGCATGCGGTCTTCGGCCGTCTTCGCCCGCAAGGCCATGCACTCCAATAAAAAAGCGGCGGACCCTGCGGCCGCCGCTCCGAGAAGCGTCGTCCGACGCCCGTCGATAACGATGTGAGCGGCCGTATAGGCCAGTCGCGGGCGGTTGTCACCCCCACGCGCCGCTCCGGGATCGCCGGGTGATGCATCGCCGTCTTCCTGTGCTAGATTTTCCCGGGACGCGGCGGGAACGCCGCACAGGGACTGGAGGGCGTGTCATGCGCATGATGATTCTCGCGGCCCTCGGGCTGTCGGCGGCGGCTACCGGGGCTTTGACGCAGGAGTGGACGCCGCATCAGGGCGAGGGCCTGAACGCGGGGGCCCAGGCGCGCTGGCCGTCCGGCGCGATCCTGTTCGCCCGCTGCGATGCGGGCCAGCTGGCCCTGCTGACACCGCTGGCCGCCCCGATCCAGGGGGATCTGGCCCGTGTCGAATACGGCTTTGACGACGCCGATCCGGTCGCGGAGACCTGGTCCGTCTCGGGCGACGGACGGACCGTCTTCGCCCGCAATCCGGGGCGCTTCGCCCGGGCCCTCATGAACGCCTCCAGCCTGTCTCTCCATGTGGCCGGAGAAGGCGGGCCGACCCAGAGGTTCGATCTCGACCTGTCCGATCAGGCCGAGCCCCTGGCGAGGACGCTCACGGCCTGCGGCGAGCGGCTGGAGGACCCCAGCGACGCCCTTCCGCTGATCACCGGCCCCCAATGGGCGCATCGCCCCAACGCATCGATCATCCGCCATCTCTATCCGCTCGAGGCCGCGGCTGCGGGACGCAGCGGCGTGGCGCACGCCGCCTGCATCGCCCGCTGGGACGGCGTGCTGGAGGACTGCCGGCTGCTGTCCGAAACACCACGGGGTCTGGGTTTCGGCGAAGCCACCCTGGCCGCCGCCCGTCATCACCGGCTCGAGCCGGCGCCCCAGCAGGGAACGGACCCCCGGCGGGGCCTGGTTCATCTGTCGATCCGCTGGCAGGTGGGCTGACGTCAAAGAAAGCAGATGCGCGTCCGGCTCCATTCCGCTAGAGGAACCGCCGGACGCGGGCGTGGCGGAATTGGCAGACGCGCCGGACTCAAAATCCGGTTCCGAAAGGAGTGTCGGTTCGACCCCGACCGCCCGCACCATTCGATTTAATCGTTTCCTCCCTACCTCCCCGGGGCCGGTTTCCCGGCTGACATCGTCGCCGGAGAGCGTCACGACGTGGGCGTCCCATGAGATCGTCCCGGTTACAGCGCGGTCTGGAGCGCCACCGAGGGCGCGGCGCCGTGTCGCCGCCCTGCAGGGGCAACCCTGGCGACGGGGGCGGGTTAGCTTGGGTAGACGTCCCGGCGAGTCTGCGTACAAGGACCTGCCGCAACCCTGAGGAGACACCATGGAAATCCAGATCAACACCTCGAACAATCTCGAGGGTCGCCAGGCGACCACGGAAAGGCTCGAGGCCCTGGTGGCGGAGCGCCTGTCACGCTTCGGAGATCGCCTGACGCGGGTCGAGCTTCATGTGGGCGACGAGAATGGCGAGCGAAACAACGGCCCTGACATCCGCTGCCAGATCGAGGCCCGTCCGGCCGGACAAGACCCCGTCTCCGTCTCCGACCAGTCCGACACCATCGACCAGGCGGCCTCCGGCGCACTCGGAAAATTGACGACGGCGCTGGAGCGCACGTTCGGCAAGGTCACGAACCGCAAGGGGCACTGATTATCTGACCCGCGCGCGGCGGGCGCTGCGCCCGCCGCGCGTTGATCCTGCAATCCAGACGTCATTCCTCGCCGGTGATCTCGCGGGTGTTGAGGGCGTCGGCCAGGCGCACGGTGGCGGAGCCGCGGCGAGCCGGTTTCGGCTGGCTGTCGTGAGGGGCCCAGCCGGTCAGGTGGATGATCTCGAAGGTGGCGCGGATGCGGCCGTCGGGGTCGGCGTGTCGTTCGGCGTAGAGCGCGGCGGCGCGGGCCAGGACGTCGCGGCGGACGGGGCGGGCGGGCCCGGCCAGGGCGCTGGTCTCGCCCATGGCGCGCAGGTCGCGGACCAGGGCGGGCAGGCCCGGATAGCGCACGGTGATGCGGTCCACATCCACGGCGGGCATGGCGAAGCCGGCGCGCTGGAGCAGGGCCGCGCCGTCGAAACCGTCGGCGAAGGGCGAGACCCGGGCCTGGGCGCCGCCGGTGATTTCGAGCTCGGCCTCGGTCAGGACGCCGCGCAGTTCATTCAGGGTCGTCCCGCCGAACAGGGCGCCGAGGAACAGGCCGTCGGGCTTCAGGGCGCGGCGGATCTGGGCCAGGGCGCCGGGCAGGTCGTCGGACCAGTGCAGCGACAGGACCGACAAGATCAGGTCCGCCGATCCGTCGGCCACGGGCAGGAGCGCGGACGCCGGCTGGGCGCGCACGGCCGGGTCCTCGATCACCGCCACGGCGCCGAGGCGGGCGACGCCTTCTTCCCGCGCCACGGCCTCGAACAGGCCGGGGTGGGCGGAGACGTCGACGGCGGCGTCAAAGTCGCGCAGGATGAATTCCAGATCCTGGGCCATGTGCCGGGCGGCCCGGCGGTGGAGGAAGTCGGCGTCAGAAAACCGGCGCGCGGCGCGGGCCAGCCGGGCGGCGCGGCGGCGGGGATCGAACAGGCGCGGGGGCGCCGAAGGGGGAGCGGGGGCGGACATGAACCTTCTAGATGGCGGCTGGCGGCGGCGATGGGAAGACGCGCGTTTGCCCGAACTGGGCGGCGCGGCCCGGCGCATGGCCGTAACCATGGGGCGGACGGCGGCGGACGCCCTGTTTCCGCCGACCGCCTGGGACGCCGGCGAACCGGCCGGAAGCTCGGGGCTGACGGCGGACGGGTTCAGCCGTGCGACCTTTCTGGAGGCGCCGGTGTGCGACGGCTGCGGGGCGGGGTTCGAGTTCGACGGCGGCGCTTTCGCCGCCGACCGCTGCGCGGCGTGTCTGGCGCGGCCCTATGCGTTTCAGCGGGCGCGGGCGGCGTGTGTCTATGATGATGCGTCGCGCGACCTGATCCTGAAGTTCAAGCATGGGGACCGGCACGAGCATGCGCCGCTGTTCGCCCGCTGGATCAGCCGGGCGGCGGCGGACCTGATCGCCGAGGCCGATGCGGTCGCGCCGGTGCCGCTGCATCCCTTTCGCCTGATCTCGCGCCGGTTCAACCAGGCCGCCGAGATCGCCCGGCCGCTGGCCCGCATGAGCGGGCTGGCCTATCTGCCCGACGCCCTGGTGCGGGCGAAGCGCACCGATAGTCAGGGCGGCAAGAGCGCGCGGGGACGGCGGCTGAACGTGCGCGCAGCCTTTTCGGTGACGGAGGCGGGCCGGAAAGAGGTGAAGGGGCGGCGCATCCTGCTGATCGACGATGTGCTGACCACCGGGGCCACGGCGGAGGCGTGCACGAGGGCCCTGATGGCGGCCGGGGCGCGGGCGGTGGACCTGGCGGTGGTGGCCCGTGTGCGCACGGCGCGAACCCTCGCGTGATTGAGGCGCTTAACTCGGGCGCGCCGACACCCTAGATATGGCGCCAGAAGGAGTTGCGAATTGGCCAAGGTCGTCATCTACACCAAACCCTATTGCCCCTATTGCGTGCGCGCCCTGGCGCTGCTCGAGCGCAAGGGGGCGGACTTCGAGGAGATCGAGGCCGCCTTTGATCCCGAGAAGAAGGCGGAGATGATCCAGCGTTCGAACGGGGGCCGCACGTTCCCGCAAATCTTCATCGGCGAGACCCATGTGGGCGGCAGCGACGACCTGCATGCGCTGGACGCCCGCGGCGGGCTGGACGCGCTTCTGGCCGCCTGATGACCCTGCGCGTCGCCCTGATCCAGACCCGCACGCCCGCCACGCAGGAGGCGGCGCTGGCGCATGCGGCGCCCCTGATCCGGCAGGCGGCGAAGGAGGGGGCGAAACTGATCCTGACGCCCGAGGGGGTGAACCTGCTGGAGCAGCGGCGCGAGGGCCGCGACCAGGCGGTGACGGATCAGGACGCGGATGCGGCGGTGGCGGGTCTGCGCGCGCTGGCCAGCGAGCTGGGGGTCTGGCTGCTGATCGGCTCGGCCATCGTCAGGTCGGGCCGCGAGGGCGACGGGCGGGCGGCGAACCGGTCGCTGCTGATCGACGACGGCGGCGAAATCGTCGCGGCCTATGACAAGCTTCACGTGTTCGACGTGACCCTGCCGGACGGCGAAAGCTGGAAGGAATCCGCTGTGATCCGGCCCGGCGACGGGGCGGTGGTGGCGACCACGCCTTGGGGCGGGCTGGGGATGACGGTCTGCTACGATGTGCGGTTCCCGCACCTGTATCGGCAGCTGGCGAAGGCGGGCGCGGCCATGATCGCGGTTCCGGCCGCCTTCACCCGCCCCACCGGCGAGGCCCACTGGGAGACCCTGCTGCGGGCCCGGGCCATCGAGACCGGCTGCTTCATCCTCGCCCCGGCCCAGGGCGGCGCGCACGAGGACGGGCGCAGGACCTGGGGCCGGTCCATGATCGTGGGGCCGTGGGGCGAGGTGATGGCTCGCGCGGAGGGTGATGAGCCTTGCGTGCTGACGGCCGATCTGGACATGGAGGCGGTGGACCGCGCCCGGCGCGCGGTGCCGCAACTGACCCACGACCGCGACTTCGACCCGCCCGCAGCACGCCCATGATCCGCTACGCCCTGTCCTGCGAGAACGACCACGGTTTCGAGGCCTGGTTCGGCTCGTCGTCCGACTATGACGACCAGGCGACGCGTGGGCTGGTGGAGTGCCCGTTCTGCGCCTCGCGCCAGATCGCCAAGCAGATCATGGCCCCGGCCGTGGCGGGCACGAAGCGGTCCGCGCCCGATCCTGAAACGGCGAAGGCGGTGCAGGCCCAGAATTTGGCCATGATGATGGAGGCCGCCGGGCAGGTGCGCGCCCATGTGGAGGCCAATTTCGACAACGTGGGCGACGCCTTCGCGGCCGAGGCCCGCGCCATTCACGAGGGGCGGTCCGAGGAGCGCGGCATCTACGGCCACGCCACCCCCGCCGAGGTCCGGGCCCTGAAGGAGGACGGGGTGCCGTGCGCGGCCCTGCCGCCGGCCCCGCCCGCCCGGAACAAGATCAACTGAGCGTGCAGGATCAGGCGGAGCGCTATGACGAGGCCGATCCGCCGGCCGCGCTGAAGCCCTTCATCCGCAAGATCTGGACCTATGCGGCGCCGAGCCCGTCCGGAGACGTGCAGCGGATCGCGCCGGACGGCTGCCCGGAGCTGGTGATCGATCTGGGCGCGCCCTATGCGGAAGAGGGCGAGGACGGCGTGTTCCGCCTTCAGCCGTCCGCCATCTTCGCGGGCCAGATGACGCGACCCCTGGCCATCCGGCCTGCGGGCCCTGTCGAGCTCGTGGCGATGCGTTTCGAGCCGGACGGCGCGCGCGACTGGCTGGGGCGGCCGATGATCGAGGCCACGGACCGGCGGCTGGACATGGTCGAGCGCACGCGGGATTTGAAGGCCGCTCTCTCTTCCCTTGGCGGCGATCCGGCGGGGCAGGTGGCGCTGGCGGCCCGTTGGCTGGAGCAGGAACGGCGGGCCGGGGACTGGCGCATCGACCCGATGGTCCGCGCCGAGGTGACGGCGATGGCTGGAGACCGGCCGCCTCCGGCGCGGCCTTTGGCGGCGCACCGGGCGCTGCAGCGCCGGTTCCGGGACCGGGTGGGAGCTTCGCCCCGCATCCTGCGGTCCATATTCCGCTTTCGCCGGGTGTTCGATCACGCGGACGACGGCGGCTGGCTCCAGGCGGGGCTTCAAGCCGGCTATTTCGACCAGCCGCAGATGGCGCGCGACTTCCGCCGGTTCCTGGGCTGCACGGCCACGGACTGGGCCCGGCAACAGGCTGAACTGGCGCGCCTCATCGCGTCGCAAACCTACAAGCCGGACGAGGGGGCCCAGGCCTAGAGTTCCTTCAAGGCCCGACGGGGCGAGGGAGATTTTGCGATGCTGACGATCAAGGCCCTGATGGCGGGCGCCGTGCTGGCGGGGGGCCCGCCGACGACCGATGTGAACGATCTGGCCTGGATGGCGGGCTATTGGCTGGACTGCTCGAACGGACGCGAGGCCTCGGAGGCGTGGAGCGATCCGCGTGCGGGGATGGTCGCCGGGCTCGGCGTGACGGTGCGCAACGGGCGCGTCGGGTTCGAGGCGTCGCACATCCGGGCCGACGATGAAGGCCGCCTGACCTATTTCGCCCAGCCGAACGGGGCGCCCCCGACATCCTTTGTGCTGATCGAGAGCGGGCCGGGACGGGCGAAATTCGAGAATCTGGACCCGCACGACTTCCCTCGCCATATCTCCTATGAGCGGGAGGGTGACGGACTGACCGCGCGCATCGACGGAGAGATCGGCGGACAGGCGAGGAGTGTGGAATGGCGGTTCGACAGGGCGGATCTGAACACACGCTGCCCGGGCTGAGCTGGCGGCCCATGGCAGAGGCCGATCTGGACGGGGTGGTGGCGGTGGCGGCCGGGGCCTTTCCCGATCATCCGGAGGACCGGGCCTGTTTCGTCAACCGGCTGGCGCTGCATCCGGCCGGGTGCAAGGTGCTGGCCGACGAAGCGGGCGGGGTGGCCGGCTATCTGATCAGCTATCCATGGCGGGCGGACGATGCACCGGCGCTGAACGTCGTGCTGTCCGGTCTGCCCGAAGCGCCCGAGGTCTACTATCTGCACGATCTGGCCCTGAACCCGGCCGCCCGGGGCGGCGGACAGGCGGCGGCAGGCGTGAATTTGGCGGTGCAGGCGGCCCGGGATGCGGGCCTGTCCACGGTCACCCTGACCGCCGTGAACGGCGCGGCGCCGTTTTGGGCGAGGCAGGGCTTTCAGCCGCGTCACAGCCCGGCCATGGCGGCGAAACTGGCCGGCTATGGCGCGGATGCGACCTACATGATCCGGGTCCTCTGACGGATCAGGGGATCGCCGGAGGATCGGGCAGGCGGGCGCGGCAGTCGTCGGCGCGGGCCCGGACCTGCTCCAGCGACAAGGGCTCCAGCGCCTGGGCCTCGCGCGCCCGGATGGTTTCAGCCTGCTCCATGCGGGCGAAGTCGAAGCGTTCACCCATGCTGCCGATCAGGGACATGGCCAGGTCGTCATACTGGACAGCCTGGTCGTCGTGACCGGCGGACGTGTCCTGAACGTGAGCGGCGAAGCTCTTTGAGGCGGCGGTCTCGAAGGCGGCCAGACACCGCACGGCGTCGCGCCAGTCGGTGATGCGCTCGGCGGGCTGGGCGGCGGTCAGGGACAATGCGGCGAACACTGAAACAAGCAACAACATGACTCTTCCTCCCCGGAAGGTGTTGAAACTATTATAGTTCAGGCGTCAGTCGCGGGTGGCGACCATCATGTAGTTCACGTCCGCATCCACGCCTTGCGACCACTGATCAGAAAGCGGATCATACGCGATCCCGAACGGGCCTTCCACCGCCACCGGTTCATGGGACAGCATCAGGCGGATTTCGTCGGGCTTGAGGAACTGGCGCCAGTCGTGGGTGCCGGCGGGCACCCAGCGCAGGACGTATTCGGCGGCGACCTTGCCCAGGGCCAGCGACTTGAGGGTGCGGTTGAGGGTGGCCACGATCATCAGGCCGCCGGGCGCCACCAGCCGCGAACAGGTGCGGATGAAGGCCTCCGGATCGCGCACATGCTCGATCACCTCCATGGTCAGGGCCACATCGAAGGGACCGGCGCCCTCCGCCTCCAGCTGCTCGACGGTGGCGGCGCGGTAGGTGATGGGCAGGCCTTGGGGCCCGGCATGGGCGCGGGCGGTGCCGATGTTCTCGGCCGAGGCGTCGATGGCGGTGACGTTGAAGCCCAGCCGGCTCATGGGCTCGGCGATCAGCCCCCCGCCGCAGCCCACGTCCAGCAGGGACAGGCCCTGGAACGGCTTGCGGGCGCGAATGTCGCGGCCGAAGCGGGCGGCGGCCTGATCGCGCACGAAGGCCAGCCGGGCCGGATTGAACTTGTGCAGGGGGGCGAAGGGGCCCTTCGCGTCCCACCACTCGGCCGCTTGGGCCGAGAAGCGCGCCACGTCGGCAGGGTCGATGGAAGCGCCGCTGGCGCCATCGGCGAGGATTTCTTGCGGCGGCGGGGCTTCTCGCGCCGGGCGGGTGTGACTAGAAGCGGCCATGGCCCAAGGGATGAACGCCCGGGCCGCGGTTTGCAACGGGGATTCACGCCACGATGACGCGCCTGGTGATGAAGTTCGGCGGCACGTCCATGGGCGACCTGGAGCGCATCCGCCGCGCCGCGCGCATCGTCGCCGCGGAGGTCAGGGCCGGGCGCAAGGTGGCGGTGGTGGTCTCGGCCATGGCGGGCAAGACCAATGAGCTGGTGGCCTGGACCGACGGCGCCGGCAAGCCGGGACCGGGCGTGGCCCTCTCGGACGACGAATACGACGTGGTGGTGGCCTCGGGCGAACAGGTGACCGCGGGGCTGCTGGCCCTGACCCTGCGCAATCTGGGTCTGGATGCGCGCAGCTGGATGGGCTGGCAGATCCCCATCCTCACCGATGACGCCCACGGCCGGGCGCGCATCGAGGACATTCCCGGCGAGGCACTGGGCGCGGCGGTGGATTCCGGCCAGGTGGCGGTGGTGCCGGGCTTTCAGGGCGTGACCCGCGACGGCCGCATCACCACCCTGGGCCGGGGCGGCTCGGACACCTCGGCGGTGGCGGTGGCCGCGGCGCTGGGCTGCCCGTGCGACATCTACACCGACGTGGACGGGGTCTATACGACCGACCCGCGCATCGAGCAGAAGGCGCGCCGGCTTGAGCGTGTCTCCTACGAGGAGATGCTGGAGATGGCGTCCCTGGGCGCCAAGGTGCTGCAGACCCGCTCGGTGGAGCTGGCCATGGCGAAGCAGGTGCCCGTGCGGGTGCTGTCCAGCTTCATCGAACCGGACGAGAACGGAATCCTGCCCGAGAAGTCGGGCACCCTGATCTGTGAAGAGGACGAGATCGTGGAAAAGCGCATCGTGTCGGGCGTGACCATGAGCCGCGACGAGGCTCGCATCACCCTGCTGGGCCTGCCGGACCGGATCGAGACCACGGCGCGGCTGTTCACCCTGCTGGCGGAGGCGAATGTGAACGTGGACATGATCGTCCAGTCCCGCGCCCGCACGCCCGAGACCGTGAACCTGACCTTCACCACCGGCCGCCGCGACGCCTCGCGCGCCGCCGACCTGACCCGCGCCGCCCAGGGCGAGCTGGGCTTCGAGGAAGTGGCGGTGGACGAGGACGTGGCCAAGGTCTCGGTGATCGGGGTGGGCATGCGCAGTCACGCGGGCGTGGCCCAGACCATGTTCCAGGCCCTGGCCGACAAGGGCGTGAAGATCCAGGCCATCTCCACCTCCGAGATCAAGATCAGCGTGCTGATCGACGCTGCCTATGCCGAACTGGCGGTGCGGGCGCTTCACGGGGCCTATGGTCTGGAAGCCGCCTGAGCTCATTTTGGCGCGCTACGCTCGGCTCGCGGAGCCTCGCTGCTTGAGCGCGGTTTTCGCCTGTCCTTTCCGTTCGGCCCGGCCCCGGACGAGGGCATATCCTCATCTGCGGATGGATCGGGGCTATGCCGTGGGCGCGGCCGCCATTAAGACAGCGCCATCATGATCGAGCTGAAATTTCCCGACGGCGCCGCGCGCCAGTATCCCGAAGGCGTGACGGGCCGCGAGGTGGCCGCGTCCATCTCTCCGTCGCTGGCCAAGAAGGCCGCGCTGGTCGAGCTGAACGGCGCCCAGCTTGATCTGGACCGGACGCTGGAGACCGGCGGCGATTTCCGCCTGCTGATGCGCGAGGACCCGGCGGCCCTGGCCACCATCCGCCACGACGCCGCCCACGTCATGGCCGAGGCGGTGCAGAGCCTGTTCCCCGGCACCCAGGTCACCATCGGCCCGGCCATCGAGGACGGGTTCTACTACGACTTCGCCCGCGACGAGCCCTTCTCCACCGACGACTTCGCCGCCATCGAGAAGAAGATGGCCGAGATCATCGACAAGGGCGCCCGGCTGGAGCGCGAGGTCTGGGACCGCGACGAGGCGATAAAATATTTCGAGGGCATCGGCGAGTCCTACAAGGCCGAGATCATCCGCGACCTGCCCGAAGCCGAGACCATCACCGTCTATCGCCAGGGCGAGTGGCTGGACCTGTGCCGGGGGCCGCACTTCCCCTCGACGAAATTCGTGGGCAAGGCCTTCAAGCTGACCAAGCTGGCGGGGGCCTACTGGCGCGGCGACCATCGCAACGCCCAGCTGCAGCGCATCTACGGCACCGCCTGGGCCACGAAGGAGGATCTGGACGCCCACCTGCAGCGCCTCGAGGAGGCCGAGAAGCGCGACCACCGCAAGGTCGGCCGCGCCATGGAGCTCTTCCACATGCAGGAAGAGGGCCGGGGCATGGTGTTCTGGCACCCCAAGGGCTGGGTGCTATGGCGGGTGATCGAGGACTACATGCGTCGCCGCCTGGACGCGGCCGGCTATGTGGAGGTCAAGACGCCCCAGGTGCTGGACCGGAAGTTCTGGGAGGCCTCGGGCCACTGGGAGAAATACCGGCCCAACATGTTCGTGTGCGAGACGGTGGAGGGCGAGACCCTCAGCCTCAAGCCCATGAACTGCCCCGGCCACGTGCAGATCTTCGATCAGGGCCAGCGGTCGTACCGCGAGCTGCCCCTGCGCATGGCCGAGTTCGGCGCCTGCCATCGCTATGAGCCGTCCGGCGCCCTGCACGGGCTGATGCGGGTGCGCGGCTTCACCCAGGACGACGCCCACATCTTCTGTCGGGAAGACCAGATAGTCGCCGAGACCTCGTCCTTCATCGAACTGGCGCGCAGCGTCCACGCCGATCTGGGCATGGAAACCGCCTACATCAGCCTGGGCACGCGGCCCGAGGTGCGGGCCGGGTCCGATGAATTCTGGGACAAGGCCGAGGCCCTGATGGCCGAATCCGCCCGCGCGGCGGGCACGGAGCCGGTGGTCACCGAGGGCGACGGCGCCTTCTACGCCCCCAAGCTGGACTTCATCGTCAAGGACGCCATCGGCCGGGAATGGACCTGCGGCACCATCCAGCTGGACTATGTGCTGCCCGAACGTCTGGACGCCTCCTACATCGCCGAGGACGGCCAGAAGCACCGGCCGGTCATGCTGCACCGGGCGATCCTGGGGTCGTTCGAGCGGTTCATCGGCATCATGATCGAGAACTACGCCGGGGCCTTCCCCCTGTGGCTGGCGCCGGTGCAGGCGGTGGTGGCCACCATCACCTCGGACGCCGACGGTTACGCCGAAGAGGTGGCTGCCAAGTTCAGGGCCGCCGGTCTGCGGGTCGAGACGGATCTGCGGAACGAGAAGGTGGGCTACAAGGTGCGCGAGCACTCGGTTGGCAAGGTGCCGGTCATCGCCGTGGTTGGCAGGAGCGAGGCCGCCGAGGGCAAGGTGGCCCTGCGCCGCCTCGGCTCGCAGGCCCAGGAGATCCTGACGGTGGAGGAGGCCATCCGCGTCCTCACCGACGAGGCCACCCCGCCGGACCTGAAGCGGGCGAACTCATAAGGGGCGCAGGGCGGGCTGACGAGCGGCAGACGCCCCGAACCGTTGCAGCGGGTGGGAAGCAGAGATCGACCCGATCCTCCCTGATCAGGGTGTCAGAGACCCCCAGCAGTCGATCAAGGTGAAACGGCGTCGTGCCCCCATTGGGTATAAGCATTGCCGCCTGCGGTCTCGACCATGGCGTAGAAACCATTTCAGGGACGGAGCACCCGCTGCCGTGAACGATAACGATAGCGACAACAAAGCTGCCGCCGATACATTCTTTATGGTACGATGCCACCTATGGGTGCGCTTCGTCAGGCTTGGGTTGTGGGTTGGTTTCCGTTCTGATCATTTCCTCCACCCTGCTACTGGCGGGCGTTCAGCCCGGCGCCCCCATTCAATTGGCTGCGCAGGACGGCCCAACTGAGGTAGAAGAAGTGGTCGTCGTCGGCGAACGCGCCCGAGAGGCCGCTGAAGCCTTCGTCAGTTCGGTGGCCGCGCCGATCCCCGGTCGCAAGGCGGCGTTATGGCGCGAGTCAGTCTGTGTCGGTGTACTCGGCATGCAGGCCGAGGCCAGCCGTTTCATGGCCGACCGCGTGTCAGATTGGGCGCACAGCGTCGGGCTCGAGATCGAAGAGCCGGGGTGTCGCCCCAGCATCATCATCATGGCGACCGAGGCCGGGAATGCGACCGCGCGTGAACTGGTCGCTTCCCGTCCCCGCGAATTTCGTCTCGGCGCTTCCGGCTCCGACCGGGGCCGCGCCGCCCTGGACGCGTTTCAGAACACCACCCGCCTGGTGCGATGGTGGCACGTCAGCCTGCCGGTGAACGATGACACGGGCCTTCCGGTGGTGCGGCTTCCCGGGCAACCCGCATTTGCCGCACGGCAAATAAGGTCGCCAGCCGATCTGGGTCCCTACGGCAGGACTGTAGCCGGTTCATTGGTGATGGATCACACCCGGGACGACCTGATGCAGGTGATCATCGTGCTGGATGTGGCGGCGCTCGAACAGGCCGACTTCATCCAGATCACCGATTATGTGGCCATGGTCGCCCTGGCCCAGATAGATCCGGATGTTGACCCCGCCTACCCGTCCATTCTCGACCTGTTCAGCGAGGAGGGCACGCAGGAGCCGGTTATGAGCCGTTGGGATCGCGCCTATTTGCAAGCCCTTTATCGGGCGCCCCAGACCGCCTCCACAACCGGCGCAAACCTTTCCTCCATCGCCCTCAATCTCGCGCGGGAGCTTGGCTTGAGCGAAGAGGAAGAAACACTCGGCGCTACGGATTAGGGCGCATAGAGCACACGCCCTCAGCCCTTCGGGAACGGCCCGGCGCGGCTGAGGCTGGAGGGGGGCGCCTTGCCGAGGCGCTGGCCGACCCAGCGGGCGGTCTGGATCAGGGCGTCCAGATCATAGCCGGTCTCGAACCCGCCCCGGTGCAGCATGTGGACCAGATCCTCGGTGCCGATGTTGCCGGTGGCGCCGGGCGCGAAGGGACAGCCGCCGATGCCGCCCACCGAGGCGTCCAGAATGTCCACGCCCGCCTCCACACCCGCATAGGCGTTGGCGAGGCCGGTGTTGCGGGTGTCGTGGAAGTGCAGGCGCAGCTTGGCGTCCGGCGCGGCCTTTCGGGCGGCCTCGACCTTTTTCGTCACGGCCCAGGGATCGCCGGCGCCGATGGTGTCGGCCAGGGCGATCTCGTCCACGCCCAGTTCGCCGATGCGGCCCACCAGATCGGCGACCTGATCCACCGACACCTCGCCGTCGAAGGGACAGCCCCAGACGCAGCTGATGGTCACCGACAGGGACGGCGCCGCATCGCCCGGGGCGGCGTTGTGGCGGCGGGCCACGATGTCGGCCAGCATGGCCGCCTGACCCTGAAGGTCCAGGCCCTGATTCTTCAGGCCGAAGCCGTCGGTGGCGGCCACCGAGACATTGACCTCGTCCACCCCGGTTGTGAGGGCGCGGTCGTAGCCCTTCGCATTCAGCACCAGACCGATGCGGCTGCGTCCGGCCTCGGGGCGCAGGTCGGCCATGACCTCTTCGGCCCCGGCCATCTGGGGCACGTATTTCGGATGGACGAAGCTGACCGCCTCGATGCGGCGCGCCCCGGCCGCCTCCAGCCGCCGCACGAAGCCGGCGCGCACGGCCGGCTCCAGCACCGCCGCCTCGTTCTGAAGGCCGTCGCGGGGACCGACCTCGACGATCTGGATGAAGCGGCTCATTGGTCGGGCCCGGGCCCGGGCTCGGGCGAGGCCACGGGGGTGTCCGGGTCTTCGGCGGGCGTCGCGGCGTCCTCCGCCGGTTCTGCGACATCTCCGTCCGGATCGAGCAGCGTCGGATCGTCGGTCGCCGGTTCGGCGCCCGGCTCCAGCAGCGCGGGTTCCGGATCAGATTCGGGCCGCGCCGGACGCCGCGCCGGGGCGGGACGGGGCGCGGGGCGATAGAGGATCAGCTCGACCCGGTCGCCGTTGGCGTAGTTGACGCCCTCGACCCGGTCCTCGGCGCGGGCCTCGGCGCCGAGGCGGTTGAGGGCGGCGCGGAAGGCGGACTCCTGTCGCGCCTCCACCACGGCGGGGCGGCCCGCGGCGATGGCGGCGGCGGCCCCGGCCTCGTCTGTGAAGCGCGCGGCCGGGCCGAACAGGAACAGCACGCTGGGCTGATTGTAGCCGGTCACCGCCACCGGCCCGGGCAGGCGCCCTTCCACCGGGTGCAGGCCCGTCTCGATCATGGCGGCCTTGAGGCGCGGGGAGACCCACAGGGGCTCCAGATTGCGCATCATGCCGGCCAAGCTGGCGTGGGCGAGAATGCCGAGGGCCAGCGAGATCAGAACCGCCGTCACCCCCATGCGGTGATACAGGAGGAAGCCGCCGATGGCCGCCGCCGCCAGGGTCAGGCCGATGGTGGGCGTGGCCCAGGCCTGGGACGCCTCGCCGCCGAATTCCGACAGGGCGAACAAGGTCGCGCCCAGCACATAGACCCCCCCCAGCACCGCCAGCGCCGTCCCGGCCCAGCGCGAAACCCGGCTCAGGGGCCGGGTCAGGGCCGAGGCCGCCAGCCAGGTCACCGCGCCGTACAGGGGCAGGGTCTGGTGCCACATGGGATCGGGCGCCAGTTCGAACAGCAGCCAGGCCGGAACCAGCCAGGCCACGGCGAAGCGGACCCCCGGCTCGGCCCGGCGGGTGAGGCCGGTCTCAAGGGCCGCGGGCAGCATCAGGGTGAGCGGGAACAGCAGCAGGGGCGCCAGCAGCAGATGCCGACCGGGCAGACCCCAGTCCGCCTCGCCGCGGATGATCCGGGCCACGATGTTGTCGTTCAGGGCGTGGCGCCAGACCTCGCCGTCGGTGGAGACGGTGGCGGCGATGGCCCAGGGCCCGAGAATGAGCGCCAGCAGGGGCAGGCCGCTGAGCCAGCCCAGCCGTCCCATCCAGGCCCAGCGCCGATCCATGAGGCCCAGGGTGACCAGCGCCAGCCCGACCACCAGCGGCGCGGCCAGGCCGCCCACCAGGATCGCTGCCCCCAGCGCGCCCCACACGATCAGCTTCAGGGGGCGGGGCAGGCGCGGCGGCGGCCCGCCGCTGGCGGCGGCCTCGGCCTCGCCTTCGCGGGCCAGCACATACAGGCGCGCCAGGGCCGCCATCATCAGGGTGATCAGGCCCGCCAGCAGGGCGTTGGCCTGGGCCACCCCCGCCAGGGTGGACATGAGGAAGGTTCCGCCCAGCAGGGCCCCGGCCAGGAACCCGGCCCGGGCCCCGAACAGCACCGACGCGCCCCAGGCGCAGGCCCATGCCGCCAGCATGGCCCCCAGCAGGGATGGCAGGCGATAGGGGCGGATGTCGCGGTCCTGGACGTTGGAGGTCAGGGCGGTCGCGGCGGCCTGAAACCAGTGCAGGCCGGCGGCGGTGCGAATGCGGTCCTGGTCGTCGGCGCGGGTGTCGATCCAGTCGCCCCGCTCCAGCATGCGGGCGCTGACCTGGGCCGTACGCGCCTCGGTGCGGTCCAGCACGGGCGTCATGATCAGGCCCGGCAGGCCCGCGATCAGGGCGATCAGGGCCGCCAGCGCCGGGCCGCGCCAGCCGAGGATCAGGCGGTCAAGGTCGGGTCGCTGCATCGTCGTTCCTGTATCACGCCCGCGCCCGCCGTCTCCACAAATCCTTTCCTCGCGTCACAAGCGAAGCCGTGGCGAAACGGATCGAACGGCGGTATTAACCCTTATGAACGGGCGTGGCTGCGCCTGACCTGACCGATCCGAGGGGAAACCATGCTGATCGCCTTGCCGTTGCTGGCCATTCCGGTTCTGCTTTACACCCTGATCGTGATCTTCGGCATGGACGGTGGCTTCACCGCCGCCGGCGCCGACGCCGCGCTCAGGGATTCGCTGTTCACCATCCCCATGACCTCGGGCGCCACCTGGACCGTGGGGCCGGGGGACCTGCTGATCCTGTTCTCGCTGATCCTGCTGTTCTTCGAGCTGTTGAAATCCACATCCAGCCAGAAGATCGCGATCATCAATCACGCCCTGTCGATGATCCTGTTCGTGGTCTGCCTGATCGCGTTCCTGCTGTTGCGCGGCTTTGCGACCTCGACCTTCTTCCTCATCACCGTGATGGTGCTGCTGGATGTGCTGGCCGGGTTCATCGTGACCATCATCAGCGCGCGCAAGGACTTCGACATCAGCGCGGCGACGGGCTGATCGGGCTCAGCCGAAGGCCAGGAACACCAGGGCCACGGCGAGAACGTCAAAGGCGCGGGCGGCGAGGGCGGTCATGGTCGGCGGTCCCTGAAGGCGGATGTCTCCGCTCAGGACTGCAAGGACCGGGCCAGCCCGGGCGTTGGATCAGATGTCGGTCCGGGTGGTCTTGCCGGGTTTCGGCCGCCGGTCGCCGGCGCCGGAATATTCGGTCCCGAGATAGCTGCCGCGGGCCGCGTCCAGCACGGGCGGGCCGCCCTTGAGGCCCTTTCTGGCGCCGGTCTGGCCGATCACCTGGGCTGCGAAGACCGAGGGCTGCACGGGGTTCGGCGGCGTCGGGGACGGCGCCGGCCCGCTGTCGGGGGCGGGCGGTTCGTCGGAGGGGACAAGGGCGCGCGCCGGACGCGCTTCGCCCTCGCGCCGCTCATCGCCCTGCCGACGGTCGCCAGTGCGGCGCTGGGGGCCGCGCGGCTCGACAGGGGCCACAGGGCGCACCGGACCGGTCATTTCCTGCCGGGCTCGTCGGAACGGGCGCCCGCCAGGCGGTCCAGCTGGGCGCGCATCTCCTCCATCTGGCGTCGCATCTCGTTGAGGGCGGCGTCTCCGGCGGGTTGCACGGGCTCGGCGGGCTTTTCCGGCTCGACCTTCGGCGCATAGGCCATGGGGGTGAACATCTTCATGGCCCGCTCGAACATGGCGATGTTCTGCTTCACCTGCTCGTCGAACATGCCGACACCCGGCGCGGCCCCGAAGGCGCGCGAGAACTGGGAGCGGAACTGCTCCTGCTGGCTGACGAAATTGTCCAGAGAGAGCTCAAGGTAGCTGGGAAGGACCGACTGCATCTGGCCGCCGTAGAAGCCGATCAGCTGGCGCAGGAACTGGACGGGCAGCAGGGCCTCGCCCCGGCTTTCCTCCTCGAAGATGATCTGCGTCAGCACCTGGCGGGTCAGGTCGTCGCTGGTCTTGGCGTCATAGACCACGAAGTCGACGCCCTCGCGGACCATGGCCGCCAGATCTTCGAGCGTCACATAGGCGCTGGTGGCGGTGTTGTAGAGGCGCCGGTTGGCGTACTTCTTGATGACGACGGTGTCGCCCCCAGACTTGCCGCTCCCGGCCTTGCCGGTCTGGGTCTTGCCGGACTTCTTGCCGGCTTCCGGTTGGGTATCCGCCACGCTGTCACCGTCTGTTGTTTCTGACCGGCGCATTATTCCGCAGCGCGGCGCCGGACGCCAGTGCATTGCGAAAGGCTCAGCCGGGGGCGAGCACGACGCCTACCAGAATCGCGGCCCAGTGGGTTCCGGCGCCGGCCACCACGAAGCCGTGCCAGATGGCCCGGCGGAACTTCACCCGCTGGTTGATGAACACGAACACCCCGGCGGTGTAGATCAGCCCGCCCGCCACCAGCAGGGTGAGGGCCACCGGGTGGACGGTCTCGATCATGGGCTTGAGGGCGAACACGGCCAGCCAGCCGAACAGCACATAGACGCCGCTCCAGAAGGCGTCGGAGATGCGCGGCGCCAGCATCTTGGCGAAGACCCCGGCCAGGGCGAAGCCCCACACCAGAAGGGTGAAGCCGATGGACCAGGCGCCCTCGAAACGCAGGACGGTGAAGGGGGTGTAGCTGCCGGCGATCATCAGGAAGATAGCCGCCTCGTCCATGCGCCGCAGCACCGGGCGCGCCGCACAGGGGTGGGTCAGGTTGTACACGGTCGAACAGGTCAGCATGGCGATCAGGCACAGGGCGTAGATCGCGGTCGCCATGGCGGTTCCGGCGCCGCCATAGACCGCCGACAGCACCGCCAGCACAACGCCGCCGACCGCCGCCAGGGCCAGGCCGACAATATGCACCCACTTGTCCGCCAGCCGCTCGCCGCGCGTGCGGTAATGCTCCGCCATGTCCTGCTCGTCAGGCGTGCAGACGTGGGTTGCGAAGCGGCGGAACAACATAAGCATGACCTTTTCAAGCGGCGAACGCGCCTATTGTTCCCGCCCAGCATGGCCCTGACATGGTGACGATCCGCTGAATCGACGGCTTTCAGGTGACGAAACGCGCCGGTTGAGGCAGAACCGCCACACCGAAATTCCTCCCGGAGTGAAATCCCATGTCCGACATCGTCATCGTCTCTGCCGCCCGCACCCCCGTCGGCTCGTTCCTGGGGGCCCTGTCCTCCCTTCCGGCCCATGAGCTGGGCGCCGTGGCCATCAAGGCGGCGCTGGAGCGTGCGGGCGTGACGCCCGACGAGGTGGACGAGGTGATCATGGGCCAGGTGCTGCAGGCCGGCGCCGGCCAGGGCCCGGCCCGTCAGGCCGCTGTGGCGGCGGGCGTGCCGGTGGAGTCGCCGGCGTGGAGCCTGAACCAGCTGTGCGGCTCGGGCCTGCGCGCCGTGGCCCTGGGCCTGCAGCAGATCACGGCGGGCGACGCGAAGATCGTGGTGGCGGGCGGTCAGGAGAGCATGAGCCAGGCGCCCCATGCCGCCAACCTGAGGGGCGGCCAGAAGATGGGCGACCTGTCGTTCACCGACACCATGATCAAGGACGGCCTGTGGGACGCCTTCAACGGCTATCACATGGGCCAGACCGCCGAGAACATCGCCGAAAAGTGGTCCATCGCCCGGGCCGACCAGGACGCCTTCGCCGTGGCCAGCCAGAACAAGGCGGAGGCCGCCCAGAAGGCCGGCAAATTCGATGACGAGATCGCGCCGGTGACCATCTCCACCCGCAAGGGCGACATCGTGGTCGACAAGGACGAGTACATCCGCCAAGGCGCGACCATCGAGGCCATGGAGAAGCTGCGCCCCGCCTTCGCGAAGGACGGGTCGGTGACCGCCGCCAACGCCTCGGGCCTCAACGACGGCGCCGCCGCGGTGGTGCTGATGACCGCGGAGGAGGCGCAGAAGCGCGGGCTGAAGCCGCTGGCGCGCATCGCGTCCTGGGCCACGGCGGGGGTGGATCCGGCCATCATGGGCACGGGCCCGATCCCGGCGTCGAAAAAGGCCCTGGCCAACGCCGGATGGTCCGTGGGCGACCTGGACCTGATCGAATCCAACGAGGCCTTTGCGGCCCAGTCCCTGTGCGTGGTGAAGGAGCTCGGTCTGGATCCGGCGAAGGTGAACGTGAACGGCGGCGCCATCGCCATCGGCCACCCCATCGGCGCCTCGGGCGCACGGGTGCTGACCACCCTGCTGCACGAGATGAAGCGGTCCGGGGCGAAGAAGGGCCTGGCCACCCTGTGCATCGGCGGCGGCATGGGCGTCGCCATGTGCGTGGAGGCGGTCTGATTCCGCTCTAGACCGAAATCGGTTCGGTTGGACCTCGTCCAACTGGGCTCAGATTTCGGTCCAGCATGATGCGAGAGCCTGATTCACGGCATCGATGGAATCGCGAAGCGATTCCATCTCAACCGATCAGGCTCTAGCGGTTGATCGAGGCCCGGACCACGGGGGCGGGGGCGTCAGGTTCGTCCAGCAGGGCGGGCAGGACAGCCCCGCCCGCGCCGATGACCAGGGCGGCGACGATGAAGGCGGAGACCACGGCCACGCCGGTCAGGCGAAAGCCCTCCCAGACATCGTCGTCGTCGTTGTGGTGATCCATGCCGCCTCCGGGCTCGCCCCCGGGCGAACGCTGGATTCAGAACAGCATGAGGCCGGGCTGCTTCGCAAGCGGAACCAAAGGAAAAGGCGGCGGTTTCCCGCCGCCTTCGCCGTTTTCACGAAGTCGTGTCGATCAGTTGGCCGTCAGCGGCCGGATCAGGATCTCGACGCGCCGGTTCTGGGCCCGGCCGTCCACGGTGTCGTTGGACGCGATCGGATTGCGCGAGCTGGCGCCCGCAACATACAGGCGCTCACGCATCACGCCTTCGCTGATCAGGAACTGGGCCACCGAGGCCGCGCGACGTTCCGACAGGGGCTGGTTGATGTGGTCGCCGCCCGTGGAATCCGTGTGGCCGACGATGTCCACCACCGAGCGGTCATACTCGTTCATGATCCGCGCCACGTCCGCCAGCACGGGGTAGAAGCGCTGGTTGATGTCGGCGCTGTTGGTGGGGAAAGTCACGTCGCCGGGCATGCGCAGGACCAGGTTGTCACCCTGGCGGGCCACACCGACGCCGGAGCCGGACAGTTCGGCCTCCATGGCGCGCTGCTGGCGATCCATGTACTGGCCGACGGCCGCGCCGCCCAGGGCGCCGACGCCGGCGCCGATCAGGGCGTTCTTGCGGCCCTGTTCGGAGTTGTTGGTGTTGGTCAGATAACCCAGCAGGGCGCCGCCGACCGCGCCGGCGATGGCGCCCTGGGCCGTGCGGTTCGGCTGGGGGCCCGAGCGATAGGGATCGGTGGTGGTGCAGGCAGCGGCGGCAAGGGCCAGCGCGCTGACGCCGGCGATGATCTTGATGTTCATGACGGATGTCCTTCCAGGGTTTCTTCTTTGACCCAGCCGGTGGAACGTCTGGCGAACGGCCAAGGTTCCGGTGCGGCCGTGTGAAGCGCAGCCATAACGACCTTTTGCCATAGGCTTGATGAACGGCGTAAGACGGCCTTCGTTCACTTCCGCGAGTTTTTCCGTGACCGCCAGCGCCATCATCCCCGTCTCCATGACCCGCTTCGATGCGGACTTTCAGGGTTTTTCCGACGATCTGGGGGCGTCCTTCGCCCGCTACGGCTTCGCCGTTGTTGCGGACCACGGCCTGGACGAGGCGGCGATCGGGGCGGGGCTGGACGACGCCAGGGCCTTCTTCGCCCTGCCCGACGCGGTCAAGCGCGCGTATCACCAACCCGGCACGGGCGGGGCGCGCGGCTACACGCCGTTTGGAATCGAAGCGGCCAAGGACGCCAAGGCGGTGGACCTGAAGGAGTTCTGGCACGCCGGGCGCGAGCTGCCCGAGGGGCACCCCTACCGCAAATACATGCGCGACAACGTCTGGCCCGCCGAGATCCCCACCTTCCAGGCCCACGTCTACGGGATGTTCGAGGCGCTGGACGCCCTGGGCGGCAAGCTGCTGCAAGCCATCGCGCGCTATCTGAAGCTTCCCGACGATTTCTTCGCCGACAAGGTGGCGCTGGGCAATTCGGTGCTGCGCCTGCTGCACTATCCGCCGGTGCTCGCCGATGCGCCGGGCGTGCGAGCCGGGGCCCACGAGGACATCAACGTCATCACCCTGCTGCTGGGTGCCGAAGAGGCGGGGCTGCAACTGCTGGACCGGGACGGCCAGTGGCTGTCCATCGCGCCGCCACCGGGCGCCCTGGTGGTCAACATCGGCGACATGCTGCAGCGCCTGACCAACCATGTGCTGCCGTCCACCACCCACCGGGTGGTCAATCCGGCGCCGGAGCGGCGCGGCTTTTCGCGTTATTCCACACCGTTCTTCCTGCATTTCGAGCCGGAGTACGAAATCCGCACCCTGGGCAGCTGCGTCTCGGCCGACAATCCGGACCGCTATCCCGAGGGCATCACGGCCGAGGACTATCTGCTGCAGCGTCTGCGCGAGATCCGTCTGCTCTAGCGGGCGATGCGGAGGTCCGAGATGCTGCGGGCGATGGCGCGGAAGGCCTCGCGCAGGTCGGTGTCCCCGCTGGGCAGATAGACGTGATCCGGGCTGGTGGCGCAGGTCTCGATGACCTCGCGGGCGGTGTCCACCACATTGGGGGTGTTGTCATTCACGCTCGTGACGTCCAGGCCCACCGTATAGATGATGATGTTCCGGGCCTTCATGGCGTTGCACAGGTCCACCGCCTGCTGGAAAGGGCTGCCGTTCTGGGCGTCGCAGCGGATGTGCCAGTTGGTGTCGCCGCTGCCGGCGCCGGCGTTCTGGGCGATGACGCCGTTGCAGTAGGGCGTGTTGAACTCGCCGTCCGTCATCATCACCACGACCTTGAGCAGGTCGTCGGCGCCGTAGGGTGCGGCATGGTTCGCGGCGCTGGGCCACAGGCCATTGAAGTTGGGCGAGACCGCGTACCAGCCCCAGGCCAGGCCCACCTGTCCCGCGGTCGAGCCGCCGTCGCGCAGCAGGCTGATCTGCTGGGTCAGATGATTGCGGTCGCTGGTCAGGGGGACCAGGGCGTTGGACGGGCAGTTGTTGCCGGGGATCGGATAGTTGGCCCCCACACGCGCCTCGGCGGGCGACCGGTCGGTATAGGCGTCAGCCCCGGTCCGCTCGCTGACGCAGGTGCTGATCTCGCTGGTACGCTCCGCGCCCCATCGGCCGGTGTAGGTGAAGTACTGGCAGCCATAGTCCGCGCACCAGGCCGCGCCGCCTGAGGAATAGCTCTGGCCGCGGGGGTTCGAACCTGAGAGCACGAAGGTGTGGGTCGTGCGGTCGGCGACCACATAGGTCGTGCTGTTCAGGGTGCTCAGGCCGTTCACATTGAAGATGCGGACCTGTCCGCCGTTCTGAAACCCGTGGTTGTTCGACGTGATAGTGACGGCGCAGTCATTGCGCAGGCATTTCACCACCCGGCCGTTGCCCCAGTAGTCTCCGTAGTTCCAGGGATTGATGTCCTGCCCGGACGCGGTCTGCAGGCGGAAGGTGTTGGTGTCCACGCGCCGGACCCGGAACGCCTGGTCGTTGATCTGGGTCATGCCGCTGGCGTTCCAGACATAGACGAAGTCGCCGGTCTGAAAGCCGTGGCCGCTGGAGGTGACCGTGATGCGGCTGTTGTTTTTCGAGATCGAGGAAATCGTCCGGATCGATCCGGTGGACCAGACGGCGTCCGTGATGTTGCGGCCGGACGGCGGCGTTGAACGCGCGGCGTTGGCCATGGAGCCGAGGTTCACGCCCATGGAATAGGGAATGATCGCCGCCTTGGAGTAGTAGGGCGTCTGCTGGGTCTGCACGACCAGCTCGACCAGTTCGGTGGCGGAGTCGCGCAGGGTGGCGATGCGGCTGCCGGCCATCGACCCGGTGATGTCCAGAACAAGGGCCACCTCGAGATTGGTGGAGGAGCGAAGCACCTCGGATTCCACGCCCACCTGCACCTGATCATCCAGGACCTGGCCATAGGGCGGCAGGAAGATGTTGGCCACCAGGGTGTCGACATCCACCTTCGAGACGGCGATCACGGCCCCGTCCGCGGTCAGCCGGAAGGTGGTGAGGTCCTCGCGCAGGCTGATCTGGGGATAGGCCTGGAGGTTGGCGCGCAGGGAGGCCATGCCTACGATCGTGATGCCGGCGTCGTCCATGTGGGACGAGCGGGCCGCCGCCAGGGCCGCCGCGTCCAGCGCATCCTGAAGATTGGCGCGCACGGTGGAGATGCGGTGCACGTCCACGCCCACCAGGGCGGTCATGGCCAGAACCGGCAGCGCCAGGGCGAACATCATCGCCACGCCGCCGTGCCGGGCGCGCGCGAAGCGTTGCATCAAACGCGTGATACCGCCCAGCCGCGTCGCCATGCGCCGGAACCCCCGCATCCGTAGCGGACCTCATGTCCGCGTCAGGAGCGAGAATGGATGATCCAGGTAAAGAAAAGGCTCAACGGGCTGGGTTAACGCCCGTCTCTCGCCCGGAAAAAGAGTCCCGTCCGCCGGGGCGGACGGGCCGTTTCGTCAGGCCTCCCAGCCGCAGTCCTGGCCGCGGTTCTGTTCGGTCAGCCAGGTGTCCAGCGGCGCGAAATACTGGGCCACCGCCGTGGCGTCATTCTCGGGCGAGCCCGTGAAGGCCTGCATCGCCTCGGGCCAGGGCCGGGACATGCCCATCTCCATCATGGCGTTGAAACGCCGGCCCACTTCCTCGTTCCCGTAGACCGAGCAGCGGTGCAGCGGCCCGTCCCAGCCCGCGATCTCGCAGGCCGCCCGGTGGAACTGGAACTGGTAGATGTGGGCCAGGAAGTAGCGTGTGTACGGCACATTGCCGGGCACATGGTATTTGGCGCCAGGGTCAAAAGCGTTGTCCGGGCGCGGTCCGGGTGGGACCAGACCCTGATAGCGCAGCATGTTGGCCGACCAGGCGTCGTTGTACTGCGCCGGCGTCGTCGCGCCCGACTGCACGTCCCAGCGCCAGCGATCGACCATCAGGCCGAAGGGCAGGAAGGCGATCTTGTCCATGGCCATGCGCAGCAGGAAGGTGATGTCCTCCTCCTCGCCCGGAACCGTGTCCAGCAGGCCGATCTGGTTCAGATAGGTGGGGGTGGCCGCCGACAGGGCGGCGAAATCGCCGATGGCCTCGTGGAAGCCGTCGTTGGCGCCGTTGCGGAACAGGAAAGGCTGCTGGTTGTAGGCGCGCTGGTAGTAGTTGTGGCCCAGCTCGTGGTGCATGGTCTGGAAGTCTTCGGCGTTGACCCGCGTGCACATCTTGATGCGCAGGTCCTCCACATTGTCCAGGTTCCAGGCCGAGGCGTGGCACACAACCTCGCGCCCCTCGGGCCGCGTGATCTGCGACCGCTCCCAGAAGGTTTCGGGCAGCGGGTCCAGACCGATGGAGGTGTAGAACTGCTCGGAAACCCGGGCGATCTGCTCGGCGTCATAGTTCGCGGCCACCAGAAGCTGGGTCAGGTCGACACTGGATTCCGGCAGGGTCGACGGGGCCACCACGTCATAGATGTTCCCCCATTGCTGGGACCACATGTTGCCCAGGAGGTCGGCGCGGATCGGGCCGGTCGCGGGCTGCACCGCGTCGCCATAGACTTCGTTCAGCCGGGTCCGGACATAGCAGTGGAGGTTTTCATAGAACGGCTGGACCTGGGCCCACAGGCGGTCGGTCTCGGCGGCGAAGGCGTCCGGGTCCATGTCATAGCCCGAGCGCCACATGGCGCCGGTGTCGGCGTAGCCCAGCTCGCGCGCGCCTTCGTTGGCGACCTCCACCAGCCGGGCGTAGTCCCCGGCCATGCCGGGCGAGATGGTGCGCCAACCCTCGTACATGGCGCGGGTCACCTCCGGATCGCGGGACTCGGCGATGATCTCCTCGGCGTCGTTCAGGGTCAGCTGGCGGCCGTCGTACTCGAACCGGCCGGTCGCGTAGGTGGAGTCCAGCCGGGTGGCGATCTCGGCAAGCTCCGCCGCCGCGCCGGGTCGGTTCGGGGCCGGCATGGTCAGGCCCTGGCGCAGGATGTCCAGCTTGCGGCGCGTGTCGGGATCGGCGTCCACGTCGTTGAAATGGGCCGCGGCGTTGGCCAGTTCGACGCCCAGCTCGGTGTATTCGGTGTTGGCCCGCGCCTCCAGCCACATGGTGTCGTGGATGATGTAGGTGTTGCGCACCCAGGCCACGCGCGCGGCGTACTCGGCCACGTCGGTCAGGCGGGCTTCTGCATCCAGCACGAAGGCGCGCGCCCCCTCGGGCGTTGCGGGGAAGCGGTCGGCGGCCGCAGTCTGGGCCTGAACGGCCAGCCCCCCGGCGGCGAGGGCGCAGGCGGCCGTCGCGGCCATCAGCAGACGTTTCATGGATATTCTCCTCCAGCGGACCCTGAGCCGGCCCCTTGATGGCGCGCATGGGAAGCGCCGCCGTGCATCCCGTCAAGCCTCGGCCGTCGGGGGGTTCAATCCAGAACGCAGTTCGCCAGCCCCTCGCCCTGCACCGTGCCCATGGCGGCCTGAATCTGGCCCGCGCGGCGGCGCACATACGGCCCCGGACTGGCCGCCTGATAGCGACGCGGGCTGGGCAGGATGGCGGCCAGGCGGGCGGCTTCGGTTGCGGTCAGGTCGGCTGCCGGCTTTCGGAACCAGTAGCGGGCCGCCGCCTCGGCGCCGTAGACGCCCGGCCCCCACTCGGCCACGTTCAGATAGACCTCGATGATGCGCCGCTTGGGCCAGACCGTCTCGATCATAACGGTGTAGGCGGCCTCCAGCCCCTTGCGCAGCCAGCTGCGCTGGGGCCACAGGAAGACGTTCTTGGCGGTCTGCTGACTGATGGTCGAGCCCCCCCGCACCCGCCCGCCGCGCCGGTTGCGCTCCAGCGCGTCCTCGATCGCCTCCATGTCGAAGCCCCGGTGCGAACAGAAGAGGGAATCCTCGGCCGCGATCACCGCCCGCACCAGATGGGGCGAGATGTGGTTCAGGGACCGCCAGCGATAGTCGGCGCCCTCACCCTCGATGACCCGCGTCAGCATCAGCAGGGTGGTGGGCGGCGGCGCCACGGCGTGCATCAGCACCCCGCCCAAAGGCAGCAGCAGGATGATCAGGGCCAGGATCAGGAGAGGCCGCCCCCGCCGCCTTTCGGTCTCTTGCGTCATGCGGCCATTGATACGCGAGCTGCGACGGGCGGCAAGCGTCAGTCGAACACTCGCGCGGCCTCATCCGGCGTCAGCAGCCGCCACTGACCGGGCTCAAGATCGTCGGGCAGGCTCAGGCCGCCGACCCGCTCGCGGTGCAGGGCCTCCACATGGTTGCCCACGGCGGCGAACATGCGCCGCACCTGATGATAGCGGCCCTCGGTCACCGTCAGCCGGGCTTCGGTGGGGGTGATGATTTCCAGCTCTGCCGGGGCCAGCGGCTTGGCCTCGCCTTCCAGCATCAGCTCGCCCGAGGCGAACAGGGCGCCCTCGGTCCCGACCAGAGGCCGGGCCAAGGTCGTGCGATAGACCTTGGCCACATGGCGGCGGGGGGAGATCACCCGGTGCAGGAAATCCCCGTCGTCGGTCAGCAGCAGCAGGCCCGAGGTCTCCTTGTCCAGCCGCCCGATGGTGGACAGGGCCGGATCGCGCCGGCGCCAGCGGTCGGGCAGGATGTCGTACACCAGCGCCCCGTCCTCCTTGCGGGAACAGGTCATGCCCAGCGGTTTGTGCAGCAGCAGCACCAGCCCCGGGGGCGGGTCCAGCGGCTGGCCGTCCACCTCCATGCGCTGCGACAGGTCCGGGGTCACGGGGATGCGTTTCGACACATCCGCCACGTCCGCGCCGTCCAGCACGATGCCGCCCGCCTGGGCCAGCCGCCCGATCTCGGTGCGCGAGCCATAGCCCATGTTGGACAGCAGCTTGTCGATGCGGGCGGTGGGAATCTTGGTCACTTCACCGCCTCGAACACCTTGTAGCCGCCCTTGTCCGCTGCGGGGCGAACCCGCGCGAAGGCCGCGTTCAGCTCGGCCTCATAGGGCAGGTGCCGGTTGGCCACCATCCACAGCACGCCGCCCTTTTTCAGCATGGCCGCCGCCTTGCGGATGAAGGCCTGACCCAGCGCCTTGTCCTCGGCGCCGCCGTCGTGGAACGGCGGGTTCATGACCACGAAATTCAGGTCGGTCAGGTCCATTGTGCGCGCATCGGCCCAATGCAGGCGAGCGCGGGAATCCTCCACATTGCGACGGGCGCATTCCACCGCTCGCCGGTCCAGATCGATCATGTCCAGGCTGGTGACTGCGGGCGAGGCCAGCGCCACGGTGGACAGGGCGCCGAACCCGCACCCCAGGTCCGCGCCCGCGCCCTTCAGGGGCGGAAGACTGGCGGCCAGCAGCGCCGTGCCGCCGTCGATCCGGTCCCACCCGAACACGCCCGGCTGGGACCAGGCGTCCAGCCCGGGCACAAGGCGCGCCGCCCCCGCCTCGATAGCGGCGTCCAGTCCGGTCACGTCCTGCGGCCGCACCAGTTCGCAGCGCCGGTGGTGGGCCTTGGCGGTCTCGATGGGCTCCAGCCCGAACTCGCGCAGCTCCTTGCCCAGACGTGAGCCGCCCTTGAGCTTGGGGGCCATGACGTCCAGCCGCCCGCCGGGCTTCAGCGCCTTCAGGGCCAGCGCCAGCACGTACCGCCGCTCCAGCACGCCGGGGGGCGCGAGGATGGTGGCGGCGTCCAGCGATCCGGCCGCCATCTCCGCCAGATCAGACGAGCCGGGGATCAGGGGCGAGGTCTGGACGGCGCCGGCGGGCGGATCGAACACCGCGGGGGGGCGGCCGTAGAGAATGCTGGTCATGGCGGCGCTATAGCCGCTCCGTCGCCGCCTGCGAAGCGATGGGGATGATCCATCCCGCCGCCGTGACACCCCAGTCCGCATCGGGCACAAGCGCTCCATGCTCGCCGAATCGCCCCTGCCCGCCGCCGCGCCCGACATGACGCGCGCCCGCGAGACGCTGGAGCGGGTCTGGGGCCACGCGGATTTTCGCGGGCTGCAGGCGTCGGTTGTGGAGCAGGTTCTGGCCGGGCGCGACGTGCTGGCGGTGCTGCCCACCGGCGGCGGCAAGAGCGTCTGCTATCAGATCCCCGCCATGCTGCGCCCCGGGCTGGGCCTTGTGGTCTCGCCCCTGATCGCCCTGATGACCGATCAGGTGGAGGCGCTGAAGCAGCAGGGGGTGCGCGCCGCGCGGCTGGATTCCGGCGTGTCGCTGGCGGACCGTTCGGCCATCTGGGATGCGGCGCGGGCCGGCGAGCTGGACCTGCTCTATGTGTCGCCCGAAGGTCTGGCCCAGCCCCACATGATCGACCGGCTGGCCAGCCTGCCGCTGGCCCTGATCGC
The DNA here is from genome assembly GCF_013823285.1 of Brevundimonas sp. Lineage (GTDB taxonomy): Bacteria > Pseudomonadota > Alphaproteobacteria > Caulobacterales > Caulobacteraceae > Brevundimonas. The sequence goes on along the minus strand of NZ_PNLV01000001.1, from coordinate 63,537 downwards.
CATCGACGAGGCGCACTGCGTGTCCCAGTGGGGCCATGACTTCCGCCCCGACTACCGGGATCTGGGGCGGCTGGCCGGGATGTTCCCCGGCGTGCCCCGCATCGCCGTCACCGCCACCGCCGATGCGCGGACCCGCGACGACATCCTGGCCTCCCTGCGCCTGTCGGACGCCGCCGTCTTTGTGGACAGTTTCGACCGGCCGAACCTGCAGCTGACCGCCGAGCGCAAGATCAACGGCTCGCGCGCCCGCACCGATGCCCGGGTGGTGGAGCTGGTGGGCGAGCGGGGCGGGAAGTCGGGGGTGGTCTATTGCGGCTCGCGCGACGGCTGCGAGCGGCTGGCGGACCAGCTGAAACAGACCGGCGTGCACGCCATCGCCTATCACGCGGGCATGGCCCCGGCCGAGCGCGACAAGCGGCTGGAGCGGTTCCTGGCCGAGGACGGGGCGGTGATGGTGGCCACCATCGCCTTCGGCATGGGGGTGGACAAGCCGGACGTGCGCTTCGTCATCCATGCTGATCCTCCCGGCAGCCTCGAGGCCTACTGGCAGGAGATCGGCCGGGCGGGCCGCGACGGTGAACCCGCCGAGGGCGTGACCCTGTACGGCCCCTCCGACATCGCCTGGGCCCTGCGCCGCCTCGACGGCCGGCCCATGGACGAGACGGTCAAGCAGGTTCAGGTGCGCAAGGTGCGCCAGCTGTTCGCCATGCTGGACGGCGCCGCCTGCCGGCCCCAGGCGGTACGCCGCTATTTCGGCGAGACCGACGCGAAGCCCTGCGGCCATTGCGACGTCTGTCTCGATCCGCCCCAGACCCATGACGCCACCGTTCAGGCGCAGAAGGCGCTGGCGGCGGTCCAGCGGCTGGACCAGCGCTTCGGCCGGGGCCGGGTGATCGACCATCTGACCGGCCGCACCAAGGACGTGCAGGGCTGGGAGACCGCCCTGTCCACCTGGAGCGTCGGGGCCGACATCTCGCCGAACGGCTGGCGCGAGGTGATCGACCATCTGCTGTTCGAGGGCCTGCTGGAGGAAGAACCCAACGAGGGCAAGCCGTTGCTGCGGCTGGGCGATCCCGAGGCGGTGCGGGCGGTCTATCGCGGCGAGCGCACGGTGGAGGTGGCCCGCGTCCCCATGCGACACGATCCCACCACCCGTTCGGGCAATCCGCGCCAGAGGGGTGCGGGAGGCGGTCGTCAGAGCCGCACGGCGGTGCTGGAGACCCTGCCGGCCGACGTGCGCGAGCGGTTCGAAATGCTGCGCGCCTGGCGTCGCGACCGGGCCGCGGAACAGCACGTGCCGCCCTATGTGATTTTCCAGGACCGCACCCTGCTGGAGATCGCCATGACCGAGCCCGGCTCGCTGGACGCCCTGTCGCGGGTGTCAGGCGTGGGGCAGGGCAAGCTGGACCGCTACGGGCGGGCGGTGCTGGACGTGCTGGCCGGGAACTGATCCAGGAACCCCTCCACCGCCGCCATGAACTGTCGGGGGCGATCGATCATGACCATGTGCTGGGCGCCTTCAATGCGCACGAAACGGGCGGCCCGCCGCAGACGCAGGAAGCCCTGACGAAAGCCCTGATCCACCTGATGGCGCGGACTGTCGGTCGCCTCGCTCCAGCCATACACCACAGTGACCGGGGCGATGACGCGGGCCAGGTCGCCGCGCAGGTCGGTGGTCATGACCTCATAGATGCCCTGGGCCAACACGCGCCGGTCGCCGCCCTGCCAGCCCATGGCGTTCACCACCGCGTCGGTCGCCCCGCCCAGCCGCTGGCCCGCCGCGCCCGCCTGTTGCCGCAGAACCTGATCGCCCAGGAACAGGACAGCCGTACGCGCCACCTCGGCGATGGGCGCCACGTCGGCGGTGGTGGCCCGGGCGTTGATCAGGGAGGGAAAGAAGGGCGAGGAATCCACCACCATGACCCGCCCGATGCGGCCAGGTGCGTCGGCGGCCATCTTCAGGGCGATCTGGCCGCCCATGGAGTGGCCGATGACGGCGGGGCGCTCCAGCCCCTCCTCGGCCATGTAGCGGCGCACCTCATTGGCGATGGCTGCGGTCAGGGGGCCGCGGGCATTGGCGCCCGGCGCGGTGTCGCCGAAACCGTTCACCGCCACCACATGCACCCGGTAGCGGTTCTGCAGCGCCTGCGCGGTGTCGTCCCAGACGGCGGGGGTGGAGGCCAGGCCGGGGATCAGGATCACGTCCGGACCGGCGCCCCGCGCGGTCACGGCGATGCGCTCGGACTGGAACGTCTGGGCGGTGGCGGGGGTGGCGAAAACCAGGATCAGAAGGGTCAGGATGAGACGGGCCATGACCGTTCCTAACGCCCGATCACGGCGAACGGTTGGCGAAGGGGTGTCAGGCCAGGATTCGCAGCACCAGCGGCAGGGCCACAAGCAGGGCGACCAGCAGCACGATAGCCAGAGGCGCGTAACGGCGCCGCACCGAGACGCTGCGCCGGGCGCCCGTCATGCCCGCCGCCGCCCAGGGCGCGGCGAGCACCCCCAGCGTCAGCCCCAGATCCCGCGCCGGAACGTCCCCGGCGGCCGGAAGGTCGTCGGGCTCCGCCGAGGTAAACTCTCCGGACTGAACCCTGACCAGGATGGCGCGGGCGTCGGCGGCCTCGTCGTCAGGCGCCATGACGCGAAGACCGCCCACGGCCCGCTGCATGAGCGGATCCATGCCGATCAGGTGATGATCCGCCACCTCGGCCCGGATGCCGGCCGAACGAAGGAGGCCCGCGGCCAACTCGGCCTCGTGCAGATCATGAAAACGGCCGACCTCGATGGACATGGACTCAGGATAACACGCCCATCCACCACAGGCCCACGGCCAGAACGGCGAGTGCGGCGTAGAAGCCCACCACGATGATGGCCCTGTCGCGGTTCCGCGCATCCTCCGGATGGCTGGCCGGATAGAACCGCTCGGACCACAGGACGAAGACGCCCTGCTCCACCACGGCGATGACGGCGACCAGCGCGCCCCAGCGGCTGGACAGGGCCAGGCCCAAGCCGGCGCCGGCGAGCATCAGGGCGTCCAGATGCAGCCAGGCGCCCACCACGCGCTCGATCCGCGGAACGGGCTTGGGGTGATGCCCGCCAGGGCGCGATCCATGAAGGCGTTCATGCGCGCGCGTCGCCAGCAGGCCAAACCGGCCAGCCCATAGACCGCTCCCAGCATCCACACCGCCCACTGCATGGGGCGACGCTAGGCGGGCGGGCTCAGCCCGGCGACTGACGGAATCTGTCGGGATCAGAGGTCCAGCAGGAAGCGCTGGGGATCCTCGAGGTTTTCCTTGATGCGGACGAGGAAGGTCACGGCTTCCTTGCCGTCCACGATGCGGTGATCGTAGCTGAGGGCCAGGTACATCATCGGGCGGATCTTCACCTCGCCGTTCACCGCCACCGGGCGCTGGACGATGTTGTGCATGCCCAGAATGCCGGACTGGGGCATGTTCAGGATCGGCGTCGACATCAGCGAGCCGTAGATGCCGCCGTTGGTGATGGTGAAGGTGCCGCCCTGCAGCTGGTCCAGGGTCAGGTCGCCGTCGCGGGCGGCCTTGCCCAGGGCGGCGATGCCCTTCTCGACCTCGGCCAGGGACAGATGGTCGGCGTCGCGCAGCACCGGCACCACCAGACCCTTTTCGGTGCCCACGGCCACGCCGATGTCATAGTGGTTCTTGTAGATGATGTCCGTGCCGTCGATCTCGGCGTTGACCGCCGGGATCTCCTTCAGGGAGGCGACGACCGCCTTCACGAACAGGCTCATGAAGCCGAGCTTGACGCCGTGACGCTTCTCGAAGCTGTCCTTGTAGGCGCTGCGCAGGGCCATGACCGCCGACATGTCCACCTCGTTGAAGGTGGTCAGCTGGGCGGCGGTGTTCTGGGATTCCTTCAGGCGCCGGGCGATGGTCTGACGCAGGCGCGTCATCTTCACCCGCTCCTCGCGCGGGCCCGTGGCGCGGGGCGCTGACGGGGCGGCGGGGGCCGGAGCGGCAGCAGGCGCGGCTTTCGGGGCGTCTGCGGCGGCCAGGGCGTCGCCCTTGAGGATGCGGCCGTCCTTGCCCGAGCCTTCGATGGCCTTGGGGTCCAGGTTCTTCTCGGCCACGATGCGCTGCACCGAGGGCGACAGGTGAGGTGCGTCGGCCTTGTCAGCGACCTGGGCGCTGCCGGCGTTGGCGGCGGGCGAGGACGGGGCGGAGGCGGCGGCGCCTTCGCCGGCGGCCACCTTGCCGATCACCTGGCCGGGGGTGACGGTGGCGCCCTGTTCGGCGGTGATCTCGGCCAGCACGCCGTCGGCGGGCGAGGAGACCTCGACGGCCACCTTGTCGGTCTCGATCTCGACCAGGACCTCGTCCTTCTTCACCGCGTCGCCGGCCTTCTTGGACCAGGCGCCCATGGTGCCCTCGGCCACGCTCTCGCCCATGGTGGGGGTGGTCAGGTCGATGGTCTCGGCCTTGCCTGCGGCTTTGGCGGGTTTGGCTTCGGGTTTGGCTTCAGCCTTCTCGGCCCTGGGCGCGTCCTTTGCGGGGGCGGCCGCGCCGCCCTCGGTCACCTTGCCCAGCACGGCGCCGGCGGTGACCGTGTCGCCTTCACCGGCGGTGATTTCGGCCAGCACGCCGTCGGCGGGGGCCACGACCTCCAGCGAGACCTTGTCGGTCTCCAGCTCCACCAGCAGTTCGTCCTTCTTCACCGCATCGCCGGCCTTCTTTGTCCACTTGGCGACGGTCGCCTCCGAAACGGATTCGCCGAGGGTGGGGGTGAGGATGTCGGCCATGGGAAGGTCCAGTATCTTTCGTGATCAGGCGAAGTGGGTCGGGCGGTTCAGGCGAGGGCTTCGGAGAGGAAGGTCTCCAGCTCCTTGAGGTGTCGGCTCATCAGGCCGGCGGCGGTCGAGGCCGAGGCGGGACGGCCCACATATCGGGCGCGCTTCGCCTTGATGTCCAGCTTGTCGAGAGTCAGCTCCAGCCACGGATCGACGAAAGTCCAGCCGCCCATGTTCTTGGGCTCTTCCTGACACCACACCAATTCGGCGCCCGGGAAGCGGGCCAATTCCGTCATCAGCGACTTCATGGGCCAGGGATAGAACTGCTCCAGGCGCATCAGATAGATGTCGTCGACGCCCTTGCCGTCCTTCGCCGCCGTCTCGCGAGCCTCCAGAAGGTCGTAGTAGACCTTGCCCGAGCACAGCACCACGCGGCGGATGTCCTTGTCGGCCTTCAGCTTGACCCCCGCCACCTCGGGCCGGGTCTGGGCGTCGTCGTGCAGTACCCGGTGGAAGGTCGAGCCCTCCGCCAGTTCGTGCAGGGGCGAGACCGCCTTCTTGTGACGCAGCAGCGACTTGGGCGTCATGATGATCAGCGGCTTGCGGAACGGCCGGTGCATCTGGCGGCGCAGGATGTGGAAATAGTTGGCCGGGGTGGTGCAGTTGGCCACCTGGATGTTGTCCTCGGCGCAGGCCTGCAGGAACCGCTCCAGACGGGCGGAGGAGTGCTCAGGCCCCTGCCCTTCGTAGCCGTGGGGCAGCAGCATGGTCAGGCCGCACATGCGCAGCCATTTGCGCTCGCCCGAGGTGATGAACTGGTCGATCACCACCTGGGCGCCGTTCACGAAGTCGCCGAACTGGGCTTCCCACAGGACCAGGGTGTTGGGGTCGGACAGGGCGTAGCCGTATTCGAAGCCCAGCACCGCTTCCTCGGACAGGGCCGAGTCGATGACCTCGAACTGGGCCTGGCCATCGCGCAGGTTGTTGAGGGGGACGTAGCGGTCCTCGGTGGTCTGGTCGATGACGCCCGAGTGGCGCTGGCTGAAGGTGCCGCGCACGGAATCCTGGCCCGACAGGCGCACCGGGAAGCCCTCGTCCAACAAACCGGCGAAGGCCAGGCTCTCGGCCGTGGACCAGTCGATGTTCTCGCCCGACTCGATCATCTGGCGGCGGCCGTCCATGACGCGCTTCAGCGTCTTGTGGATGTCCACATGGTTGGGGACGGTGGTCAGGCGGTGGCCGTACTCGCGCAGTTTCTCAGCGGGGATGCCGGTTTCGCCGCGCCGCTCGTCGCCCTCGGGCAGGCCCAGGCCCTTCCACTGGCCGTCCAGCCAATCGGCCTTGGAGGCCTTGTAGGTCTTGCCGGCCTCGAACTGCTCGTCGAGGAACTTTTCGAAGGCCTCGATCTCGGCGTCCACGTCTTCCTGCGTCAGCACGCCCTCGTCGATCAGGCGCTGGGCGTAGATTTCGCGCGTCGACGGTTGGGCCCTGATCTTTGAATACATCAGCGGCTGGGTGAAGGTGGGGTCGTCGCCTTCATTGTGGCCGAAGCGGCGGTAGCAGAACATGTCCACCACCACGTCCTTCTTGAAGATCTGGCGGAACTCGGCCGCCACCTTGGCGGCGAAGACCACGGCCTCGGGGTCGTCCCCGTTGACGTGGAAGATCGGCGCCTGGACCATCAGGGCCACGTCCGACGGATAGGGCGAGGAGCGGCTGTTCCGCGGGCTGGTGGTGAAGCCGATCTGGTTGTTGATGATGAAGTGGATGGTGCCGCCGGTGCGGTAGCCCTTCAGGCCCATGAGGGCGAAGCACTCGGCCACCACGCCCTGGCCGGCGAAGGCCGCGTCGCCGTGGATCAGCAGGGGCAGCACCTTGGAGCGGTCCAGCGCCCATTCGGCCTCGGCCTTGCCGGCGTTGGCCTCGCGGATGTCGTGGGCCTGCTTGGCGCGCGCCTTGCCCAGCACCACCGGATTGACGATCTCAAGGTGCGACGGGTTGGCGGTCAGCGACAGGTGCACGGTGTTGCCGTCGAACTCGCGGTCCGACGAGGCGCCCATGTGGTATTTGACGTCGCCCGAGCCCTCGATGTCGGATGGCATGGAGCTGCCGCCCTGGAACTCGTGGAAGATCACCTCGTAGGGCTTGCCCATGACGGCGGCCAGCACGTTGAGGCGGCCCCGGTGGGCCATGCCCAGAACGATTTCGTCGACGCCCATGGCGCCGCCGCGCTTGATGACCTGCTCCAGCGCCGGGACCATGGCCTCGCCGCCGTCCAGGCCGAAGCGCTTGGTGCCGGGGAAGCGCTTGTGCAGGAAGCGCTCGAAGGTCTCGGCTTCGATCAGCTTGGACAGGATGGCGCGCTTGCCGTTGGCGGTGAAGGTGATCTCGCGATCATTGCCTTCCTTGTCGCGGCCCTCGATGCGCTCCTGCAGCCAGGCCTTCTCCTCCGGCTCGGCGATGTGCATGTACTGGATGCCGAGATTGCCGCAGTAAGTCCGGCGCAGGATGGCGATGATCTCGCGCAGGGTGGCGTTCTCCATCCCCAGCACATTGGCGATGAAGATCGGCCGGTCCATGTCGGCTTCGGTGAAGCCCCAGAACTCGGGCGTCAGCTCGGGGTTCTGGATCGGCGGCTCGATGCCAAGCGGGTCCAGATTGGCCTGAAGATGGCCGCGGATGCGGTAGGCCCGGATCAGCATCAGGGCGCGGATGGAGTCGTGGGCCGCGTTGCGGATCTCGTCGCCGGTGACCGAAGCTGCGGGCCCAGAGGCGGCGGAGGCGGCCTTTGCGGCGGGCCTTTTCGGATCGGGCTTCGGAGCGGGCCAGCGGCCGTCCATGGCGCCCAGCTCGTCGGTGGGCTCGGTCACGGGCTTGCGGCCCCATGACCCGGCGCCCGCAGCTTCCTTCACCTGATCGGCGCGGTCGCGCAGCTGATCGAAGAAGGCGCGCCATTCGCCCGAAACCGAAGCGGGATTGTCGGCCCACTTCGCATGGAGTTCCTCGATGAACCCGGCGTTGGCGCCGTAAAGGAAGGAGGTCTCGGCAAAGACCTGGTTCAGCCGACCCGCATCGTCCGCCATCTTATCGCTTCTCGTCCCTTCGGACGCATCCCTTCAAGGCCCGGATCGCACGTCTGCGCATGGGGCGGGGCGTCGGGGGTCATATAACCGCTGTTTCCTTACGGGTCATGACCGCAAGGTGGCGAGACGCGGATATTTTTCGATTTGCCGGACAAAAACGCCCCCGGTTTGCGGCCGGGGGCGTCGTCGCGTGGAGTCTCGCAAGGGATCAGCCCTTGAGGACGTCCATCAGGGTCGAACCCAGGCGGGCCGGGGAGGGGGAGACGCGGATGCCCGCGGCCTCCATGGCCGCGATCTTGGACCCGGCGTCGCCCTTGCCGCCAGACACCACCGCGCCGGCGTGACCCATGGTGCGGCCTTCCGGGGCGGTGCGGCCGGCGATGAAGCCGACCATGGGCTTCTTGCGGCCCTTCTTCGCCTCATCGATCAGGAACTGGGCGGCGTCCTCTTCCGCCGCGCCGCCGATCTCGCCGATCATGACGATGGACTTTGTCTCGTCGTCGGCCAGGAACATCTCGAGCACGTCGATGAACTCGGTGCCCTTGACCGGGTCGCCGCCGATGCCGACGGCCGTGGTCTGGCCCAGGCCCTCATTGGTGGTCTGGAATACCGCTTCATAGGTCAGGGTGCCCGAGCGCGAGACGATGCCCACATTGCCCTTCTGGAAGATCTGGCCGGGCATGATGCCGATCTTGCATTCCTCGGGGGTCAGCACGCCGGGGCAGTTGGGGCCCAGCAGCCGGGACTTCGACGTCTCCAGCCGCGCCTTGACCCGCACCATGTCCAGCACCGGGATGCCCTCGGTGATGCAGGTGATGAAGGGGATCTCGGCCTCAATGGCCTCGATGATGGCGTCGGCCGCGCCCGCCGGGGGCACATAGATCACGCTGGCGTCGGCGCCGGTGCGCTCCTTCGCCTCGGCCACGCTGGCGTAGATGGGCAGGGTTTCTTCCTCGGACCCGTGCCAGGTCTCGCCGCCCTTCTTGGGGTGCACCCCGGCGACCATTTTCGTGCCGTAGTAGCGCAGCGCCTGTTCCGTGTGGAAGGTGCCGGTCTTGCCGGTCAGGCCCTGGACGATGACCTTGGTGTTCTTGTCGACGAGGATGGACATGGGGACTGCTTTCAGGCGGTGGGAAGGAAAGGGTTCTCGACCCGGACCGAGCCATAGGTCTGGCCGTGGTTCAGGTCTTCGGAATAGACGACGCGGGCGCCCAGCCGCTCGGCGGCGGCGATGATGGCGCCGTCCCAGTAGGAGATCCGGTAGCGACGGGCGTTCTCGATGCCGCCGCGCACCACCTTGTAGTCGACGGGCTGGAACGGCTTCTTCGACAGGCGAAACACCCATTCCTGGGCTTCTTCGGCGGTCAGCGGGCGCGCCCCCTTGCGCTGGGCGTTGACGAAGAACTCGGCCAGAACCTGAGCCGAGGTGCCGAAACGCAGAGTCAGCAGTTCGACCGCGCGCTCGTACTTGACCGGTTCGTCGGCCGAACCGAGCGCGGCGTAGATCAGGACGTTGGTGTCGAGGAAAACGTCAGCGCCAGCGATCAAAACGAGGCTCGCCGCTGTAGGTTTCTTCACGGGAGGGCCGCCAGTCGCCCATGCGGCCCTCGCTCTCGCGGGCCAGCTTCAGCAGGGCCTCGGTCGCCTCGTCATGCTCGGTTTCCTCCTCGACCAGCCGGGTCAGGAACTGGCGCACCATCTCGTTGACGCTGGTCCGCTTCATGGCGGCCAGCACCCGCACCTTGTCGAGCAGGGCGTCGTCGATGGCGAGGGTGAGGTTGCGGGTCACGAAGAAGGTTTTACACGGGTTATGTGGAGCACACAACCTGCGGAGCCATCGCGTCCCGAACGGCCCCATGGATAGAGGGATCAGTCGGCCTCGATCAGCACCAGTTGCCGCGACAGGCTGACGACGACCCTGCCGCTCGCCCGGTCATAGGTGGATGTCAGCGTATACCCGCCCAGGCTTGACCACATGCGCATCTCGCCTTCGATCGGCAGATTCGGAACACGATCTGGTTGTAACCCGAGATCTGCTGCGAGTTGGGCGATCTCCGTGAGCCAGTCGCCTCTCGCCCTTGCCGCATCAACCGTGCAGATCGAACCAAGTGATGGATCAACTCTCCCCGGTTCCGGCAAGCTCGTCAGCGCGACATGAGCATCGCGCACACGATATCCAACGCTCCAGCCGTGAGCGGAACTGGAAGATCTTGTTCGGACAGATCGCCAGCCACGCTCACGAGCGAGACGGTCGATCGCCTCACGGTTCATCTCCGTTTCGACGCAGGCTTCACGCACAAGATGCGCCACCGTAGGCGGTTCAGACGGCTGAGCATTCACGAGCATAAAAGCAAGTGCCAGAGCTGCAGTCATAGCGGGGCTCCTCTTGTTCGGGTGTGCACTTTAGGCCAACCCACATGAAAAGTTCACGCTAGCCCCAGCTGGCAGCCTACCCCACCGCGGCGACGATCTTCTGGGCGGCGTCGTCCAGGTCGTCGGCGGCGGTGATGGCCAGGCCGGATTCGTTGAGAATCTTCTTGCCCAGCTCCACATTGGTGCCTTCCAGACGCACCACCAGCGGCACCTTGAGGCCCACTTCCTTCACCGCCGCGACCACGCCCTCGGCGATGACGTCGCAGCGCATGATGCCGCCGAAGATGTTGACCAGGATGCCCTTCACGTTGGGATCGGCGGTGATGATCTTGAAGGCTGCGGTGACCTTTTCCTTCGAGGCGCCGCCGCCCACGTCCAGAAAGTTGGCGGGCTCCTTCCCGTACAGCTTGATGATGTCCATGGTCGCCATGGCCAGGCCGGCGCCGTTGACCATGCAGCCGATGTCGCCGTCCAGGGCCACATAGGCCAGGTCATGTTTGGACGCCTCGATCTCCTTGGCGTCCTCCTCGGTCTCGTCGCGCAGGGCGACGATATCCGGGTGGCGGAACAGGGCGTTGCCGTCGAAGCTGACCTTGGCGTCCAGCACGCGCAGGCGGCCGTTCTCCATGACGATGAGCGGATTGATCTCCAGCATGGACATGTCCTTGTCCACGAACGCCCGGTAGAGGGTCGGGAACAGGGTCTCGCCGTCCTGGGCGGCAGCGCCGTCCAGCTTCAGGGCCCCGTTGATCTTCGCCACGTCGGCCTCGGTGACGCCGGCGACGGGGTCGATGACGATGGTCTGGATCTTCTCGGGCGTGTCGTGGGCGACGGCCTCGATGTCCATGCCGCCCTCGGTGGAGACCACGAAGGCGATGCGGCCGTGCTGGCGGTCCACCAGCAGCGAGCAGTACAGCTCGCGGGCGATGTCGGCGCCGTCCTCGATGTACAGGCGGTTGACCTGCTTGCCGGCCTCGCCGGTCTGGGCGGTGACCAGGGTGTTGCCCAGCATGTCCTTCGCGTGAGCCACGACCTCTTCAATCGATTTCGCCAGCCGCACGCCGCCCTTGGCGTCCGGGCCCAGCTCCTTGAACTTGCCCTTGCCGCGTCCGCCGGCGTGGATCTGGGACTTCACGACATACAGCGGGCCGGGCAGTTGGCGGGCCGCAGCCTCGGCCTCGTCCACCGAGGTGATGGCGACGCCCGAGGCGACGGGAGCCCCGAAGCCCTTCAGAACCTGCTTGGCCTGGTATTCGTGAATGTTCATGGAGAGGACCGCTGACGCTGGGGAGGAAGGTTGAGGCGCTTATAAAGGCCGCCCCTTCGCAGGCGCAACAGGCGATCCCCTCCGATCAGTCCACCCAGTCGCGCTTCAGGGTGCGCGAAGCCGCGATCAGCAGCACCGAGGCCAGCAGATAGAAGCCCATGCCGGTGTAGATGGCCCAGCGCAGGCTCTCGTCCCCGAAGCGGGGCGCCAGCAGATCGCTCATCCAGCCGAAATAGTAGAAGCCCACGGCGATGCCGAGCAGGTTGTTGATCAGCAGGAACAGGGCCGAGGCGGTGGAGCGCATGGGCGCCGGGACCAGGTGCTGGATCGCCGCGGTGATCGGCCCCAGCCAGGCCAGATTCAAGCCTGTGGGGATCAGGAAGATCAGGAAGGCCAGCGTCAGCTGCTGCACCGCGCTGCCGCCGCCGGGAAGCACCAGGCCGATGATCCAGGGCGAGTTCATGGCCGCGATGAACAGCGGCGCCGAGATCAGGAAGGCGATGGCCGGCGTGAGGGGATAGGCGCCCTTGCCGCGCTTCGCCAGCTTGTCGGCGATGGCGCCGCCCATCCAGATTCCCAGGGTGCCGCCGATCAGGGCGATGCCCGCATAATACCAGCTGGTCTGCAGCAGGGTCAGGTCGAAGCTGCGCATGAAGAACAGAGGCAGCCAGCCGGCTATGCCGTAGCCGCACACCGACGACGAGGCCGCGCCCAGCGCCAGCAGCCAGAAGCTCTTTTTCGGGAAGACGTAGGAGGCTGTGACCTTGGCGATCCAGAAGGACACGCCGATGACCGTCGCCAGGCCGCCGGCGAAGGCCAGCACCAGCGGATTGCCCACGGGCACGCCGCCGAACCAGGCCAGGGCCGCCAGGGCGAAGGCGACCGCGCCGGCCACCAGCATCAGGCGCGAGGCGTTGAGGCCCACGCGATTCGGCGCCGCGATCACTACGGGACGTGCCGCCGCAGTCTGCACAGGGGAAGGCTGAACGGGGGCGGCGTCCACGACCGCCGGACGGGCGATGTCGGTGGCGCCGCGCTTCGGATCCCGCACCGTCAGGCGCAGCACAGGGGCCAGCAGCACGCCCAGCAGACCCACCACGATGAAGGCGGTGCGCCAGCCGTACTGGGCCGCCAGCACGCCGCCCACCAGGGTGCCCGCCGCAGTGCCCAGCGGAATGCCGAAGGCGAACACGGCCAGGGCGCGCGCCCGCTGGTGGGGCGGGAAATAGTCGGCCACGAGGGAATAGGCCGGGGCCACCCCGCCCGCTTCGCCCACGCCCACGCCCATGCGGAACAGGAACAGCTGGCCGAACGAGCCCGCCACGCCGCACAGGGCGGTGAAGCCGGACCAGACCGTCAGGGCGCCGGTCATGATCCACACCCGGCTGAACCGGTCCGCCAGCCAGGCCAGCGGGATAGCCAGGGTCGAATAGACCGAAGCGAAGGCGATGCCGCCGAGAAGGCCGAACTGGCTGTCCGACAGGCCGAACTCCGCCTTCAGCGGCGCGGCCAGGATGCCGATGATCTGCCGGTCCAGGAAGTTCAGCATGTAGACCAGGACCAGGATCGCCAGAACGTAATAGCGATATCCCGGCTTCTCGATGCGCGCTTCGGCCTGTGCGGTCATCGGCGTCTCCCCTCGACTTTACTGTTGGCCGGAACGGTAGCGCCGTCCCCGAACCATGCAAAAGAAAAAGGCGGCGGACCGAAGCCCGCCGCCTGTGTCAGTCTTCGCTCAGAGGATCAGAACCGGACCTGCAGCGCCGCCGTCCAGGTGCGCGGCGGGCCGTAGAAGGCGCTGATGGAGTCGCCGAACACAGCGCCCGGGAAGTTGTAGCCGCCCGTGCGGTACTCCTCGTCGGTCAGGTTCTTGCCATGCAGGGCCAGCTGCCACCGCCGGTCCGGCGAGGTCCAGACCGCCGACAGGTCCACCAGGGCGTAGCCCTCCTGGTCCAGGATCGGATTGGGGAACTCGAACTGGCTGAAGTCGCCGCGGTAGGACACCGAGGGGGTCACGGCCAGTTGTCCGCCCATGACGTCGCCCATCCAGGTCAGGCCCAGATAACCGCTCCAGCGCGGCGCGTTCTGCACCACCACCAGATCCGAGATGTCCTCGTACTGCATGGTGGTCAGGTTGTAGCGGATGAACTCCTCGAACTCGGCTTCCATGTAACCGACGGCGAAGTTGGCCGTCAGGAAGTCGGTCAGCCACAGCGAGCCTTCGAACTCGGCGCCGTAGATGGTCGAGGCGCCGACGTTGTCCACGAAGCTGGCGATGCCCGTGGCGGTGGGCACCTGGGTGGTGACCTGCTGGTCCTGATAGTCGGAATAGAACAGGGCCGAACTGAAGGTCAGCCGGCGGTCGAAGGCGTAGCCCTTCAGACCCAGCTCATAGCTGTTCACCGTTTCCGGGTCATAGCCGTCTACCGTGTCCGGCGTGGCGGTGGCGTCGCCGCGCATGTCGAAACCGCCGGACTTGAAGCCCTGGCTGAAGGCCGCATAGCCGGTCAGGTCGTCGGTCAGGTCATAGGAGACCGAGATGCGCGGGGTGAACTGGCTGAACGAGCGGGTGTTCGTATAGAGGGTGTTCTGCACCAGCGGAGTCGCCGCCGGGCCACCCGTCAGCGGGGTCTGACCCACGCCCAGATAGGTGGCGCGGTTCACAAAGCCGGTCTTCTCGTCCTCGGTGTAGCGGGCGCCGACGGCCAGACGCAGACGGTCCGACAGGTCGAAGTTGAAGTCGGCGAACACCGCATAGCTTTCGGTGTCAACGAAGCCGCCGTTGCCGATGCTGACGCCCAGGTTGCCGAGGATGGTGTCAAAGGCGCCCTCGGCGTGACCATCCAGATAGTAGACGCCGGCCACACCTTGCCAGCGCGCGCCGTTAAACAGCAGCTGGAACTCCTGGGTGAACTGGTCGTCGGCATAGTAGGCGGGGATGTCCAGGATGGGCGACGGGGTGCCGTCGAAGTCGATGACCGTGTCGGTATTGCCTTCGCGGCGCGCGGTAATGGACTTGAAGGTCAGCAGGTCGTTGATGGTCCACTCGGCGGTCAGCGACAGGCCTTCGGTCTCGACAGAGTTGTCGTCGCCCAGGCCTGCACGGGTGTCGTAGATGCTGGGCAGGACATCCGAACCCGGCGCGGTTCCGGCGACCTCGCGGTGGCCGTGTCGGGCATTGGAATTGTCTTCCACGCGGTCATAGGCGAAGCGGAAGAACAGGTCAGCGGTCGGCGCCCACTCGGCGCTGAAACGGGCGGCCAGAACGTCCTTGTCATAATGGTCGGCGCCGGTGGTCAGGTTTTCGCCGAAACCGTCACGGTTGTAGCTGGCGATCGCCCCGCCGATGCGGAAAGTGTCGCCCAGGGGCGCCGAACCCGACGCGATGAGGTCCACCTGCCCGTACGACCCGACGGCGCCGCGCAGGATCAGCTCCGGCTCAGGGGCCAGGCGCGAGGTCACATATTTGATGGCGCCGCCGATGGTGTTGCGGCCGTACAGGGTGCCTTGCGGTCCGCGCAGGACCTCGATGCGCTCGATGTCGAAGATGTCCAGCACGGCGCCCTGGGGCCGGGCCACATAGACGTCGTCGATGTAGAGACCCACGCCCGGCTCGAAGCCCCACAGGGGGTCCTGCTGGCCCACGCCGCGGATGAAGGAGATCAGGGTCGAGTTGGAGCCGCGGGCCACCTGGACCGTGGCGTTGGGGGTCTGCTGCTGCAGCACGGTCACGTCGGCGGCGCCGGTCAGCTCAAGCCGTTCGCTGCTCAGGGCGGTGACCGCGACGGGCACCTCGCGCAGGGATTCCTCCCGGCGCCGGGCGGTGACGATGACCTCTTCCACCTGGGTGGCGGACGGTTGTTCGGAGACCTGGGCCTGGGCCACGGCGGCCGGGGCGGCGAGCGCGCTGAACGCGGCGCCCGTCAGAAGAGCGGATTTGACGAATTTGTGCATGAGATGCCCCAACCTGTGTTTCCGGTGACGACGCCATTTATTCAGCGTTCAATGATTTTCCCGAAACTGATCGCGTTTTCGCTGTCTGTCAAATGGTCAAGCATCGCCCAACCGGGTGAAAGCCTGACCGTGTGGCGCCGGCGCCATGCTCGGCGCCGATTGCCCGACACCCTCGCGCGCTCTAGCGTCCGCCCATGACTCGTTCGCCCGTTGCCGCCGAGACGGCCAAGCCCACGCCCGCCCGCCGGGGCCGTCCGTCCAAGGACCAGAAGGCGGGGGAAACCCGCGAGGCGATTCTGGACGCCGCCGAGGACCTGTTCTCCAAGCACGGGTTCTATGGGGTCACGATCCGGGAGGTGGCGCGCGAGGCGGGCGTGGATACGGCCCTGGTGCACTATTATTTCGGCGCCAAGCGCGGGTTGTTCGATGCGGTCTTCATCCGCCGGGCCGAGGTCTGGAACAACGAACGGGTGGAGGCCATCGACCGCTATGTGGCGGAGGCCGGGGACGCGGCCACGCTGGAGGGCATCCTCGAAGCCTTCCTGCGCCCGCCGTTCCAATGGTCGCTCAAGGGCGGGCCGGGCTGGAAGCACTATGCGGCGCTCGTGGCCCAGACCAACGCCAATCCGGCCTTCGGCGGCGAGACCATGGCGCGCTATTTCGACCCGGCCATCCACCGCCTGATCGAGGCGGTGCGGCTGGTCCTGCCCGGCGCGCGCGACGTGGACCTCTACTGGGCCTGGCACAATCTGTCGGGCGCCCTGACCCTGACCCTTGGCGAGACCGGCCGTATCGACCGGCTGTCGGGCGGTCAGTGCCGGTCCGGCGATCTGGAGACCGCGTGTGACTATATGGTCCGCTTCGCCGCCGCCGGGTTCCGGGCGGTGTGCAGCCGCTGAGATCCGTCAGCTCCCAATCCGGCTGTTTTTCGCACCCTGAGTCCAACAAGAGTCGTCGCGGTCTGGACAGACGGCTCCGGTCCCGGCCTGAATGGTGCGGGGGAATCGCATGTCCGCACGCCTGAAACGCCTGATCACCGGAGACCCCGCCAAGGGAGTGGGGATCGCCGTGGCCGCCGGCGTCTTCCTTGCCCTGACCAACGCCTTCGGCTCGACGACAGACCTATGGCTTCGGCTGGCTTACTGGGTCGTGCTGATGATCGCGGCCGGACTGTGGGCCGAGGTCTGCATGCGTGCGGTTCGCCGCGTGCCGGGCATGGAGGCGTCCGTGCCCGCCCGGTTCGTGGTGTCGGTGCTGGTCATCGGCCTGCCGCTGACCCTTGTGGTCTGGGGCGTGACGGGCTGGATATTCTACGGCCAGGCGTACGGGTTCGACATGCTGCCCGGTCTGGTCTGGCGGGTGCTGCTGATCACCGCCGGGATGACCGCCATCGGCATGGCGCTGGAGCCGAAGACGGTCACCACCAAGGCGGGTGACGAGCCGCCGCGCTTCCTTGACCGTCTGCCGCCCCGGCTGCGCGGCGCGGTGATCCACGCCGTCCAGGCCGAGGACCACTATCTGCGCATCCACACCGACCGGGGCTCGGACCTGATCCTGATGCGCCTGTCGGACGCCGTCGCCGAGCTTCAGGGGCTGGAGGGCGCCCAGACCCACCGCAGCTGGTGGGTCGCCAAGGACGCCGTGCAGGACGTCAAGCGCGGCGACGGGCGCGCGACCCTGACGCTTGACGGCGGCCTCACCGTCCCCGTCAGCCGCCGCCACGCCCGCGCCCTGCGCGCCGCTGGCTGGTATTAGGCCGTCACCCAGTTCCCGTGGAACGCGGCCGGCATGGCCACGTCGGCGCGCCAAGTGCAGACGGGCCCGTCCTCGACCCGCGCCATGTCCAGCACGTGCAGCTCGGTGACGCCCTCGCGCAGGTTGATGGTGGGGCCCACCAGCCAGGCGTCCGCCTCGCCGCTCATGCCCGACTTGGGCACATGGACCATCTCGTCCACCACATGGCCGGCGCCGAAATCATAGCCGTGGGTGCGGCCCTGATCCCAGTCGGTGACACCCACCGCCGTGGCCAGCGGCCGGTCCGGCTCCTCGCCCAGGGTGTGCAGGCTGTAACGTCGCCGTTGACCCGCCCGACGCGCATCCCCGCGAGGGAACTCGGCCGCCGCCCCGGCGTGCTCCAGCCGCCCCTGACCGTCCGGTGACAGGCTCATCATGGCCAGGCGTGCAGGCTCATTGCCCAGCGGCACGCCGTTCAGGATGTCCTGGGCGCCATGGGCCGCGAAGTCCATGTCTGCATGGGTGCAGACGTCGAAGCGGATGGTCCCGCCCGTCTCCTCCCAGGCGTCGCCCAGATGGAAGAAGCCGAAGGCCGGGGCCTCGAACATCCGCCGGGCATCCAGATCGTCCTTGTCGATCACCAGCACCTGGGTCCCCTGATCCGGCAGCCAGTCATAGGCGGTGGAGACCGGCATGACGTTGCGCGCATGCACCCAGGGCTGCAGCACGATCACCAGATGGCGCGCCGTGGCGGTGAAGTCGTGGATATAGCTGGCGCGGGGCAGTGGGATGACCCGCGCGTCCTCCAGCGCCCCGTCCGCCGCCAGACGCCAGACCACGGCCTGATTTCCGTTCATGCCCAGATTCCAGATGCGGCCGTCCGGCTCGATACGCGGGTGGGCCAGGAACGGCATGGACTTCAGGTCCGGGCGCAGGGTGACGAAGCCGCGCGTCTCCAGGGTGTCGGGATCCATGGCCATGGGCGAGCCTGCCTCCCACAGGGCCCAGATGGCGTCGCCCACCCTGTGCACAGAGGTGTTGGCCGGATTGACGTCGTCCACCGAGCCGATCTCGGCGCGCGGGTCGGCCGCCGTACCGAAGCCCGGCATGACCATGGCGTCCAGCCGCGTCTCCTGACGCCGCTTGGGCGTGTCGGCGAAGCGGGCGGCCAGAGTGGCCTGACCGTCGTGGATGCCGAAGCGGCGGATCAGGCCGTCGCCGTCGAACCAGTGCTGGGACGAGCCGCCGGGGCGCCGGAACTTGGCGGGGCCGTTGCGGTACAGCGCGCCGGACAGACCCTCGGGAACGCGCCCGTGAACCCGCTGAAGCACGCGCGGGGCGATGTCGCCCTCCACGTCGGCGGTGGCCAGGGACCAGTCGGAGGCGACCCGCAGGGCGCGGGCGGCGAAGGCCATGTCGGGCGTGATGGCCAGGGCGGCGGCGGCGGTCAGGAATGTGCGGCGCGAGGTGTCCATGGTGTCAGCTCCCCAGTCCGGTTTCAGCGCAGGGTGATGGTCTGGCGGGTCTCGCCCGGGACGGCGAAACGGGCCCGGTCCCACGAGGCGGGGCCCATGTTGCCAACGGCGTTGTTGGAGAAGCCGAACGGTTCGGTGGGCATGCCGAAGGGGTTGGCGTTCATCTCGCCGTCGCCGTTCACATCGTGAAAGGCGCGCAGGGCGTAGTCGCCGGGGGGCAAGCCTTCGAACCGCGCGACGCGCTCGCCGCCGGCCACATCGATCCGCACCCCGCGCACGGCGGCGCCGCCGCCGTCCCAGGCGTCCTCGCTGTCGAACAGGGCGGCCATGATCACCCCTTCCCCGACGCCGACGTCGAAGGTGATCTCGACGACGCTGGTCTCGGCGGTCTGAAGCGTCAGGGCGGCGGCCAGGAAGAGGGCGGGGATGGAAAACATGATCGGGCTCCCGTGATGAAGACCCGATCGCCGGGCCGTCGATGGCCCCGTCATTTCGTGTGGAGCGCGGCGCCGCCACCGCCGATGCGTTCTCGCCCGTCCCGCCTTCGCCAACGACCACACCCGTCCGTTCGCGAAGCGCGGATGAACGGGATCAGGACATTTGAAGGGGAGCCTGATTCACGGCATCGGCGGGATTGTGACGCGATCCCGCCTCAACCGATCAGGCTCCGGCTGCAGTCCTGAGAACGGCCAGATAGCCCGGCGCCATCTCCATGCGCGCGGCCTCGGGGCGGGTTTGCAGCAGCCGGTGCAGGCGCGGCAGGCGCCAGCAGGGCACATGCATGAACAGGTGGTGCTCGGCGTGATAGTTGACCCAGTAGGGGGCGATCAGGGCCCGCTCGATCCAGCCGGCCCGGGTGGTGCGCGCAGCGCGGAAGGCATCCTCGGCCGAGCCCTCGACGCAGGCGTGCTCGGCGATGTTGCGCAGGCGGGTGACCAGCGGGAACCAGGTGCCCATGGGCAGCAGCCACAGCACGAAATACGCCCACCAGAAGCCCGCCAGCGTCAGCGCCGCGAGCATCCCCGCATTGACCATCAGGAAGGGCGCCACCGACTTGCCGGTGACCACCGCGCCCTCGGCCATGTCTTCGTCGCGTTGATTGCGGAAGGCGCCGATCAGCAGCATGACCCGCTGCTTGAAGAAGGTCTGGCCGGTCAGGTCGCGGATGATCTTGCGCCGCAGGGATGCGCCGGTGACGGGGAACGGTTCGGACAGCACCAGATCCGGGTCCTCCGGCTGCTGGGCGAATTTGTGGTGGGACAGGTGATAGGGTCGGTAGGCGCCGAGGCTGGCGCCGACGGGCACGGCGCACAGCCAGTGGCCGAGGAAATCGTTGAGCTTCAGATTCTTCGCCAGCGCCCCGTGGGCCGCCTCGTGCATCAGGATGGCCAGACCCAGCTGGCGGGCGCCGATGATCATGATGCAGACCGGGATCAGCACCGGCCACATGACGCCCGCGGCGATGGCCAGGGCGATCACCGTCCAGGCGTGCAGCACCAGCATCGGCCCCCGCCAGTGGCTGCGCGCCTGAAAGGGCGCCCATTCCTGGGGCGTGAACAGACGGGTCGGGGAAATGCGCGGCGCGGCGGGCATGAGGCCATCATAGCGCGTTTTCCAGAAAGGATGATGAGTCGTGTCAGCCTGACGAAATGTCGTGTTGACCTTACACTACGCCTGTGTCATGTTGACCTTACATTTGGTCAGGAGGACATGACATGCTCACCCTAGGAAAACAACAAACCACCCCGGCCGGGCGCCGCTATGTGGTGCGAACCATGGCGTTCATGGGCGGCTATGTGGCGGTCAATGTGGCGGCCATTTTCGGCGCCTTTGACGAGATCATCGGCCGGCCCGTGGCCTGGGCGCTGGCGCTGGCGGTGGCGGCGCCCGTGGCCGGCCAGATCTGGGCCACCCTGATGCTGATGCGCGACTCCGACGAGTTCGTGCGCGGCGTCACCGCCAAGCAATTCATCCTGTCAGCGGGCATCGCCATGGCGCTGGCGACGGCGTGGGGTTTTGGAGAGAGCTACGCCGGCGCGCCCCACGTCCCGGCCTGGCTGATCTACCCCCTGTTCTGGGCCGTCTTCGGGATGGTCGCGCCGTTCGTGCGGAGTTCCAACTGATGAAGAACAGACTGCGCGTCCTGCGCGCCGAGAAGGGCTGGACCCAAGCCGAGCTGGCGGACCGGCTGGGCGTCTCCCGACAGGCCGTCAACGCCCTCGAGACCGAGAAGCACGACCCGTCCCTCGATCTCGCCTATCGCATCGCCGCCCAGTTCGGGGCCGCGGTGGAAGACATCTTCGACAATCCGCACGGCTAAGGCCGGCGGTTCATTCCCAAGGAGAAATACGATGTTCAACGTTCGCTCATGGAGCGCGCGCCTGGCCGCCTGCGCGCTGATCGCCCTGTCGGTCGGCGCCGTGGCCGCCCTGCCCGGACGGGCCGAGGCCCAGACCGCCGCCCCGGCGCCGGGGTTTGTTTCCGATCGCATCAGCGTGGAGGCGCTGGGCGAAGGCCCCGACGTGGTGCTGATACCCGGCATGGCGTCGTCGCGCGAGGTGTGGCGGGTGACCGCCGAGGCTCTGGCTGTCGATTACCGGGTGCATCTGGTGCAGCTGTCCGGTTTCGCAGGGGAGCCGTGGGCCCACGGCGACGGCGCCTTCTGGCGGCCCGCCGTGGCCGAGATCGAACGCTATATCGAGACGGCTGGACTGGAGCGGCCCGCGATCATCGGCCACTCCATGGGCGGGGCGTCGGGCGTCATGCTGGCGCAGGATCGCCCCAACCTGATCGGCCGGGTGATGAGCGTGGATTCCCTGCCGTACTTCGGCGCGTTGTACGGCCCGTCCGTCACCCCTGAGACCGCCGCGCCCATGGCCGAACAGGCGGTCCGCGCCCTGCTCGCCTCTGACGACGCCGCCTTTCGCGCGGGCCAGGAGGCCCTGGCCCAGGGCATGAGCCGCGACGCGGCGACGCGTGCGGCCATGGTGGACTGGTCCATGGCTTCCGACCGTCAGGCCATGGGCGCGGCCATGCGCGACCTGATGACGACTGACCTGCGGCCGGGTCTGGCGGCCATGACCACCCCGGTCTGGGCGGTCTATGCGGCCGACGCGGACGGCGGCGCTCCCGCCGTATTGGCTGACGGGATGTGGGCGCGGGAGTATGCCGATCTGCCCGGCGTGCGGCTGGAGCGGGTGGACGGCTCGCGCCACTTCATCATGGCCGACCAGCCGGAGGTCTTCATGGCGCTGGTGCGGGCGTTCCTGAGCGAGTGATCCGACGGCGCTTTTCTCCTATCGAGGCTTGATGTCGTGCGGCATGCGGATGCGCCGCCAGCGGGCCTCGACCAGGGCGAAGGCGCCGAAGGCCATGATGCCCAGTCCGGTCCCGCCGAGAATCCAGGCGCCGTAGGGCTGGGACTGCAGCACATCCAGCGAGGCGCCGAAGCTGCGCGCCTCTTCGGCCCGCGTGTTCAGGCCGGCAAGGACGACGAAGATTCCCATGGGCAGATACACCACGCCCCGCGCCGCGTAGCCCGCCCGGGCCAGAGGCACCACGCGCTCGCAGGTCTTGCGGTCGCACGCCAGCCAGGACGCGAAGTCGCCGCGCATGCCCTTGATGATATTGCCCACGCCCATGCCGATGATGAACAGGCCGGCGCCGATCAGCAGCCAGTCGCCGTAGGGCATGTCCATGACGGTGTAGGCCTGCTGCTGCGCCTCGGCGCCGCCGTCATCCGCCTGAATCTCGCCCACCTCGTCCATCAGCTCGAAGACCGACGACGCCAGGATGCCGTAGAACACGCCACTGAGCGCCTGGCCCGCGCGTTTGCCGATGGCGGCGAGCGACCAGCCCTCATGGTCGGCGTCGGCCACGGACTGCAGCACGCGCCACAGCACGAACATCCACAGGCCCACGCCCAGCAGGGTCAGCCAGACCCGGCCGAACGGCTGGCCCGCCGTGAGTTCGATGATCCCGCCGGCGCCCACGCTGTCGCCCATCAGCCCCATGGCCGTCAGCAGGGCCACCAGCCCCACGTTGAAATAGACGAAGCCGCGGGCGCCGTAGCCGAGGCGGGCGGCCCATTCCAGCAAGGTCTGGATCGACGGCAGCGACCGGCCTGTGAGACGTTCCATGCGACGGCCCAGACGCCGGGCCGCGCGTTCACCGAAACGGCGGCTCTCGGCGATCGCCTGGGTCAGGGTCATGGGTATTCGTCCTCCGTGCGCGGAGGCAAACGCCCGAGTTGTGCAAACGGCTCCGCCTATTCGGCGGCCTGAGCGGCGCCCGCGCGCTCGGCGTCGAGCTCGGCGGCCTTCTTCTCCACCAGTTCGACGATGTGCTCGACCATGCCGGCGTTGTCCTGCTTGTGGGTCATCTTGCCGGCCAGATAGACCATGCCCGCGCCCTTGCCGCCGCCGGTGAAGCCCACGTCGGTGTAGAGCGCCTCGCCGGGGCCGTTCACGACGCAGCCGATGATGGACAGACTCATGGGGGTGGTGATGTGGGCCAGCCGCTCTTCCAGCACGCCCACGGTCTCGATGACGTTGAAGCCCTGACGGGCGCAGGACGGGCAGGCGATGATGTTGACGCCCCGGTGGCGCAGGCCCAGCGACTTCAGGATGTCGAAGCCGACCTTGATCTCCTCCACCGGATCGGCGGCCAGGCTGACCCGGATGGTGTCGCCGATGCCGGCCCACAGCATGGAGCCCAGCCCGATGGCGGACTTGATGGTGCCGGTGCGCAGAGGCCCGGCCTCGGTCACGCCCAGATGCAGGGGGCAGTCGATGGCGTCGGCCAATTGCTGATAGGCGGCCACGGTCAGGAAGGGGTCGGAGGCCTTCACCGA
Source organism: Brevundimonas sp. (assembly GCF_013823285.1). Taxonomy (GTDB): domain Bacteria; phylum Pseudomonadota; class Alphaproteobacteria; order Caulobacterales; family Caulobacteraceae; genus Brevundimonas. Next base: position 40,034 of record NZ_PNLV01000001.1, on the reverse strand, counting down.
GATCTTGAACTCATGGAAGTCCTCGTCCTGCAGGATGCGGGCGTGGTTCAGCGCGCTTTCCACCATCGCATCGGGGCAGGGCTCGCCGTATTTCTCGAGCAGTTCGCGCTCCAGCGACCCGGCGTTGACGCCGATGCGCATGGAGCAGCCGTGGTCTCGCGCCGCCTGGATTACCTCGCGCACCCGGTCGCGCGAGCCGATGTTGCCCGGATTGATGCGCAGGCAGGCGGCGCCCGCCTGGGCCGCCTCGATGCCCCGGCGATAATGGAAATGGATATCTGCCACCAGCGGCACGCGAGACTCCCGCGCGATGGTGCGGAAGGCGGCGGTGGACTCTTCATCGGGGCAGGACACCCGCACGATGTCGGCCCCGGCCTCCTCCAGCTGACGGATCTGCTCCAGGGTCGCCGCCGCGTCGGCGGTCGGCGTATTGGTCATGGACTGGACGCTGATGGGAGCGTCGCCGCCCACGGCCACGGAGCCCACATGGATCTGGCGGCTCTTGCGGCGCTCGATATGGCGCCAGGGGCGGATGTGGCCCAGCTGGTCGGCGGCGTTGGACATGACACACCCTAGATAGGGGATCAGGCGATGTTATTCCACGACGGAAAGATGTCAGCCCGCAGGAGGAATTGTTGCGGTCCGCTGGGCCAGTGCGCTGGCGGTCTGGCGCGCGGCGGCCTGGGCGCGGGCGTTCAGACCCGCCAGCGGCGTCAGGGCCGAGGTCAGGGCGCCCTCGTACTCGCCGTTCAGATAGACAGTGAAGGCGGACGGCTCGGACACATCGATGGTGGCCGCCACGTCGCGGGGCGCGCGCCAGGATTCCCCGGCCGCCAGTTGGCGGGCGAACAGGACCCGGCCGTCAGCCATGCGCACTACGATGCTGGCGGGGCGCTGGGCCTGGATCACGACATGGGAAGCGGTGGGCGCGGCGCCATAGGTCGCGCCGCGCGGATTGAAGGCGCGCTGGACCGGAGCGGTCGGCGCCGGCGTTGCGGCCTGGCCATCGCCCTCGGCCTCGGATTCCAGTCCGCTCAGCTCGGCCTCAAGACCGGGCGTTATGTACAGGGCAGGGACAGTCTGGTCCGGCGGCGCGGCGCGCGGCGCGCCCAGACGCACCACGCCGGGCGCCGAGCCGAGAGACCAGGTTTCGGGCGTCTCGAAAATGGCGGGCGGGGTCGGCGCCTGCATCAGGCTGACCCGCTGGAAGACATTCCAGCCGACGACGGCGAACACCAGGGCGGCGGCGGCGGCGATGAGACGCGGCGAACTGCGCCTGGCCTCGCGCACGTCCACCCCGGTCGGCGGCTGCAGTCCCACGGGCGCATGGGGGCTTTCCCGTTTGAAGCGTTCGGCAGCCAGCTGCTCATCCAGCCCCAGGGCGGCGGCGTAGGCTCGCACATAGCCCAGGGCGAACACCTGAGACGGCAGGGCGGTGAAGTCACCCTGTTCAAGGGCCCGAAGGTAGCGGGCATGGACGCGGGTCGCAGCGGACAGCTCATCGATGGGGCGGTCGGAATGTTCACGCGCCCGGCGCAGGGCGTCGCCCAGAGTGGGGGACTCCGTCAGAATGCGGTGCGGATCGCTCCACTCCGCCTCGTCGTGTCGCACGTCAGGGTCGAACCCTGCATCCAGCGGCATGTCGCCCGCCCCCATACTCGCACTGTCGATCGATGAATGATCGAACCGCCACGTCCCCCGCAGCGCCCGATCCTGACCTCCCCCCGGAAGCCCCTCGAACTCATCCTGTGGATAACCCATTGACAGCCCCGGATCAATGTCTGGTTAACCGATTCGCGCCCCGCGCGAGCGGCTTTCTCACAGAGCGACGTTCAACTTCCGGGCCAAGGCCTCCACCTCGTTGCGGACCGAGGCCGAGGGGGCGCCCAGCAGCCCCGACACGCCGCGCCGAGCCGCCGCCAGATCCAGCGACAGGATCATGCGCTTGACCGGCCCCACCCCGCCCGCGGGCGCAGAAAGCCGTGTGTATCCAAGCGCCAGCAGAACCATGGCCTCCAGTGGCCGGCCGGCCAGCTCGCCACAGACGGACACCGGCGTCTCGGTTTCCTCGCACTGGCGCTGAATGTCCTGCAGGGCGCGCAGGGTCGGGGGCGACAACGGGTCGTACCGATCCGAGACCAGGGGATTGGTCCGGTCCGCTGCGTACATGTACTGAAACAGGTCATTGGTGCCGATGGACACGAAATCGGTCAGCGGCAGCAGGGCGTCCAGATGCCACAGCAGGCTGGGCGCCTCGATCATGGCGCCGACCCGCAGGGACGCGGGCAAGGTCTTGCCCCGGCGCTCGGCCCATTCGCATTCGGCGTCCATCAGGGCGCGGGCCGCGCGGAACTCGTCCACCGTGGCGATCATGGGGAACATGACCCGCAGTTCGCGGCCGGCGGCTGCGCTCAACAGGGCGCGCAGTTGCAGCCGCAGCAGGCCGGGCCGGTCCAGACCGAGACGGATGGCGCGGCGGCCGAGGGCGGGGTTCTCCTCGCGCTCCACCTCGAGATAGGGCAGCACCTTGTCGCCGCCCACGTCCAGGGTGCGGAAGGTGACCGGGCGGTCCCCCGCCGCGTCCAGCACCCGGCGATACAGATCGGTCTGGGCCTGGAGGCGGGGCAGTTCCTCAGACACCATGAACTGGAACTCGGTGCGGAACAGGCCGATGCCCTCGGCGCCCGTCTCGTCCAGGGTGTCCAGATCCACCACCAGTCCGGCGTTGGCCAGCACCGTCACCCGCACCCCGTCTCGGGTCACGGCGGGCGTGTCGCGCAGGGCCACGAACTCGGCGCGGCGCTGGGCGCGGACCTGCATGCGCGCCTGCACCGCGTCCAGCATCTCGGGCCGGGGGCGCAGGAACGCCTCGCCCGACTCGCCGTCGGCGATGACCAGATCACCCTCTGACAGGCGGTCCCTCAGGCCGGCGAGGCGGCCGACGCAGGGAATCTGGAGCGCCCGGGCGACGATGCCCGCATGGCTGGCGGCGGAGCCTTCCTCAAGCAGCAAGCCGCGCAGCTTGTCGCGGGGATACTCCAGCAGGTCCGCAGGCCCCAGGTTGCGGGCCACCAGAATGGTGTCGTCCGGCAGATCGCGCTGGCCCGGGCGGTCTCCCGCCAGCACCCGCAGCAGGCGGTTGGCCAGATCCTCGAGATCGTGCAGGCGTTCGCGGATGTAGGGATCGCGGGCCTTGGCGAAGCGGGCCCGGTGCTCGTTTCGCACCCGATCAACCGCCGCCTCGGCGGTCAGACCGCCGCGCACCGCCTCCTCCAGCGACCGGTTCCAGCCCCGGTCGTCGGCGAACATCCGGTAGGTCTCCAGCACCTCGTAGGACGGTCCGGCGAGGCCCTGCCCGCCCTCCAGCATGGCGTCGATGTTGGCCTTCAGCGCGGTCAGGCCAAGCTTCAGCCGCGCCTCCTCCGCCACGGGGTCGTCGGCCAGCAGGCGCTCGGGCGCCACCGGCGCCTCGTGCAGCACCGCATGGCCGATGGCGAGGCCTTCGGCGAAGCGCTGGCCCTTGATGCGTTCGGGGCGGTGGGGGGCGACCTCCACATCGCGCAGCTCGTCCAGGCCCAGCAATTCTCCGGAGGCGACGGTTTCGGCCAGGACCATGGCGATGGTCTGGATGTCCTCGACCTCGTCCTCGTCATAGCGGCGCGCCGCCTGGTTCTGGACCACCAGCACGCCGATGGATCGGCCGCCGCGCAGCAGGGGCGCGCCGAGGAAAGCGTGGTAGGGATCCTCGCCGGTTTCGGGGCGGTAGGAGAAGCTGGGGTGGCTGGGGGCGTCCGACAGGCTGATGGGCTCGTTGAGCCGCGCCACCTCGCCCACGAGACCCTCGCCGGGCCGCAGGCGGGTGTTGTGGACGGCGCCGGGATTCAGGCCCTCGGTGGCGAACAGCTCCAGCTCTCCGGTGGAGCGGCGCAGATAGATGGAGCAGACTTCCGCCACCATTGACGAGGCGATGGTCTTGACGACCTTGTCCAGACGCTCCTGGGCCGGGCCGCCGCCGGCCATGGCCTCGCGGATCTGGCGCAGGAGGTTTCTGGGCCCCCTCGTCGTCAATCCGCTGCCCATGGGCATCACGCGCCTGCTCCCGCCATCCGATTCCGCCCTAGCATATACAGAAGCTTCTCCGCCGCGCACCCCGGCTAGTCGGGGAGCGACAGCTTCGGCGGAACCGGATCGTACCCCGAGCCGCCGAAAGGATGGCAGCGGCAGACCCTTTTCAAGGCGAGCCAGCCGCCCCGCGCGGGGCCGTGGGTGATCAGGGCCTCGGCCGCATAGTCCGAACAGGTGGGCAGGAACCGGCACTGCTGTCCGGTCAGGGGCGACAGGGTGACCTTGTAGCCCCGGTGGGCCAGACGGACGCCGCGCTCGTACAGGCTGGCCGCCACGGTCAGGCCGCGCCTGACAGGCGGGCGCGCTCGGCCGCGCGCACCGCGTCCAGCGCCGCCTCCACCGCCACCAGCGCCGACGCGTGGCGGGCTGGATAGTCCGCCACCTGTTTCAGCATGCGCAGATCAGCGAAGCGCCCCTCGGGCCCTTCGCCGCCTGATTTCAACATGGCCGCCATGGCGTCCCGGGCCTGCTCGATCTCGTCGCCGGTTGCGCCGATCACCTGTTCGCCCAGCACCGCCGCCGCCGCCTGGCCAAGGGCGCAGGCCTTCACGGCCTGGGCGTAATCCGCCACCTGGCCGGTGTCATCCAGAATGACGTCAACGGTGGCGGTCGAGCCGCACAGCCTGGCGACCCTGTGGCCCGTGCCCTGCGGCGCGTCCAGACGCCCCGTGCGCGGCATGTTGGCCGCGAGCGTGAGGATGCGCGCGCTGTAGAGATCGTCGATCATGACCGACAGATAGGCGCTCATCGATCTTGCGAGAAGTGTGAAAGACTTGCCGTCTGGAACGGACTTCATCGGCATCACAGCTATCCGTGGAGCCGTCATGATCCGTCGACCAGTCCTTCCTGCCTGCCTTCTCGCTATCGCTTCGCTCGCCGTCGCGTCCGCCGCCCATGCCGAACGCAACGTCTATCTGGGCCTGAACCTGATCCATCCGCAGACCGAGACGTTCCAGCCGGACGCCTATGTGGTGGTCGAGGACGGCCGCATCGTCGAGATCGGGCAGGGCCGTCCCGCGACCGGGCAAGGCCGGATGCACGACTTCACCGGCCTGTTCGCCCTGCCCGGCCTGATCGACACCCATGCGCACATCAGTCTGGCGGCGATCCGCATCGACACAGACGAGGACGGCGCGCCCTATCTGGCCGCAGATCATCGCCCCGACATCGTGGCCCACAACGCGCGGCGCATGCTGGCCTACGGCGTCACCACGGTGCGCAATCCCGGTGGCGACATGGCGGCGAGCCGCGCCTACGATGAAGCGCGGGCAGCGGGCCTGTCGGGGCCCGAAGCCCTGCACGCCGGCGAAGTCATCGACCGCTCACCCTTTCCCGTCATGGGCCTGGCGGACCGGCCGTCGGAGACGCGGGGCGTCGCCGCCATCGTCGCCGAGCAGGCGCAAGGGGGCGCGCGCTACATCAAGCTCTACGAGTCCCTGAGCGAGGCGGACCTGATCGAGGGGATCGCCGAGGCCCGGCGTCACGGCCTGCCGGTGATCGCACACCTGTCGGACGTGAGCTGGACCCGCGCCGCCGAACTGGGTGTGGACGCGCTGGTGCACATGATGCCGGTGAGCCCGGAGTTGCTGCCGCCGGATCGCCGCGAGGCCTATGTGGCGAGCCGCAGGCAGGGCGCGTTCGCTTTCTTCGAATGGTACGAGGCCGTCGATCTGGACGCACCGGAGATCGAAACCATGATCCGGACGCTGGCGCGTGAACAGGTTCATGTCGACGCCACGCTGGTGGCTTTCGAGGCGGCTTTCCGGGGCGACGATGCGGCCTTTCTCGCCCGGGATGCAGGCCTGTTTCATCCGGACATGCAGGCGAACTGGAGCCAGGTCTTCCGGTTCGATCTGGGCTGGACCGCCGAGGACTATGCGCGCGCCCGGGCGGTGTGGCCCAAGGTTCTGGAGCTGACCCGCCGCATGCACGAGGCGGGCGTGCCGCTGACCCTGGGCACAGACATGGCCAATCCCTTCATCGCGCCGGGACGGAGCATGGCCCGCGAAGCGGTCCTGCATCAGGAGGCCGGGATACCCGCATGGGATGTGCTGCGCATGGCCACCACCGATGCCGCGCGCAGGCTGGGGATCGCGGACCGCACCGGCGCCCTGGCCGTGGGTCAGGAAGCGGACATCGTCTTCCTGTCAGCGGACCCGGCGACGGACCTGAACGCCCTGACACAGGTGCGGGCGGTGTTGTCGGACGGCGAGCTGTACGATCCGGCGGGCCTGCTGGCCGATCAGTAGCCGCCGAAGCTGCCCGCCGCGCCGGGGAAGACCACCGGGCTTTCCGCGCCGTTGTCCGCCACCGCCGCCACGCCGAAGAAGTAGTTGTCGATGACCACATTCTCCAAGGTGAACTCGGTGACGTCCCCGACCCAGCGGCTGTGGGTCCATTGGGGCTCGGTGGTCAGGCGCCAGTAGATGCGGTAGCCGGCCAGATCGGGGGCCTGGGCGTCGGTGGGACGGGTCCAGCGCAGGGTGGTGTCCGGGCTGACCGCGCCCTCGATCTGGACCCCGGCGGGCGGCGGCGGGGCCCAGGCCATGCCCGCCAGCGCCACGGCGTTCAGGCCCGTCAGCTTGGCCGCATAGTCGAAGTCCACGTACTCGATGGTGTCGCCGTAGTGGCGGCCGTCCTCGTTCCTGAGGTCCTGATGCTGGCGGTCGTAGTGCTCGTTGGTCTCCATGATCCGCACGCCGGGGTAGCCCAGATCGTTGAACGGCCGGTGGTGACCGCCGCGGCCGAAGCGATCGAGCCTGTAGACCATCATCACGTCCAGATTGGGCACATACTGCTCGCCCACCTGCGCGATGTAGCGGGCCAGATTGCGCGAGGGGCTGTCCACCTCGCCGCCGGTAAAGCGCCGCTGGCGCGCCTCGGCCTCGGTCTCGGTCATGCGCGTGCCCTCGGCGAAGACCCGGGCGGTGACATTGTCCACCACCCCGTTGATGCCTGCCGAGTTGCCGATCATGTCGTTGTTCAGCACCGCCTGGAGCCGCCAGCCCTCGCGCTGGGCATGGGCGGCGAGGATCTGGCCGCCGAACAGGCCCTGCTCTTCCCCGGCCAGCGCGGCATAGACGATGGTGGCGGGGAAGCGGTGCCGGGTCAGCACCCGCGCCGCCTCCAGCGTGCCCGCGACGCCCGAGGCGTTGTCGTTGGCGCCCGGGGAGTCGTCGGCGGCGTTCATGACGTCGGTGACGCGGCTGTCGATGTCGCCGCTCATCAGCACATAGCGGTTCGGGTCGGCGGTCCCGCGCTGGATGGCGATGACGCTGACTACCTCGGCGGGTTCGGGGATGCGCGGGCCGGTGACCGTGTCCGAGACATACATGACCTCAAGGCAGCCGCCGCAGGCTGCGGAGATGCGCTCGAACTCCGCATGGATCCAGCGACGGGCCGCGCCGATGCCGCGCGTCTCCGACTCCGTTTCCGACAGGGTGTGCCGGGTGCCGAAGCCGACCAGGGTGGCGATATCCGCCTCGATGCGCTCCGGCGAGGGCGCGACGGCGATGTCGTAAAGGGCGGGAATCTCTGCGGGTGGCGGCGTCTGGGCCACGGCGACGGCCGGCAGGGCCGCGATCGCCATGGCGGTGAACAGGGCGCGCATCAGGTTTTCTCCTTGATTTTCAGACGCCTTGCGTTGGCGCTTACGGCCGTGTGCAGCGGCGCCAGGACATAGGTCTGCATACGCGCCCAGTCGGCGTTCAGCGTCAGAGCTCTTTCAGTGGCGCGTGTCCAGCAGCCCAGGGCCCACTGGGTCTGGATGACCGCCGCCTGCGCAGGATCCGACGCTCTCATAACCTGCTCCATGGCGTGGGAGGCGGCGTCGGTCTCGACCGCCAAGGCGCGGGCCACTCGCCCGGCGACAATTCCCGCGCCCGCCGTTGCGCGATCGGAAACCGCATGGAAGGCAGCGACCTTTTCGTCGCTCATCAGGGCCAGTTCGGTCAGGTCGGCGCCGGCGGGGTCACACACGGCCTCGGCCATGATCTCCAGCCGCCGGTGGATCACTGCCCCCGCCTCGCGCATCATGCGGTCATTCATGTCGGCGGGACTCCGGGGGGGCTTGGGCTGGTTCATGTCCGCAAGCCTAGACCGACGCCGCCGCCATGCAAGGGGCGGCTCAGGGCGTGACCTCGGCCGAGAACGCCTTCACGTCGGCCAGCAGGGCTGAGACCGCCGCGTCGATGATGCGCTGACCCTTTTCGGGCGACGCCTGGGCCGGGTCCGAGCCGATGCGGCCGTCGGGGAAACGGGCGCGGTAGTCCAGGGCGTCGCGAATCGGCCCTATGGGCGCGATCTGCGGGGAGTAGTCCGCCGTCTTGATGCGGTCCGGATAGGCCGCCTGGGTCACGGCGATCTCCGACGGGGTGGCGTGCATGCCGTGCCCCTTGGGAAAGATCTCGGTGCACAGCCGGTGCACCCCCGGCAGGTCCCACCAGTTGACCAGCTTCAGGGCGAAGGGCGGGTGCTCCTCCACAAACGACCATTCGGCGTAGATTTCCGAAAAGGTCGCCTCGATGGTGGCCACGTTGCCGCCGTGCCCGTTGAGGAAATAGATGCGCTCGAAGCCGTGGCGGCTCAGGGACGAAACCCAGTCGGTGATAGCCGCCATGAAGGTGGAGGGCCGCAGGGATATGGTGCCGGCGAACGCCAGGTGGTGCTGGGCCATGCCGATGTTGAAGGTGGGCGCCACCACCAGGCCGTCGTCCTGCTTCTCCGCCGCGTGGGCGATGATCTCGGGGCACAGCCAGTCGGTGCCCAGCAGGCCCGTGGGACCGTGCTGTTCATTGGAGCCGATCGGCACGACCACGGTCTTCGTCGCCTTCAGGCGCGCGTCGATCTCGGGCCAGGACGACAGGTGGATCAGCATGGAAAACTCCGGAACATGAGACAGTGGTCCGCTTGGCAAGCGGACGTCCAGCGCATACGCCTGTTTCATCGGCGCCGCAAAGACGCGACCTCCCCCACACGGAGCCCAGCATGACCGACCAGACCCGCATTCCCGTTCGCGACCATGTCGCGCAAGGGGCCCACATGGACACCGAAGCCTATGCGCGGACGGTGGAGAGCGCGGCGCGCGATCCTGAAGGGTTCTGGCGCGGGGTGGGCGAGCGGCTGGACTGGTCAAGGCCCTTCACCGAGGTGAAGGACGTCAGCTTCGACCGGCAGGATTTCCGCATCCGCTGGTTCGCCGACGGAGAGCTGAACGCCAGCGTCAACTGCATCGACCGGCACCTGCCCGACCGCGCCGACCAGACCGCTATCCTCTTCGAGGGCGACGACCCCTCCGTAGACGGCGCGATGACCTACGCCGAGCTGCACGCCGAGGTGTGCCGCATGGCCAATGTGCTCAAGGATCTGGGCGCGAAGAAGGGCGACCGCATCACCCTGTACATGCCCATGATCCCGCTGGCGGCGGTGGCCATGCTGGCCTGCGCCCGCATCGGCGCGGTGCACTCGGTGGTGTTCGGCGGCTTCTCGCCGGACAGCCTGGGCGGGCGGATCGAGGACTGCGGCTCGACCATTGTCATCACCGCCGACGAGGGGCGGCGCGGCGGCAAGCGCATCCCGCTCAAGGCCAATGTGGACAAGGCGCTGGAGAAGGTCTCCGTCGACAAGGTGCTGATGATCCGCTGGACCGGCGCGGACGTGCCCCTGACCGAGGGACGGGACGTGGTTTATGAGGACGTGCGCGAGGCGGCGTCCACCGAGTGTCCGCCCGAGCCCATGAACGCCGAGGATCCGCTGTTCATCCTCTACACCTCCGGCTCCACCGGAAAGCCCAAGGGGGTTCTGCACACCACCGGCGGCTATCTGGCCTGGGCCGCCTACACCCACGAGCTGGTGTTCGATTACAAACCGGGAGAGGTCTACTGGTGCACCGCCGACGTGGGCTGGGTCACGGGGCACAGCTACATCGTCTATGGCCCGTTGGCGAACGGGGCCACGACCCTCGTGTTCGAGGGCGTGCCCACCTGGCCCGACGCCGGGCGCTGCTGGCAGGTGGTGGACAAGCACAAGGTCAACATCTTCTACACCGCTCCCACCGCCATCCGCGCCCTGATGCGCGAGGGCGACGACTGGGTCACGAAGCACGACCGCTCGTCCCTGCGCCTGCTGGGGTCCGTGGGCGAGCCCATCAATCCCGAGGCCTGGCTGTGGTATCACCGCGTGGTCGGCGACGGCCGCTGCCCGGTGGTGGACACCTGGTGGCAAACCGAGACCGGCGGCATCCTGATCAGCCCGCTGCCCGGCGCCACCGAGCTCAAGCCTGGCTCGGCGACAAAGCCCCTGCCGGGCGTCATGCCCGCGATCGTCACCAACGAGGGCGACATCCTGCAAGGCGCGGCCGAGGGGCCGCTGTGCATCACCGACTCCTGGCCCGGCCAGATGCGCACCGTCTACGGCGACCACAACCGCTTCATCGAGACCTATTTCACCACCTTCCCCGGCAAGTATTTCACCGGCGACGGCGCCCGGCGCGACGCGGACGGCTATTACTGGATCACCGGGCGCATTGACGATGTGCTGAACGTCTCCGGCCACCGTCTGGGCACCGCCGAGATCGAGAGCGCGCTTGTGTCCCACCCTGCGGTGTCGGAGGCCGCGGTGGTGGGCTATCCCCATGACATCAAGGGGCAGGGGGTCTGGGCCTATGTGACCCTGAAGGCGGATCAGGATCCGTCCGAGGATCTGAAGAAGGCGCTGGTCACCCACGTCCGGTCCGAGATCGGCCCGATCGCCAGCCCTGACGTGATCCAGTGGGCCCCGGGCCTGCCCAAGACCCGATCGGGCAAGATCATGCGGCGGATCCTGCGCAAGATCGCCGAGAACGAGACCGGGGCCCTTGGCGACACCTCGACCCTCGCCGACCCGGCGGTGGTGGACGATCTGATCAGGAACCGGCCGGAGTGAGCCTGGCGCTGCGCTGGCCCCCCGACCCGGACCGGGTGGAGGAAATCTTCGCCCGTCTGGCGCGGGTGATGCCCGAGCCGAAGACCGAGCTGAATTTCACCAACCCGTTCACCCTCGTCTCCGCCGTGGCCCTGTCGGCCCAGGCGACGGACGTGGGGGTGAACAAGGCGACAGCCGCGCTGTTCGCCGTGGCCGACACGCCGCAGAAAATGGCTGCGCTCGGCGTCGAGGGCCTGACCCCCTACATCGCCTCCATCGGGCTGTACCGGAACAAGGCGAAGAACCTGATCGCCATGTCGCAGATCCTGATCGCGCGGCACGGCGGCGAGGTGCCGCTGAACCGCGCCGACCTTCAGGCCTTGCCCGGGGTGGGGCGAAAGACCGCCTCGGTGGTGCTGAACGAACTGGGGATCGAGCCAGCCATCGCGGTGGACACCCATGTGTTCCGCGTCTCCCACCGCCTCGCCCTGGCCAACGCCGGCACGCCGGATAAGGTGGAGGCCCAGCTGCATCAGGTGGTGCCGCACCACTGGCTGCCCAAGGCGCACCACTGGCTGATCCTGCATGGCCGCTACACCTGCGTGGCGCGCCGTCCCAAATGCGAGGCCTGCGTCATCTCGGACCTGTGCCCGGCGCGGCCCGACCTGATGGCGGCCCGCGCCTGATCGATCAGACGTCGACCGCGGCGTCCAGGGCGTTGCTCTGGATGAACTCGCGGCGCGGCTCCACCACATCCCCCATAAGCTTGGCGAACAGGTCGTCAGCGTCGTCGGCGTGGTCCACCTGCACCTTGAGCAGGGTGCGGGCGTTGTCGTCCAGAGTGGTTTCCCACAGCTGCTCGGGGTTCATCTCACCCAGACCCTTGTAGCGCTGGATCGACAGGCCCTTTTTGCCCGCGTCCAGCACGGCGGCCAGCAGGTCGAGCGGCCCGCGGATGGTGGTGGACTTGTCCTTGCGCCGGAACGTCGCCGGCTCGCGGAACAAACCGTCGAAGGCTGCGGCGCGCTCGCCCAGGCGTCGCGCGTCCAGCGAACGGGTCAGGGATTCCTCCAGCACGATCTGCTCGGCCACGGCGCGGCGCGTCCGGCTGAACACCAGCGCCCCCTGTTCCCCTTTCTCGCCGGACCACGGGCCGTCGCCCTCTTCGGCGTAGAGGTCCAGATGGCGCGCCGCATAGGCCAGGTCGCCGCCCTCCGCCGTGAACAGACCGGAAAGGGCCGCCTGCTCGATGGCGAACGCGGGGGCGCGGGTCGCCAGCCGGTCCACCAATCCCTTGAAGGCCTTGGCCTCGCGCACCAGGCCTTGCAGGTCCATGCCGGTCCGGCGCTCGCCGCCGACGAAGTCCAGCTCGGCGCCGTCCGATCCTTCCTCGATCAGATAGGCGTCCATCTCCGGCTCGTCCTTGAGGTAGCGGGACTGCTTGCCCTTGGACACCTTGTAGAGGGGGGGCTGGGCGATGAAGATGTGGCCCTTCTCGATCAGCTCCGGCATCTGCCGATAGAAGAAGGTGAGCAGGAGGGTGCGGATGTGGGCGCCGTCCACGTCGGCGTCGGTCATGATGATGATCTTGTGGTAGCGCAGCTTCTCGATGTTGAAGTCGTCGCGTCCGATGCCGGTGCCCAGGGCCAGGATCAGGGTGCCGATCAGCTCGCTGGACAGCATCCGGTCGAACCGCGCCCGCTCCACGTTCAGGATCTTGCCGCGCAGGGGCAGGACGGCCTGATTCTCGCGGTTGCGCGCCTGTTTGGCCGAGCCGCCGGCGGAGTCGCCCTCGACGATGAACAGTTCGGACTTGGCCGGGTCACGCTCCTGACAGTCGGCCAGCTTGCCGGGCAGGGAGCTGATCTCCAGAGCGGACTTGCGCCGGGTCAGGTCACGGGCCTTGCGGGCCGCCTCGCGGGCCGTGGCCGCCTCCACGATCTTGGCCACGACCTGGCGGGCCTCGGTCGGGTGCTCCTCGAACCAGGTGGACAGCCCTTCCGAGCACAGGGCCTCCACCGCCGGGCGGACCTCGGAGGAGACCAGCTTGTCCTTGGTCTGGGAGCTGAATTTCGGATCCGGCACCTTGACCGACAGCACGCAGGTCAGGCCCTCGCGCGCGTCCTCGCCCGTGACCGAAACCTTCTCCCGCTTGGCGATTCCCGAGCTTTCGATATAGGCCCCCATCACACGCGTCAGGCTGGCGCGGAATGCCGACAGGTGCGTGCCCCCATCCCGCTGGGGGATGTTGTTGGTGAAGCACAGCATGGTCTCGTGGTAGCTGTCGTTCCACCACAGGGCCAGGTCGATCTCGATGTTCTCCTTCTTGCCCCGGATGACGATGACGTCCTTCAGGATCGGAGACTTGGACTTGTCCAGGTGGCGCACGAAGGCCTCGACCCCGCCCTCGTAGTGCAGGATCTCCTCGAACGGCTCCGCGCCGCGGTGATCGGCCAGCTTGATGACCACGCCCGAGTTCAGGAACGCCAGCTCGCGCAGGCGGTGCTCCAGGGTCTTGAGGTCGAAATCGATGTGGCTGAAGGTGGTCACCGACGGATAGAAGGTCAGCTCCGTGCCGGTCAGAACCTTGCCGTTCTCGCGCAGGGGCGCGTCGCCCACCACTTCCAGCGGCTTGACGGTGTCCCCGCGCTCGAAGCGCATCTGGTGCTTCTTGCCGTTACGGTAGATGACCAGCTCCAGCCAGTCCGACAGGGCGTTCACCACCGACACGCCCACGCCGTGCAGGCCGCCGGAGACCTTGTAGGAATTCTGGTCGAACTTTCCGCCCGCGTGCAACTGGGTCATGATGACCTCGGCGGCGGACACGCCCTCGCCCTCGTGGATGTCCACGGGAATGCCCCGCCCGTTGTCGGTGACCGTCACCGAGCCGTCGGCGTTCAGGATCACCTGCACCAGGTCCGCGTGACCGGCCAGGGCCTCGTCGATGGCGTTGTCCACCACCTCGTAGACCATGTGGTGCAGGCCCGAGCCGTCGTCGGTGTCGCCGATGTACATGCCCGGCCGCTTGCGCACGGCGTCGAGGCCTTTCAGCACCTTGATGGATTCGGCGCCGTAGGCGGCTTCCTCGGCGGTGTCCGGGGTGCGGTTCTGGTCGGTCATTCAGTCATCCGATGGGGCGAGCGTTCCTGCGTCGACGCGCACGAACCGGCCTCGCCCGTGAAGGTCAGAGAAGAGCGTTTCGTCGGTGCCGGTCAGGAAAGCCTGAAGGTCCAGCGCCACGATCTCCTCGAACAGGGCGGCGCGTCGGCGGCTGTCCAGGTGCGCCGGCGCTTCGTCCAGCAACAATACAGGGTTTGCGCCCGAATTGGCCAGTGAATCCCGGTTTTCCGGCATGGTTTTCAGCCGGGCAACCTGCGCCAGAATCAGGTTCAGAACCAAGGCCTTCTGCTCGCCGGAGGAGCCCTCGGCCGCCGGGCGGTTCTTTTCCCGGTGAAGGGCGGTCAGATCCGACCGGTGCGGACCGAAAAGCGAGCGTCCGGAAGCCGAATCACGGGCCCGTGACGCCTTCATGCCGGCGACGATTCCAGCTGCGATTTCAGCGGCCTCTGCGCCTGTGGCGGCGCTCTGCTCGGCCTCGCCGGTCAGGCCGAGATCAGCCTGGGGGAAGGGACGGTCGCCGCGCGCATCGATGCCTGACTGCAGGTCGCCCAGGGCCCGGGCCCGGGCCATGGCGGCGGCGGCGCCCTGTTCGCCCAGCCTTGCCTCCAGCGCGTCCAGCCAGGCCGGGTCGGCGGGCCGCTTGCCCTCCGCCGCCTCGGTCAGCAGGCGCAGGCGTTCCCGAAGGGCCTTCTCATAGGCAGAGACGCTGGCGGCGTGCCGGGGATCGGCGGCGAACACCAGCCGGTCGAAGAATTTCAGCCGCTCGGCCCGGCTGTCCGAGAACAGCCGGTCGTGCTCGGGTGTGGCCCAGACGGGCCGGAGATAATCCAGCATCCGCCCCGGCTGGGCGGTCTCGCCGTCGATACGCACGATGCGGCGCGACGCGCCTGGCGCCTGCACCCCCGTGCCCAGCCGGACGTCATCCCCGTCCGCACCCGCCAGCACGGCCGCCACGGCCCAGGCGCGGCCACCGGCCTCGCCCGGCTCGCGCCGCCCCAGCTCGGCCACCGGCGCCCCGCGCAGACCCCGCCCCGGCGTCAGGAGGCTGGCCGCCTCCAGCAGATTGGTCTTGCCCGCCCCGTTCGGCCCATGGAGCACGATGGGGCCAGACCCCACGCGCAGGGTGGCGCTGGCGTAGGAGCGGAAATCGGTGAGGGTGAGGGAAAGAAGGGTCAAGAGACCGCAATGCTCCCCCTCTGGGGGAGCTGTCCGCGAAGCGGACTGAGGGGGCGGCGAAGCGGACAGACCCCCTCCACCACGCTGCGCGTGGTCCCCCTCCCCCGGTGGGGGAGGAAAGGCGCCATCACACCCTCAGCGGCATCAGCACGTACTGCACGCCCGGGTCGCCCGGGTCGAGCACCAGGGTCGGGCTGGCCGGGTCGGCGAACATGTAGGTGGCGGTCTCGCCCTCGATCTGGCCGGCCACGTCCAGCAGATAGCGGGCGTTGAAGCCGATCTCGAAGGGCTCGTCGGTGTAGCCGATCTCCACCTCTTCCACGCCCTGTCCGGCCTCCATGTTGCGCACGGTCAGGGTGACCCGGTCGGTGTCCAGACCCAGCTTCACCGAGCGGCTCTTCTCCGCCGAGATGGTGGAGACCCGGTCCACGGCCTGGGCGAACACGGCGTTGTCGATGTCGGCGCGCTTGTCGTTGCCCTTGGGGATGACCCGCAGATAGTCGGGGAACGAGCCGTCGATGACCTTGGAGGTCAGGCTGGCCTGGCCAAACTCGAAACGGATCTTCTGGGCGCTGACCTGCACCTCTACCGGGCCGGAGCCGTCGTCCAGCAGGCGGCGCACCTGATCGATGGTCTTGCGCGGAACGATCACGCCAGGGCCGCCCGCTGCGCCTTCCGGGGCGGGGGTCTCGGCCAGGGCCAGGCGGTGGCCGTCGGTGGCGACGGCGCGCAGCAGCGCCTGTCCGCCCTCGGACACCGTGTGCAGATAGAGGCCGTTCAGATAATAGCGGGTCTCCTCGGTGGAGACGGCGAAGCGGGTCTTGTCGATCAGCCGAACCAGATCTTCCTTGAGCAGGCTGAACCGGGCCCCCGCGCTGTCGGCGGACATGACCGGGAAGTCCCCGGCCGGCAGCACCGGCAGGTTGAACTTGGACCGGCCGGCCTGGACCACCAGACGGGGATCGTCGCCGGAGTACAGCAGCGACACCTCGGCGCCTTCCGGCAGTTTGCGGACAATTTCGTACAGGGTGTGGGCCGGGGCCGTGATCTGGCCCTCGGTGTGCACCATGGCCTCGGCCTCATCCACCATCTCCATGTCCAGGTCGGTGGCCGCGAAGCTCAACCGGTCCCGGCCCGCCGAAAGCAGGACATTGGACAGGATCGGGATGGTGTTGCGTCGTTCGACGACGCTCTGCACGTGGCCAAGGGCCTTCAGGAGCGCCGCGCGTTCGATCGTCAGCTGCATGTGGTCTCGCCCGGATGACGACGACTCAACCGTCGCCGCTGCAATTGTGGGCCTTGGACATTAGCGGCTTGCGCGCCCGCTTCAACAGGGGAAACGGGCGCTCCACAGACCGGCGGTGCTTATCCCCGCAGCTTGCGGGTCAGGGTCTCCACATCGCGGGCGATCTGGTCGTCTGCGGGCATCATCTCCTCGATGCGGCGCACCCCGTGCAGGACCGTGGTGTGGTCCCGCCCTCCGAAGCGTCGGCCGATGTCCGGATAGCTGCGCGTGGTCAGCTGTTTGCACAGGTACATGGCGATCTGGCGGGGTCGGGCGATGATGCGTGTACGCCGTTCGCTCAGCAGGTCCGCCTGCTTCAGGTTGAAGTGCTCGGCCACCGTCTTCTGGATTTCGTCCACGGTGATGCGGCGCTCGGGTCCGCCGCGCAGGGCGGCGCCCAGCAGCACCGAGGCCTCGTCCGCCGTCAGCTCGGCCAGACGCTGCCCGGCGGAGGCGGCCAGGGTGTTCACCGCGCCCTCCAGTTCGCGCACCGACCCGGGCGTCCGGTCCACCAGCTGCTCCAGAACCTCGGGACGCGCCTCGCCGGACACCAGGCCCAGGCGGCCCAGGGCCTCAAACCGCTTTCTGGCCACCGCCAGCTTGACCATGCGGTCGGCGGGTTCGACCGGACAGGTCAGGCCCGCGGCCAGGTGCGAGCGCAGGCGCGGCTCGATGTCGGTCATGGCCGTGGGCGGCTTGTCGCCGGCCATGACCACGCGCTTTCCGTCCTCGATCAGGGCGGTCAGGGTGTTCAGCAGTTCTTCCTGGGTCGAGCTCTTGCCGCCCACGAACTGGACATCGTCCAGCAGCAGCATGTCGGCCGAGCGCAGGCTTTCCTTGAAGGCCGCCGTCTGGCGGTCCTGCACGGCGCGCACGAAGGTGGACAGGAAACGCTCGGCGGTCAGGTAGATGACCTTGGCGTTGGGGCGCAGGCGCTGCGCCTCCCAGGCGATGGCGTTCAGCAGGTGGGTCTTGCCGTGGCCGTAGGGGCCGCACAGGAACACGGGATTGAAATGGCCCTCGGCCCAGCTGGCGGTCTGTTTGGCGATGGCCAGGGCGAAGGCGTTTCCGGGACCTTCCACGAAAGCGTCGAAGGTCAGGCGGTCCTGCAGTCCGGCGGCGCGCACGGCGCGGGGGCCGTCGGTGACCGGGCCCACCGTGGCGCGGGGTTGCGCCGCAGGGGGCTGCGTCTGGGACGCCGGGCCGGAGACGGTCGGCGCGGGCGAGCCGAATTCGGCCCGGCACCGCACGTCCAGATGGCGTGACAGGCCGTCCAGGCCTAGCCACAGCTCATTCATGCGACGCAGGGCGTTTCTGCGAACCCAGTCCCGCGCATAGGCGGTGGGCGTCACCAGCACCAGCCGGCCCGAGGCGTCGGCCCGAACCGCCGACGGCGCGATGTACGAGCTGAACGGACCCTCGCCGATCTCGGCGCGCAGACGCGTCGCCGCTTGGTCCCAGATCCGTTCCGGATCCGTCAGTCTCTGTTCCGCCGCGCTGCCCGCCATGGGTTGCCCACCTCTTTCAGTTCACCAGCCACAAAGCCCGCCTGATCTCCGGGACGACTTCTCCTGGCCGCCGGAACAGGGGTTCCGGCGGTGGGGTCGGCCTCGCAGACGGACTTCTACCGCCGACGTGGAACAGGGTCCCGCGCCGTCTTCATCCGTGTCGGGATGGAAGTGCGTTAGGCCCCAAAACTTACGCCCAGCGAGGGCGCCGTCAACGCTGATTCGCGGACCCGGATGCGGATAAATTGTTTGACTCCGCTAAGCGCCTCGCCCGCTTGGAGAAACGGATGATCCGCAGCACCGGCGGGTGCGGAATTTTTTATTGCAACTTAGCCGCACACGGCAAAACGCCGAAGGAGGGAACCCACCTTCGGCGTTGAAATGCTTGAATATTTACTGTGACGGCCCTGTGACGGGCCGTGATTCAGGCTGCGGCCAGCTTCTTCAGCTGGGCGTGCAGGCGCGACACCTTGCGGGCGCCGGTGTTCTTGTGGAACACGCCCTTTGACACCGCCCGCATCAGTTCCGACTGGGCGTCGAGGAAAGCCGTCCGGGCGGCCTCGACGTCACCGCCGGCGACGGCGGTGTCGAACTTCTTCAGGAAGGTGCGCACGCGGCTGCGGCGCGCCGTGTTCACTTCAGTCCGGGCGGCGATCTTGCGGATCGCCTTCTTGGCGCCGGGGTTGTTGGCCATTCGTCAAACCTTAACGTAAAGCGCCGCGGAGCACGTCCCCACGGCGCGGAAATCTCAAGAGGGCGGGCCTATAGCCGATGGCTGCGTGGGGGTCAACGCGACTCTGGACTCAGCGCCCTTTGAAATCGGGCTTCCGCTTGCCGACGAAGGCGGCCATGCCTTCCTTCTGGTCCTCGAAGGCGAACAGGCTGTGGAACAGCCGACGCTCGAAGCGCACCCCCTCGGTCAGGGTGCTCTCAAGGGCCACATTGACCATCTCCTTGTTGGCCATGACCGCCAGGGGGCTGTGGGCCGCGATCTTCGCTGCCGCCTCCCGCGCCTCGTCCAGCAGGCGCTCGCCCGGCACGACGCGGCTGACGAGCCCGGCGCGCTCCGCCTCGGCGGCGTCCATCATGCGGGCGGTCAGCATCATGTCCATGGCCCTGGACTTGCCCACAAGCCGGGTCAGGCGCTGGGAGCCGCCGATGCCCGGCGCCACGCCCAGATTGATCTCCGGCTGGCCGAACTTCGCCGTCTCCGAGGCGATGATGAAATCGCACAGCATGGCCAGCTCGCAGCCGCCGCCGAGGGCATAGCCGGACACCGCCGCGATGATCGGCTTTCTGAACCGGGTGATGCGGTCGTGCCCGGCGGCGAAGAAATTGTCGGTGAACATCTGGGCGTAGGACTGGTCCGCCATCTCCTTGATGTCGGCGCCGGCCGCAAAGGCCTTTTCCGAGCCGGTCAGGACGATGCAGCGCACCGCGTCGTCGCGCTCGACGCTGTCCAGAAAGGCCGTCAGATCGGCGAAGACCTGGCTGTTCAGGGCGTTCAGCGCCCCGGGCCGGTTCAGCGTTACGACCGCATAGCCGTCGTCGTGCCGCTCAATCAGCAGGGTTTCGTAGGTCTCGGCCATGGCGGGTCTCCCTTGTATGCGGGCCCCGTCTAGCGCGTCCCAAGGTCGGCTGGAAACTCTTGCCCACACCTTCCGCGCCCAAAAGAAACATCCACTAGAGAAAACAAGTTTGAAAAACAGACAAGTCTATGTCATCTGTGCGCTCATCCTCAGCGGAGACCGCCATGACCGTCCTGTCACCCGAACCCATAGACCGCCTGCACGGTCTTGACGCCCTCAGGGGTTTCGCCCTCCTGCTCGGCGTCGTGCTGCACGCGGCCATGGCTTATACGCCCATGCCCATGTGGGTGGTGGCGGATGGCCAGACGTCGCCCGTCGCCGGAGCGATGTTCTTCGGCATCCATCTTTTCCGCATGACCGCCTTCTTCCTGATCGCCGGGCTGTTCGCCCACATGATGATCGGGCGCAGGGGCGTCGGCGGTTTCCTCAGGAACCGACTGATCCGCATCGCCGGTCCGCTGGCGGCGTTCTGGGCTCCAACGCTCGCGGCCATCATCGCGGTGTTGATCTGGGTGGCTGTGATCAACAACGGCGGGACCATGCCCGAGGGGCCGCCCCCGCCGCCTCTCACTGTCCAGACCTTTCCCCTGACTCACCTGTGGTTCCTGTGGGTGCTGCTGATCCTCTACGCGGCCCTGCTGCTCCTGCGCGCGCCCTTCGCGGTCCTTGATCGTAACGGCGGTTGGGGCAGGGGGGTGGATCGCCTGACCGGCGCCCTGATCGGGTTCTGGACCCCCGTGGTGCTGGCCGCGCCCCTGGCTGTCGCCCTCTACCTGACGCCCAACTGGATTTCCTTCTTCGGCATCCCCACGCCCGATCACGGACTGGTCCCCAACCCCGCCGCCCTGACCGCGTTCGGCGTCGCCTTCGGCTTCGGGGCCCTGATTGATCGACGTCGTGACCTGCTGAACGGCGTCAGGAACCTCTGGGCGCCTTTCACCGTCATGGCTTTGGGGGCCGGAACCGCCGCCTTCATGCTCAGCGGCGGCGAGACGCCGAGCATGGTCCCGTTGGCCGATCCCCAGATCAAGGCCGGCATGGCCGCGCTCTACGCCTTCGCCGTCTATGCGAGCGCCCTGGCCGCCATGGCCCTGGCCCTGCGCTTCGCCTCGGGCGTCAGCGGCGTGCGCCGTTACCTGGCCGACGCCTCCTACTGGATCTACATCGTCCACCTGCCGCTGGTGATGGCGGGGCAGGTTCTGATGCTCGGTCTGGACTGGCCATGGTTCGCCAAGCTGGCCGCTGTCATCGCCGGGGTCACGGTCGTCTCGGTGTTCACCTACGAGCTGCTGATCCGCCACAGCTTCATGGGCCGCTGGCTGAACGGCCGCCGTGTGCCGTGGCGGCGTCCGGCCGCCCCTGTCGCCCCATCCGCGCCCGCTGAATGACTTGCCAAGCCATGTCCGCTCGTTCACCCCACCCTCTGGCCGCCACAGGAATCGCTCCCATGCCCGCGCCCCGGACCTCATCCGCTGAAGACGATCTGGCTTACCTCCGTTCCGTCATTACGGGCGGCGGGCCACAAGGGCATTTCACCATGGGCGTCGCCTATCTGGCGGGCGGCCTGCTGTACGGGGTGCAGTGTCTGTTTCACATCGGCCAGTCATGGGGCTGGATTCTGTGGCCGCCCGCACCGACCCTGGCTTTCATCATCGGCATAACCGTCGCCATGATCGCCGTGCTGATCTGGGCCTGGCGAAAGGACCGGAGACAGCCGCGCCCCGGCCCCGTAGTGACGCGCACCCTGAACGCGGCCTTCAGCGCCACGGGCATGGTCAATCTGGCGGTGATCGTGGTGTTCGGCGCCGGGGCCATGCGGGATCAGGATTTCGCCGTCTGGCTCTACTATCCGGCCATGGTCTTCGCCATCCAGGCGGCGGCGTGGTTCGTGGCGTGGAGCCTGCGCAAGAAGGCCTGGATGCTGGCGACCTGTCTGGGCGGCTGGGTCACGGCGATCGCGCTGGGCCTGCTTGTCCGCGAGCCGCTGCTTTACCTCTATGTCTCCACGGCGGCCCTGTTCCTGCTGTTCGCCGCGCCCGGCTGGATCATGCTGAGCGGAGCCCTGCGCGCGCGGGCGGCGGGCTGATCCATGGGGCTGCCCGATCTCGGACGCATCGACGAGATCATCCACGGTCGCATCCGGCTGGGGATCATGGTTTATCTGGCTGACGCCGAGGTGGCCGACTTCACCGAGCTCAAGACCGCGCTGGAAGCCACCCAGGGCAATCTGTCCATCCATCTGAAAAAGCTGGAGGAGGCGGGATACATCGCCATCGACAAGAGCTTTGTGAACAAGAAACCCCTGACACGCGTGCGCATCACCGCCGCCGGGCGTGATGCCTTCCAGTCCTATGTGGAGGCCATCGGCGCCCTGATCGGAGACAGGTCATGAGCGAATGGAGCTGGCTTGCCCGCCTCGGAGATGTCGTGTTCGGCGCGCGCGCGACCACCCCCTTGCATGGGCGGCTGCGCGTCATGGGTATCGTCAATGTGACGCCGGACAGCTTTTCCGACGGGGGCCGTCATGAGACCGTCGCGGCCGCCGTGGATCATGCGCTGGCCTTGCTGGACCAGGGCGCCGACGTGCTGGATATCGGCGGCGAAAGCACCCGTCCCGGCGCCGATCCTGTCAATGGGCTCGAGGAGATCGTCCGCGTCGTGCCGGTGGTCGAGGCCATCCGCGCCGAGCGGCCCGATGCGGTCATCAGCATCGACACCATGAAACCGGACGTAGCCCGCGCCGCGGTGGCCGCGGGCGCGACCATCTGGAACGATGTCACAGCGCTGACGCATCGGCCAGAAAGCGCCGTCCTGGCGGCCGAACTGGGCTGTGACGTCATCCTCATGCACATGAATGGGGAGCCGCGCACCATGCAGGCCGATCCCCGGTACGCCGACGTGGTGGCGGAGGTGCGCGACTGGCTGGCCGCGCGCGCCGAAGCGGCGATGGCGGCGGGGGTCGCGCGGGAACGGATCTGGCTCGATCCGGGCATCGGTTTCGGCAAGACGGCGGCGCATAACCTGGCCCTGACGGCGCATCTGGATCAACTGACAGCGCTGGGCTTTCCCGTCCTCTACGCCGCCAGCCGCAAGCGGACCATTCAAGTGGTCGATACGACCGCGACTGATCCCATGGACCGGATGGGCGGCTCCATTGCCCTGGCGCTGGAAGGCGCCAGACGCGGTGCGGCCATGGTCCGGGTCCACGACGTGCGCGAGACGGTCCAGGCGCTGAAGGTGCAGGCTGCGGTCGCCGGCGCTTGAGCCGGGTCAGCCGGCCAGGTCGAACAGGTCCAGCTGGCTGCGCGCTTCGGGCGGCACGCGGAACTGGCTGACGTCAAGCGCCCGGCGCGGCCTGTCCAGATGATACCGCTTCACCGCCGCCCGGAACCGCGCGGCGATCAGTTCGGCCACAGGCCCGGTCCCCTTCATGCGCTGACCCCAGTCCGGGTCATAATCGCGGCCGCCGCGCGTCTGGCGCACCAGCGACATGACCCGCTTCGCCCGGTCCGGCCGCGCCTCGGCCAGCCACTCCTGGAAAAGGGATTTGATCTCCAGCGGCAGGCGCAGGGTGACATACATGGCGCCGGTCGCTCCAGCCTTCTTCGCCGCCTCCAGCACCGCTTCCAGCTCATGGTCGTTGAGGCCGGGGATGACAGGCGCGAACCCCACTGTCACGGGCACCCCCACGTCCGCCAGGCGAGATACGGCCTCCAGCCGCTTCGCGGGCGTCGCCGCACGCGGCTCCATGGCGCGAGCCAGTTTGCGATCCAGAGTGGTGATGGACACCGTAGCGCTGACCAGCCCCTTTTCCGCCATCGGCCCCATGATGTCCGCGTCCCGCACGATCAGGGCCGACTTGGTGATGATGCTGAATGGGTGATTGAACCGCGCCAGCACCTCGATCAGCCCGCGCGTCACGCGGTGCTCGCGCTCCACCGGCTGATAGGGATCGGTGTTGCCGCCTATGTGGATGGGTTTGCAGACATACCGCCGGGCGCAGAGCTCCTGTTCCAGCAGACGCGGGCCTTCGGGCTTGAAGAAGAGCTTGCTCTCGAAATCCAGGCCCGGGGATAGGCCCATCCAGGCATGGGCCGGACGGGCGTAGCAGTAGATGCAGCCATGTTCGCAACCTCGATAAGGATTGATGGATCGGTCGAAGCCCACGTCAGGGCTGTCGTTTCGCGTGATGATCTTTCTGGCCCGCTCCGGGGCGAGGGTGGTTCGTAAGGGCGGGGCCGCCGCGTCCTCTCCGGTCCAGCCGTCATCGAAGTCTTCCTCGCGAAGGGTCTCGTATCGACCGGATGCATTGGACCTGGCCCCTCTGCCCTTGGTGACGCTGGTGGACGACATGGCGGCATCGTAGCGAGGAGATGGAACAAATCAAGAACATTCAGAGCATAAGAAAACCCGGCTCATGGCCGGGTTTTCAACGTTCATCTTGTTCAGACGTCGCGACTTACCAGCAGTCCGGGTCCTCCCAGTTCACATATTCGCAGTACTCATCGTCGCTCATGTCGTCGATGGATCGATGGGCCGTACTGACGTTGCCGATCAATTCGGAAATGCTGAGAGCCGCGCTGACCGTGCCCTGGGAATAGCGTCCCACCCAGATGTCATACCGCCCCGACTGGGCTGCAGTGGACGCGAACAGGGGATCCAAGCCGCCTGCGCCGTCATCGTTGCAGTACCACGAGCCCTCGGGGGCCCGCACCACAAGGGTGGTGTCCCCGTCCGAGCGGGCTGAGATAAGGAGCGGCAGGCCTCCCGAGCCGGCCCTCCACTCCAGCCGGGCCGTGGGCGCATCGCTGATGAAGCCGCGGCAGCTGGAACTGATGTCGCCCGCTGTGATGTTTCCGCCCGCAGTCACATTGAGAGTATGCGGATCCGGCACGAAGCCGGCGGCCAGGTTGATAACCCCGAAGCGGGGCGAAAGATGATAGTTCGGAGGACGGCCTGTCACCACGGCGCGAGCGGTTGGCGTCACCTGCCCGGAGGAGGAGGACTGCGAGCCGACATCGTCGTTGTTCAGCTCTGTGACCCGGAAGGTGGCGACGCCCCGGGCGTCCGAGAACGTTCCGATCCAGACATCATATCGGCCTGTCCGCGCGTTCCGCGCCTCGAACAGGGGATTAAGCCCGGCGCCGCCGTCGTCGTCGCAGTGCCAGGCCCCGGCGGGATCGCGCACCAGTATGGTGGGATCCCGGTCTGAATTGGCGGTGGTGAAGATGAGAGGCAGGGCGCCGCTTCCGCTCGACCAGTGCACGCTTACGGTCGGCGCTTCGGTGACATAACCCGAACAACCGGACTGGAAATTTCTGACCCGGATCGGCC
Source organism: Brevundimonas sp. (assembly GCF_013823285.1). Lineage (GTDB taxonomy): Bacteria > Pseudomonadota > Alphaproteobacteria > Caulobacterales > Caulobacteraceae > Brevundimonas. The sequence goes on along the minus strand of NZ_PNLV01000001.1, from coordinate 14,997 downwards.
CGCCCGTATTGACCCGCAGATCATGCGGATCGGGCAGGAACCCGCCGCTCAGATGGATATCGCCATGGAGCGGCCTCAGATTTGGGTCTGGCCATGCCTGCGCAACCGCATGCCCCGTCAACAGCAGTGTGAGCGCCGCCGCCCCCCATAAGCTCTTCATAGTCGTTCCCCTTGTTACACCGCGTTCCCGACGCGGTGTCCTGGCGACAGGCCCTCCCGGTCATCAAGATGCGATGGCCAGAACCGTTGGAAAACAAGAAAGGCCCGGCGCAGCGCCGGGCCTTTCCCGAAGCCTACTGAATCTCGGTGATCACCAGTGTGGCAGGCGCCGTTTGATCGCCGAAGGTGCCGATCCAGACATCGTACTGGCCGGTGGGCGCGTTCCGGAAGATCACGCGGGCGTTCAGGCTGCCGCCGCTGTCATCGTCGCAATGCCAGCGGCCGTCGGGGCCGTTGATGACTAAGGTGGTGTCACTGCTGGAGCGCGTTCTGAAAATGAGGGGCAGGCTGCCGCCCCCGTTCCAGTTCACCCGCACATCCGGCGCATTGGCGATGCGCCCGTTGCATCCGGACGCGGTGCGGCTGGCGTCGATCGTGCCGCCCGCCACGACCTCCACCGTGCGGGGATCCGGGGTGAAGCCGGCCGACAGGTTGACCGTGCCGAAGCTGGGCGACCGGGAGAAATCCTGCGCGACGGCCGGGGCGGAAACGAGCACGGCCACCGCCGCCAGACCAAGAATTTTTTTCATGTAAGAACCTCAAGCGATTTGAAGGAATGTCCGTTTGGAGGACAAGGCGAAGCTTACTAATGGAAGCTTGGCTTTAACACGAACGCCGCATTCACCCCTCATTCAGAATCAAAAAGGCCCGGCGCCTTTCGGTGCCGGGCCTCTCTGCTGCGCGGACGCGGATCAGTTGCTGTAGAGTTCCGAAATTGACAGGGTCGCCGACACATAGTCGCCGCCGTAGCTGCCGACCCAGATGTCGTACTGGCCGCTCATGGGGCTGCCGAAGCGCAGGGAGGGGTTGGTGCCCTCGCCGCTGTCATCGTCGCAGTACCAGCGGCCGTTCGGGGCGTTCACCACCAAGGTGGTGTCGCGCGAGGACGAGGCGGATATGATCAGCGGCAGATTGCCGCCGCCCGACCAGTGCAGACGCACGTCGGGCGCGTGCGAAATGTAGCCGTAGCAGCCCGAGAAGCGCTCGCTGGCGCGGATGGTGCCGCCGGCTGTTACGTTGACGTTGTACGGATCCGGCGTGAAGCCGGCCGACAGGCGGACCGTGCCCGCATGCGGGTTGGCGGAGTAATCCTGAGCCGCGACGGGCCCGGCGACGAGCAGCGCGGCAACAGCTACGCCAAGAAGGTTTTTCATGTTGAACCCCAGATAATCAGCCCCACGCGCACGGCGCGCGCTCTTCAGACAACGGCGATACTACACGCCGTTATCGTTCTGCAAAGCTGATTGAACGTGACGGGTGAGCCGCCGTCAGCGGGTCTCTGAGGACAAGCCGGAATCGAGAGCCCCGCCGGGCTGGGAGGGGACATGGTCCAGCGCCAGCGGGATATGCGTCGCGCCGGATGCGACTGCGTCGAGCGTGTTCAGCGGCCGGCCCATCATGCGCTGATAAATCCAGTAGGTGGCCACAACGTCTTCCACATAGGCGCGGGCCTGGGGCACGTCGATGGTCTCGATCAGCAGCAGGGGGTCCGGATTCGGTCCAAGCCGGCGCAGGGCGCCCAGCATTGGGCCGGGACCTGCGTTGTAGGAGGCGACCGCCCGCAGAAGATCCCCCTGGAACGCGCCCATGCTCAGCATGCGTGCGATGTAGGCTTGGCCCAGCCGCAGATTCACCGCCGGATTCCACAGACGCTGGGGATCACGCACGAAGCCGGGATCGCCGGCTAGTTCGGCGGCGGTGGTCGGCATGACCTGCATGATGCCGTAGGCGCCCACCGAGCTGCGGGCCTGGGGCTCGAAGCCGCTTTCCTTGCGCGCGATCGCGTAGACCAGCGCCCGTTCGATGGTGAAGCCGCCCTCGGGCTCCAGCACCGGCATGGGATAGGCGTTGGCGTCGATGCGGGCGGCGGAGGACAGCCCCCGCCGGGGCGCCAGTCCCCGCGCCAATGCGGCCCAGAGGGTTCGGTCGTCATCCGACGCCCGGCGCAGGCCGTTTCTCAGTTCCGTCTGGGCTTCCTCGGGTCGGCCCAGTTCATGGAAGGCCACGGCGCGCCGAGCCTGGTCGTTGGAGGCCACGAAAGCCGCCAGGGCGTCCGCCTCGACCGCCATGGGCTCGGGCGCACGGTCCGCAGCCGCGATCACCGCCATGTAGGGTTGGGGGCCCAGATTCTCGATCACCGGGTCTTCACCCAATTGCCGAAGGGCGATCTGACCGTAGAACGTGGCGGGCCAGCGACCGGCCAGACGCAGATACTCCTGCACCCGGTCCTGCCGTCCCGACGCATAGGCCGCTCGGCTGGCCCAGAAGGCGCCGCCGGAACGGACCCACGGATCCTCCAGAGGGTCCAGGGCCACGATCTCGAACTCGGAGAAGGCTTCGGCTAAGCGGCCCATGCGCCAGGCGGCCAGACCGGCCGTCCAGTGATCGCCGAGGGCGATCCCCAGCTCATAGGCGCGGGGCAGGTCGTCGGCGTTGAGGGCGATGCGCGCCTCGCGCGGGCCCGGTGGCGTGAAAATGTCCTGCCCGACAGCCTCACCCCCCGCCGCCTGAATGCTCGCCCAGTTGCGCAAGGAAGCCATTACGCCCGGACGCCGGGGCTCGGGGGCGCCGTCCGGGCGTCTGCGCAGGGCGAGGGCGTAGACGCGGGGTGCAGGCGACAGGTCGGCATAGGACTCCAACCACGCCGAGAGCTCCTCATAGGTGGCGGAGTGGTTGGCGTGGAACAGCCGTTCGAACTCCAGTTGGCCCAGGAGCACCCGATCCTGAATGTCGCGCGCCATCTCGCGGGCGGCGTCCAGTTGGCCCCTGCGCAGGGCGTCGAAGGCGGTGGTGTACGACAGGCGGTCCGAATCGCTCAGGGCACGGGGCACCTGGGCCATGCCCGCGCCCGCGCCAGCAAGCGCGGCGATGAATGTCAGCGCGCCAAGGACGCGACGGCTTGTCCGCTTCATGGCGGCCCCTCCGGAATGGCTCGACCTGTCTCGATTCAGGTCGCCCCCTACGCACACGGTCAGTCGTCAGGCCGCTTTCGTGCCAGCGTGGTGGGGCCGCTTCAAGGCGAAAGGGTTAATCCGGCGTCTCCAGTTTCGCCGCCAGGTCCAGCACGTCGGCCCAGGCCATGCGCTTGGCCATGGGCTGGCGCAGAAGGAACGCCGGGTGCAGGGTCGGCAAGACAGGGGCCGCCACGCCGCCTTCGTTGAGGCGCCATTCGCGCCACTGGCCGCGCATTTTCATGATGCCCTCGTCGGTCTTCAGCACCGATTTGGCCGCCGCCGCCCCCAGCAGAAGCACGGCCTTCGGCTGGATCAGGGCGAAGGCCCGCTCCACGAAGGGAGCGCAGACCATCTGCTCCTGCGGCGTCGGGGTGCGGTTGCCGGGCGGACGCCAGAACACCGTGTTGGTGATGAACACCTTGTCCAGGAGGCCCGCGGCGTCGAGCATCCGGTCCAGCAGCTTGCCCGCCCGGCCCACGAAGGGCGCCCCTTGTGCGTCCTCGTCCGCGCCGGGGCCTTCGCCGATAACCAGTATGGGCGCCTTGGGATCGCCCCGGGCGAACACGGCCTGGCTGGCCCCCATGTCGCGCAGGGGGCAGCCGGTGAAGGCGGCGATGGCCTCCTTCAGGGCGTCCAGATCGGCGGTCTCAGCCGCCAGACGGCGCGCCTCGCTGACCGCGCCGCCGAAATCCGTCGGGATCGAGACCGAAGCAACGGCTTTCAGCGTCGCCTTCTGTTCGAGCGGGGCGGGCAGGAAGGTGCGATCAACGGGCGCCTCCTCGAAGCACGCATCGACGCCCGCATCCCGCCAGAAGGCGAGCAGGCTTTCGGTCGCAGCGATTTCCGGGTTGAGCACGTTCATGGTTCAAGGACAGGGATAGTCCTTGACCACCGTCACGTCACCTTCGGATAGTGGTTCAAACCCATAAGAAACGAGGATTCAGGGGAACATGGCTGAGGATATCGTCGAAGGCGGCGCGAAAAACAAAGCTGAGGAAGCGGCCATCGGCGGCGGGCTGGGCGCAGACGCCGAGCGCGAGGTCATGGAATATGACGTGGTCATCGTCGGCGCCGGACCGGCGGGCCTGGCCTCGGCCATCCGCCTGAAGCAGCGTGCGGAGAAGGAAGGGCGCGAGCTGAGCGTGGCCGTGCTGGAAAAGGGCTCGGAGGTCGGCGCCCATATCCTGTCGGGCGCGGTGATCGATCCCTCGGGCCTCAGTCAGCTGTTCCCCGACTGGAAGGAGCGTGGCGCGCCCCTGGACACGCCGGTGACGAAGGACAAATTTCTCGTTCTGGGCCCACAGGGCGACGTCGACATCACCTGGCTGCCCCAGCCGAAATACATGAAGAACCACGGCTGCTACATCGGCTCTCTGGCCAATCTGACCCGCTGGCTGGCCGAACAGGCCGAGGCGCTGGGGGTCGAGGTCTATCCCGGCATGGCCGCCAGCCATGTGGTCTGGGACGAGCCCTCTGGCCGGGTGAAGGGCGTGGTGGCCGGCGTGTTCGGCATTGATCGCGAGGGCAGGAAGACCGACGATTATCAGCCTGGCATCGCGCTGCACGGCAAGTATGTCTTCATTGGCGAAGGCGTGCGCGGCTCGCTAGCCAAGACCATCATGGCCCGCCACAATCTGTGCGACGAGGCCGAGCCCCAGAAGTTCGGTATCGGTCTGAAGGAACTGTGGCAGGTTCCGGCCGAGAAGCACCAGCCCGGTCTGGCCCAGCACACCTTGGGATGGCCGCTGGATGACAAGACCGGCGGCGGCTCGTTCCTCTATCACTTCGGCGATCGCTATGTGGCCGTCGGCTTCGTGGTGCACCTGAACTACAAGAACCCTTTCCTGTCGCCCTTCGACGAGTTCCAGCGCTTCAAGACCCATCCGGCCATCGCCGAGCATCTGGAGGGGGGCGAGCGCATTTCCTACGGCGCGCGGGCCATCACCGAGGGCGGTTATCAGTCCGTGCCGAAGCTGGCCTTTCCCGGCGGTGTGCTGGTGGGCTGTTCGGCCGGCTTCGTGAACGTGCCGCGCATCAAGGGCAGCCACAATGCGGTGCGGTCAGGGATTCTGGCCGCCGACGCTGCCTTTGAAGCCATCGCCGCGGGCCGGTCTGGCGACGAACTGGTGGAGTATCAGGCCGCCTATGAGGCTTCGGATATCGCGAAGGAGCTCAGGCTCGTCCGCAACGTGAAGCCGCTTCTGTCTAAATACGGCGCCACGTTGGGCACACTGCTGGGCGGCATCGACATGCAGATCACCTCCCTGTTCAGGGGCTGGTCGCCCTGGGGCACGGTCAAGCACGGTAAGACGGACGCCGAATCCACCGGCAAGGCTAAGGATTACAAGCCGATCGTCTATCCTAGGCCGGACGGGAAACTGAGCTTCGACAAGCTGTCGTCGGTGTTCATCTCCAACACCAACCATGCCGAGGAGCAGCCCGCCCACCTGCGGCTGAAGGACCCCTCCATCCCTATCCGGGTCAATCTGCCCGAATATGGAGAGCCCGCACGGCTTTATTGTCCCGCAGGCGTCTATGAGGTGGTGTATGCGGACGAGACGAACCGCACAGATCCGCGTTTCGTCATCAACGCCCAGAACTGCGTCCACTGCAAAACCTGCGACATCAAGGACCCGTCGCAGAATATCGTCTGGACCACGCCTGAAGGCGGCGGCGGCCCCAATTATCCCAATATGTAAGGCGATCCTCGCACCATGACGCGCACCCTGACCGCCGCGGCGCTCGCCGCCCTGATCGCCGCCGCCACGCCCGCCGTGGCCGAACCGCTGCAGGTGGCGGGGCCGGTTCGTTTCGTCGACTTCAGCGACGTGCCGGTGGATGCGCGGGGCCGCTCCAGCTACGGCCTGTTCCTGGCCGGGCGAAACGCCATGGCCCTGGGCGAAAGCAGCACAGGCGCCGACTATCTGGCGGCTGCCCAGGCAGCCGAACCGGATCAGACGCGTCTGAGGGATCAGGCCTTCACCTCGGCTCTGCTCGCCGGTGACCTTGATGTGGCCGCGCGACTGTCGCCCAGCGGCGAAGGTGTCAGCTCCACCGTGGCCGAGGCGGGGCGGCTGGTCTCCGTGGTGCGCGCTTACGGGGCCGGCGACGCCCGACAGGCAAACGCCGTGCTGACGCAGCAGCCCATTGGCTTCCCCCATGCCCGCGCCGGGCTGTTCGTGCAGCCCTGGATCGCCGCCGCAGCCGGGGACTGGGACCGCGCCCTGGCTGAGCCGCCGGCAGGCGCCGACCCTCTGGCGCGCCTGTTCGCCCGTTATCACCGGGCCCTGTTGCTGGAGCAGCGCCGGGACTATGCGGCAGCCGAATCGATCCTGAGCGAGCTGGCGGGGGCCGCGCCGACCGCGCCGCTTTTCCGCACCGCCTATGGAGAGTTCCTGGAGCGGCGCGGGCGGCGGGACGAGGCCGTGGCCGTGTTCGACGCCGCCATCGAAGCCGGCGCCACCGACCTGACCACCCGTCTGGCCCGGGACAGGGCCGCCTCGCGCGCCCGCCCCATCCCGGCCCCCACCCTGCGCGAAGGCGCGGCCCTGGGTCTCGGGGCTGCGGCCGCGGCCGCTCTCGCCGAACAGAACAATGAGTTCGCCGCCGTCTATCTGCGCCTGGCTCTGGGGCTGGATGCGAACGACCAGACCCGTCTCCTGCTGGGCCAGACGCTTCAGGATGCCGGCCTGACCACCGCCGCCCGGGCGACCTTCGCCGAAATCGGCAGGGACGAACCGATCCTGTATGCGGCGGCCCGTCAGCAAATGGCCTGGAGCTACCAGGAGGATGACCGGGACGAGGACGCACTGATCCATGCCCGTGAAGCCCTGAGCGCGGCCCCGGAAGACCCGCAGGCGGTCTATGGTCTTGCTGGGTTACTGACGTCGCAGGAGCGGTATCAGGAGGCGCTGGAGCTGCTGAACGGCCCGGCGCTGAACACCGGCGAGCAATCCTGGCAGGTGCGCTTCACTCGCGGGGCCGTCTATGAATCCCTGGGCCGTTTCGAGGAGGCCGAGGCTGAGCTGTGGGCCGCCCTGCAGGACGAACCGGATAACGCCGAGGTGCTGAACTACCTGGGTTACATGTGGGTCGACAGCGGCCAGAGGGTGCATCAGGGCGCCGAGATGATCGCCCGGGCCGTGGCGGCTGAACCGGACTCGGGGCACATCCAGGACTCGCTGGGCTGGGCCCAGTATCGTCAGGGCCAGTTCGAGGCGGCGGTCGAGACCCTCGAGTTGGCCGTGTCGCTGGAGCCGGGCAACGCGGTCATCAATGACCATCTGGGCGACGCCTACTGGCAGGTGGGCCGTCGGCGCGAGGCCGAATTCCAGTGGAGCCGGGCGCTGAGTCTGGCCCCGGAGCCGGATCTGCGCGCCCAGGTCGAGGCCAAGCTGGAGCGCGGGCTCGGCGCCGTTCAGTCCGTCAGCGCCGTCGCCCGCGCCGACAACGGTCAGGTCGCCGACCCCGTTAATCCGTGACCCCCGGCGAACCAGCCTGGAGGCTGGCCCCGGCCAAGGTGAACCTGTTTCTGCACGTGGGACCGCCCGGCGCTGACGGCTATCACCCGCTGGTCAGCCTGGCGGTGTTCGCCGATGTGGGCGATCGGGTGTCGGTGACGCGTGCCGACACCTTTCGGTTTAAGACCGCCGGTCCCTTCGCGGCGCGCATCAATGGCGGACCGAACCTGATCGAGACCGGGCTGGACGCCATGGCGAACGCCGTGGGGCGGGACCGCCTGCCGGTTCATGTGCAGCTCGACAAGCGCCTGCCGGTTGCAGCGGGTCTCGGCGGCGGGTCGTCGGACGCGGCGACGGCCATGAAGGCGGCCCGGGATGTGCTGGGTCTCGATCTGGATGACACCGCTTTGACGCGGATCGCCGAGCCGCTGGGCGCCGACATGGCTATGTGTCTGGCCGCCCGGCCCGTGATCGCCCGGGGCAGGGGAGAGGTCCTGAGCCCTGCGCCATCCCTGCCGGATATCCACGCCGTGTTGTTGAACCCGGGCGTGCCGTCGCCCACGGGCGCGGTCTACCGGGCCTATGACGAAGCGCCCCGCCCGGCGGCGGACGCGCCGGACATGTCTGCCGGGCTCGCCTCGACCGCCGAACTGGTGGACTGGCTCGAGAGGACGCGCAACGATCTGGAGACGCCCGCCATCGGGCTCACGCCCCTGATCGGAACGGCGCTGGAAGTGGCGGCTTCGGCGCCGGGGACCCTTCTGGCGCGGGTCACTGGATCCGGGGCCACGGTCTTTGCCCTGTTCGAAACGGCGGAGGCTGCGCGATCGGCCGCTGACGCCCTGTCGCAAGCCCGTCCGGACTGGTGGGCGGCATCCTGTCGCCTCACCTGAAGTCGCGCTTTGCCCCGAAATGACCCCAGCCTTTCGGGGAACAGAGAGCCCTGCTCCCGGATTGTCTTCTCAAGAAGTCGGGAACCGCGCCGTCCGGGCCTCGCCCAGGCGGCTATACTGGAGAGGACGACCAATGTTTCGCATGCGCCTTATGACGGCCGGCGCGGCGGCGGCTCTGTTGATGGCCCCGGCAGCTATGGCTCAGGATCAATCCGTGACGCCGCCCCCGGCGGACGACGCCGCCGAAACGCCCGGCGAGAACGCCGTGCCCTATGACACGGTCCAGGACGAGGGTTGGAGCGAGCCCGACGCCGCGCCGCCCGCGGGCGAGGACTCCATGGAGACCGAAACAGACGATGCGGACCCCATGGCCCCGCGCCCTGATCCGGCCATGCCGGTCGAGCCGATGTATGCGCCCACCGACATGGATGCGCCGACGCCGGATCCGCTGAACCCGACGCCCGCTGATCCTGTGGACACGCCCATGGCCGATCCCCTGGAGCCCCCGGCCGACAGCACTGTTCCGCCGCCGCCGATCGATCCGGCGCCGGACGCGGCAGAGGATGACCTCATGGACCTCATGGACCCCATGCCCCCGGGCGTCTGATCCCCGGCATCCGGCATTGATGCACAAGGCGGCGGGCCCTATGGTCCGCCGTCTTTTTTCGCGCCCGCGAAATGCCCGCAAATCCGGATACGGCCTTGTCTTCCAGGACGACTGAACCGCTGAGTTTCCAGGATCTGATCCTGACCCTGCACGCCTACTGGAGCGAGAAGGGCTGCGCGATCCTGCAGCCCTACGACATCGAGGTGGGCGCCGGCACCCTGCACCCGGCCACGGTGCTGCGCGCCCTGGGCCCGCGCCCGTGGAAGGCCGCCTACGTCCAGCCCAGCCGCCGCCCCGGCGACGGCCGCTATGGCGAAAATCCCAACCGGCTCCAGCATTATTACCAGTACCAAGTTATTCTGAAGCCGAATCCGGACGATCTGCAGGATCTGTATCTGGAGAGCCTGAAGCGGATCGGGATCGATCCGAAGCTGCACGACATCCGCTTCGTGGAGGACGACTGGGAGAACCCCACGGTGGGCGCCTGGGGGCTGGGCTGGGAGGTCTGGTGCGACGGGATGGAGGTGACGCAGTTCACCTATTTCCAGGGCGTCGGCGGCATCGAGGTGGACGTGGTGTCGGGCGAGCTGACCTACGGGCTGGAGCGACTGGCCATGTATGTGCAGGGCGTCGACAACGTCTATGACCTGCGCTTCAACAACGACGGCGTCACCTATGGCGAGGTGTTTCTGGAGAACGAGCGCCAGCAGTCGGAGGCCAATTTCCACGGCTATGACGTAGACGGGCTGAAGCGCCGGTTCGAGGACATGGTGGCGGAGGTGACACGCTTCCTGGCCATGACCGGGCCGCAGGGGCAGGCGCTGGTGCTGCCCGCCTATGACCAGGTGCTGAAGGCCAGCCACCTGTTCAACCTGATGGACGCCCGCGGCGCCATCGCCGTGGCCGAACGGCAGAGCTACATCGGCCGCATCCGGGACCTGTGCAAGGCGTGCGCTGTCGCTTACGTCGAACAAGAGCGGAAGACCGCCTGATGCCCCAGCTTCTTCTTGAAATCTTCTCCGAGGAAATCCCTGCGCGGATGCAGGCGGGGGGCGCGCGGGATCTGGAACGGCTGGTGAGTGACCGGCTGAAGGCCGAGGGGCTGTCGTGGGACGCGCTGACGACCTTCGCCGGGCCGCGCCGGCTGACGCTGGTGATCGAGGGCCTGCCGACGGCGACGCCGGACCGGGACGAGGAGCTGAAGGGCCCCAAGGCCTCGGCGCCGCCGCAGGCGCTGGAGGGCTTTCTGAGGAAAACCGGCCTGACCCGCGAGCAGCTGGAGGAGCGCGACGGGGTGCTCTACGCCCGCGTTCAGGAGAGCGGCCGGGCGACCACCGAGGTGGTGGCCGAGACGGTGGATGCGGTGGTGCGCGCCTTCCCCTGGCCCAAGTCCATGCGGTGGGGGTCGGGGACCCTGCGCTGGGTGCGGCCCATCAAGCGCATCCTGTGCCTGTTCGACGGCAAGGTGGTCCCGTTCGCCATCGACGGCATCGAGGCTCATGACATCACCGAGGGGCACCGGTTCCTGGGGACGGGCCGGGGTCTGAAGATCCGCGACTTCGCCGACTATCGCCGCCAGCTGCAGGACAATTTCGTCATGCTGGACGTGGCGGACCGCAAGCTGCGCATTCTGGAGCAGGCCAAGGCCGTGTGCGCGGCCAAGGGTCTGGCGCTGGTGGATGACGACGGTCTGCTGGACGAGGTGGCGGGGCTGGCCGAATGGCCGACGCCGATCCTGGGCGACATGGACCCTCAGTTCCTGGACCTGCCGCCCGAGGTGGTGCGCCTGTCCATGAAGGTGCACCAGAAATATTTCGCGGTCCGCGACCCGGCAAAGGATGGTCTGGCGCCCCACTTCGTGGTGGTGGCCAATGTGGAGGCGACCGACGGGGGCAAGGCGCTGGCGGCGGGCAATTCCCGCGTGCTGTCGGCCCGCCTGAACGACGCCCGCTTCTTCTGGGACGAGGACCGCAAGGTGGGCTTCGACGCCTGGCTGGGGAAGCTGAAGGGCGTCACCTTCCATGCGAAGCTGGGCACCCTGGCCGAGCGGGTCGACCGCATCGCCGCCCTGGCCCGCGAGATCGCGCCGCTGGTGGGCGCTGACCCGGATCAGGCCGAACAGGCCGCGCGCCTGGCCAAGGCCGATCTGGCCAGCGGCATGGTGGGCGAGTTCCCCGAGCTGCAGGGCGTCATGGGCGGCTATTACGCTCGGGCCGAGCATGGCGACGCCATCGCCGACGCCATTCGCGACCACTACAAGCCGCAGGGGCCGGGGGACACGGTTCCGACCGCGCCGCTGACGGTGGCGGTGGCGCTGGCCGACAAGCTGGACACCCTGGTCGGCTTCTTCGCCATCAACGAGAAGCCCACGGGATCCAAGGACCCGTTCGCCCTGCGCCGGGCGGCGCTGGGGGTTATCCGGCTGGTGCTGGAGAGTGGGGCACGCCTTCGTCTAAAAGCCGTCGTTGAAAAGGCGCAGCCGCGAACATACTGGCGCGACAGCCTTATGATGCGCCTTCTCCAGCGGCACCCTACTGAAGACTACCTAATCTATCCCGAGTTCTGGGAGGACTATCACGGCCCCTACATTGATGAGCAGGGCGACGAGGACTGGCGCTTCGATATCTGGTCCTTCCCGTCCGACGCTGACGTGCTTGTGGTTGCCGATTGGATCAGACCCGACATGGCCAGTGAGCGGCTGATGGTCATTAACAGTCCAGATTTCTTCAAGAGCGCGGAACGGCCAGAAACTATCTTATCGGCCCAGACGACCGCACGAGACCTCCTCGCCTTCTTCGCTGACCGCCTGAAGGTGCTCCTGCGCGATCAGGGGCAGCGGCACGATCTGGTGGACGCCGTCTTCGCGTTGGGCGACGACGACCTCGTCCGCATCGTGCGCCGCGTCGAGGCGCTCGGCGCTTTCCTCGCCACGGACGACGGGGCCAATCTGCTGGCGGGGTACAAGCGGGCGTCCAACATCCTGAAGGCCGAGGCCAAGAAGGGGGATGTGCCCACGGGCATGGTCCAGACCGGCCTGCCGAGCCAGCCGGAGGAAGAGACGGCGCTGGCCTTCGCCGTGGGCGCGGCCCGGACGGCGGTGGATGCGGCGCTGGAGACCGAGGACTTCGCCGCGGCCATGACGGCGCTGAGCAAGCTGCGGGCGCCGGTGGACGCCTTCTTCGACAAGGTGATGGTGAACTCGGACGTGGCGGCGGAGCGGGACAACCGGCTCAAGCTGCTGGGCCAGGTGCGCGACGTCATGGGCCGGGTGGCCGACTTCGGGCAGGTGACGGGCTAGATTGCTTTTGTAGCGGGACGCCTTGAAACGACGGTGCCAGGCCTGACGCTGATCAGTAACAATATGTGTGCCAGTTAGGACTTTCCCTCGCGTCCGCCGCGCCTATCTGAGCGTCAACATCCACCCCTGGAGGGAGACCATCATGATCGAGCGCAGACCGTTCGACAGCCTGGGCGGCGCCGACCACGGCTGGCTCAAGGCCAAACACCATTTCTCGTTCGCCAGCTATTTCGACCCGAACCGGGTGCAGTGGGGCAACCTGCGCGTCTGGAACGACGACGAGATCGCGGCGGGCTCGGGCTTTCCGCCCCACCCGCACGCCGATATGGAGATCATCACCTATGTCCGCGACGGCGCCATCACCCACGAGGACAGCCTGGGCAACAAGGGCCGCACCGAGGCCGGCGACGTCCAGGTGATGAGCGCGGGCACCGGCATCCGTCACGCCGAGTACAATGCGGAGCCGGAGACCACCCGGATCTTCCAGATCTGGATTCTGCCCACCCGTCAGGGCGAAAAGCCCGCCTGGGGCGCCAAGCCGTTCCCCAAGGGCGACCGCGCCGGCCAGTTCGTGGTGCTGGCTTCCGGTTTCGACGATGACGCCGACGCCCTGCCGATCCGCACCGATGCGCGGGTGGTGGGCGCGACCCTGAAGGCGGGCGAGAGCGCCGACTATCCGCTGGGGGCGGCCCGGCGCGGCTATCTGGTTCCGGCCAAGGGCGAGGTGGAGGTCAACGGCGTCCGTCTGAACGCCCGCGACGGCGCGGCCATCACCGATGAAGACGTCATCACGGTGAAGGCGTTGGGCGACGCGGAAATCGTCCTGGTGGACGCCGCCTAGAACCTGCCGATGGCGTAGAAGCGCTCGGCGCGCTGGGCTTTCAGCGCGTCGGGCGTCATCGCCGTCAGCGCCTTCAACTCTTCCTCGAGCACGTCGCCCACCGTCTGGATGGCGGCTGCGGGATCGGCATGGGCGCCGCCCAGGGGTTCGGGGATCAGGCGGTCGACGATCTTGAGGTCGATCAGGTCCGGGCCGGTGATCTTCATGGCCGCGGCCGCGTCCTTCGCCCGTGCGCCGTCGCGCCACAGGATGGAGGCCGCGCCCTCGGGCGAGATCACCGAATAGATGGAGTGCTCCAGCATCAGGACCCGGTTGGCGGCCGCCAGCGCAATGGCGCCGCCCGATCCGCCCTCGCCGGTGACCGTGGCGATCATGGGCGTGCCCAGGGTCAGGCCCCGCTCGGTGGAGCGGGCGATGGCCTCGGCCTGGCCGCGCTCCTCTGCGCCCAGCCCGGGATAGGCCCCGGCGGTGTCTACGAAGGTGAGCACCGGCAGGCCGAACTGTTCGGCCATGTCCATCAGGCGCACCGCCTTGCGGTAGCCCTCGGGCCGGGCCATGCCGAAATTGTGGGTCAGGCGGCTGGCGGTGTCGTGACCTTTTTCGTGGCCCATGACCACGCAGGCCTGGCCCCGGAAGCGGCCGAGACCGCCGATGATGGCCTGATCGTCGCTGAATTTGCGGTCGCCGTGCAGTTCGGTGAAGTCGGTGAACAGGCCCGCCAGATAGTCGCCCAGATGCGGGCGTTGGGGGTGGCGCGCCACCTGGGTCTTCCGCCACGGGTCCAGCTCGGCGTAGGTCTTCTTGCGGAGTTGCTCCGCCTTTTTCCGCAGTCCGGCCACCTCGGTCTCGAACGAGCCGGCGGATTCGGACAGCAGGCTCAGCTCCTCGATCTTGGCTTCAAGCTCGGCGATCGGCTTTTCAAAATCGAGGTAGTGACGGGCGGCCATGGATGTCCGGTGGGCGGCTGATCGGGAAGCGGCGGAACCTAGAGCCGTCAACGCGCGCGGGCAAGCACGGGTTCAGAAGGTCTTGGGCAAGCCCGCCTGCTTGAGAATGCCGTTGGCGGTATGTCGGCTCTTGGAGCGCGGAACCAGCAGGGCGTGCGCCTGATCGGGGTGTCGCCACTTCTCATGGCTGCCCTTGCCGCCGGAGACGGGGCCCCATCCGGCCTCCCGGAGCAGACGGCTCAGTTCAGGGTAGAAGTCCTTGGGCATGTTGGCGCTCCGGTCAGGGCGCCATCATCGACTGGCCAAGCCAGGCGACAACGCACACTCAGGCGGCGACGACGTCAAAGCCGCCTTCCGCTTCGAACCGGATCGGTACGGGACCCTGCACGCCCATGTTCTCCGCCAGAAGCTCGGGCGCGAAGTGGCGGGCCAGGGATTCGAATTCGGACAGGGTCGCGGTCTCAAGCACGAGGCCCAGAATGTTGGACTCGCTGCACCAGACGCCTGCCTCGGCGTCCCATATCGCCTTGACGTAGAAGGACTGGGCCATGACGGAAATATGCGCGCCTAATCCCCCTTCGCCAAGGGGTGCTTGCTGGTCATGACCTGGGTCAGGCGGTCGGTGGCCACGTGGGTGTAGATCTGGGTGGTGGCGATGTCGGCGTGGCCCAGCAGGGTCTGGACGATGCGCAGGTCCGCGCCGCCTTCCAGCAGGTGGGTGGCGAAGGCGTGGCGCAGGACGTGGGGACTGACCCGGGCCGGGTCGATCCCGGCGTCC